>DASCOB010000036.1:0-3855 GCA_036011785.1 Anaerolineales bacterium | reverse complement strand
CTTCTTCATTAGACTCGGACATATCGCATCCACCGCAGAATGTGCAAGGTGGAAAAGCAAAACTCTGTACATGTGAGCGATAAGCCACGTAGTCCGGGTCATTCCACAAATCAAGCAAGTCACGCTCTCCCACGTTTCCAATCACATGCTGCCGGGAGAGCCGCTTGCGCTCCTTGAGATGGGTACCGTGTGTGTGCATCAGTGGGGTGCAGGGGCTCACGCCCCCATCCCACGCAACCGCCATAGAACCGCTTTCGATGAAGGTACACACATCATTGGCCCCGCTTAGGTTCAACCCGGCCAGAGTAACATTCATTCCACATGAAAGCGCCTGAAGTAGCACCGGGCCGGTGCGCTCATCAATATCGATCTTGGGCAGGTCGAGTTTGGGCAACCAGGGTGAGTCCAGATAAGTGATATCCATAACGGACCGTTTGTACAGAATCTGCTCTATTGCATCGGCGGTATGTGGCAGATAATTGGTCACCATGAAACGCATTGCACCCAACCGGCGGCCTAGTGCCAGCACGGCCGGCAATTCGGCGATGTTGCGCTCCATCGCTACAAAGACTATCCCCAATTCGGGATGGGGCGGATACGAAAACTTGCGGGCGCGGCGAAACGCCATCAGATTTTCTATGATTTGCGGCAATTCGGCACCTACACGGACATCTGCGAAACTCTCTGGATTAGCCCCATCGATGGAGACCCACAGGGAATCCAGCCCGGCGGCGATCAAATCCTCCGACCGCTCGATGGTCAGCAGCGTTCCATTGGTTATCATCTCTGCCCGAGCGCCCAATTCCTTCACGCTTGCGATCATGTCTACAATCCCTGGATGGGTCAGCGGCTCGCCAATGCCGCCAAAAAACACCGCTGGCGGTGGTGAAACCTCACGCAAGCCATCTAGAACCCGCTCGAAGATGTGGTCCTCCATGCGCCCGTATTCCACCTCCCAATTGTTGCGGTAGCAAGTCAGGCACGCGATGTTGCAGCGGTCGGTCGGCTCTACATAAACCTTGGCCAAATGGGATATGGGGCGATGCAAGCGTATATCGTTATCTCCGGTGTCCAAACGTAGCCGCGCACCGGGTCGCAACCCAAAACGAGCGGTGGTTTCGGATGGTAGCACCAGCCGTCCCTGCTCATCGACCTCGGCCCAGGTTGGCGTCGTGGCTGCTGTTGTTCTCTGCGTAGCAAACATGGTTCTACCTCATTTCTTTCTCTTGCCAACCGCAACACAGGATTGCCACTCAGTATGTCGATCCAAGGCCGGAGTAACTCGTGCCATCGGCGTAGATGACGGCCGCTTTCTCAGAGTAACGGCCTGCTTTTCGGGATTTGACGCTGCTTTCGACAATTTCATAGCTATAAAGATGTTCTTTCGCAATGCGATCTGGAGTGTTACAATCGGAATATCACATAGCATGATGCCCAGAGGCGAAGTTTAGCCGACTCCCAGGCGAACACATGAAAGAGAAACGCTTGCCATTCGCTGTACGCTTCTACGCCACTCTGCGGCAGATCGTGGGCACGAAAACTGTTGAGTTCTCCCTTGTCAAAGGGACTACGGTCCGGCAATTGGTTGATGCGATTGTGGAGCGTTACCCCGCAATGCGCCGGGAATTACTGGATGAGAAAAACCAACTATACGGGCACGTGCACGTGTTTGTCAACGGACGGGATAGTCCATTTTTGGAGAGTGGGCAAGAAACCGTTCTTTCCGCGGACGCAACGATTGATGTTTTTCCCGCTGTAGGAGGAGGATGAACGGTGATTGACGTCGAACTCAAATTCACTGGCAATGTACGAGCTCGCATGGGCGCCGACCGGGTAAATTTCACGTTCGAGGGGACCACCCTGGGTGAGCTGCTGCAGGCGCTATTGCATCGCTTTAATCTACAAGACCTGCTCCTAGACGAAGACGGAAACATATCGCCTTATGCTCGTCTAGCTGTGAACGGACGTTTTTCGTACCTAGTAGGGGATCTAGGCACGCCGATTCAGAATGGCGACATGGTCACTCTTATGCATCCCTACATAGTGGCCACCCGCACCGGGGCCTTTTACTAAGACCTTCTCTAGAATAAAACCGGGCTTCTTGAAGAAGCCCGGTTGGTTCCAGTTACCGTTGAATGCCAGAGCGTTAGACAGTTCAATCCTAGCCTACTGCCTATGTGACGATCTCGAGTTCGCGTAATTTTCCCTCTGGGACCACCCCATTCTCCCAACCTCTTGCCGCGTAGTATTCCTCTAGCATAGGTTCCAGTTCGCAAACGTGCCCCTCTGAGCCCGGCCCAGTGGAGGGCTCACTCAGAAAGCGCTCGGGTAGATAATCCGATCCCTCGCCGAGACCAGCAAGGTTATTGTAGTAACGCTCTAGGTTGTAAACGCGCTCACCGACGTTCAGTAGATAATTGGCATCCGCCTCGATGCCCGTCACCGCCGTGAACTGAGAGGCAAAGGTATCCAGAGATTCGCTGAAGGTGGCAAACTTGCAGACATTCAAACAGTCGGTCATAGCGTGCACGTTCTGGAAAATCACTGCCAACTCGCCCTTACCTTTGGTCTCCAATGGATCGCTCACCTCCGATGGCCCCAACACGTTGCCGATGGCCTCGGCGGCCGGCGTGTAACCACGCAGGTGGCAGGCACCTCGGTTGCTAGTCGCGTAGCCAATGCCCATGCCTTTGATGCCGCGTGGATCATACGCGGGAATTGCCATACCTTTGACGGACATGCTGATCTCAGGGTGGCCGAAGTGCTCGGCCGCTCGCTCAGCGCCATCGGCGAGCGCGTCGCCAATGCCCTCGCGGGCGGCAATCTTGTCGACGGTAGCCACCATGTCAGCGCTGTCACCCCAAGCCAGGCCAGCGCCATTGGTGGCGCCCTTCTCAGTGGCTTCCATGTAGACGGAAAGCACGTTGCCCATCTCGATGGTGTCGAAACCATAATCGTTACACTGGTCAATAATCTTGGCCACAGAGCCAATATCGTCATTGCAGCAATTAGCGCCCATCGCCCACGCGGATTCGTACTCCATACTCTCCATGCGCAGGCCAGCATAGGGGCCCGTTTTGATCTCGACCTCTTTCTTACAGGCCACCGGACAGGCATGGCAGGTGGGATTACTGGACAAGACATTGTCAACAACATACTCGCCGCTGATATTTTCATGCCCGTCGAAATAGGTGAGCTGGGAGTTCTTGGTGGGCATGGCGCCAATGGCATTGATCATGTTCATCAACACGTTAGTTCCATACACAGACAGCCCTCCCTTACGGGGCGCGGTCACCACGCGTTCGTCCATGATTTCGGCCAAAGCTTGCTCATGGGCTGCTTTCAAAGCATCACGGTCTCCAGCTTTGGGTATCTGTTTTTCGGCCTTAATCACGATGGCTTTCAGGTTCTTGCTACCCCCCACCGCACCGGTGCCACCACGTCCGCTGGCACGATCGTCCTCGTTGACCCAGCACGCCAGCCTGGAGAGGTTCTCGCCCGCCTGGCCGATGGCAATCACACTCAGGTCTTTCTCGCCATACTTATCGCGGAAGTGGGCTACTGTATCATGCACCCCTTTGCCCCACACGGCGGAGGCATCGCGCAGTTCCACCGTGCCATCGCTAACATATGCATACACCGGATTTGATGATTTCCCAGAGAATATCAACCCGTCGAAACCAGACCAGCGCAAGCGCGCGCCCGACCAGCCTCCATGGTGGCTGTCCACCACCGTGCCGGTCAGTGGTGATTTGGTAACCACGCACACCCGCCCGCTCATGTTAATCTCCGTTCCGCTCAGTGGCCCGAGCATGAAACAGATGATGTTCTCCGGCGAGAGAGCCTCTACCTGCG
>DASCOB010000035.1:0-8260 GCA_036011785.1 Anaerolineales bacterium | reverse complement strand
CCCACATCATCAAGGCGAACACGCGCCTCGTGGTTTCAATCGCAAAAAAATACGTCAGCCAGGGCGTGCCATTCCTCGACCTGATTCAGGAGGGCAATCTGGGGCTGATGAAGGCGGTGGAAAAGTTCGATTACCGCCGTGGCTTCCGCTTCAGCACATATGCCACTTGGTGGATTCGGCAGACAATCACGCGCGCCGTTGCGGACCAGAGCCGCACCATTCGTGTGCCGGTGCACATGAACGACCGCATCCGTAATTTGTACAAAACCGCCTACATGTTGGAGCAGCGCCACGGCCGGCAGCCCACGGCGGAGGAGCTTGCCGAGGAACTGGATCTGGAACCGGAAAAGGTGCGCTGGATGTTCAAAGTCTCGTGGCAGCCTATGTCTCTGGAGCAGCCGGCTGGCGAGGATGGCGAGACAGAGCTGGGCGCGTTCATAGAGGATGACCGCCTGCCACCGCCCGGCGAGACCGCGCACGATAACCTGCTGCAGAAAAAGGTTGAAGAGGTGCTAGCGACGCTTTCGCCGCGCGAGGCTTGCATTCTGCGCATGCGTTTCGGGCTGCCGAACGGGAAGGCGCACACTTTGGAACAGGTGGGGCGCAAATTTGGATTAACGCGTGAGCGTATCCGTCAGATTGAAGGAAAGGCGTTGCGCCGGCTGCGGCACCCCCGCCGGGCGCGCATGCTGCGAGAATACTCGACCTGACGGCTTTTTCGTGATCCCGACGCGTTGTTAGTGGTGACCCCGAGTTTCACCCCTGTTGTGGTGTTGTGATGGCGCTCAAGGAAGGCGACCAAGCGCCCGAATTCTCGCTGTCGGCCTCTAATAGGCAGACTGTCTCGCTGAAAGACTTCACTGGAAAAAAGGTAGTCGTCTTGTTTTATCCACGGGATAATACAAGCGGCTGTACCCGTGAAGTGTGCAGCCTCCACGATTGCCACGATGACATCCGGGAGGTAGGAGCAACCACCCTAGGTGTCAGTGGCGACAGTCTGAAGTCGCACGACAACTTCATCGCCAAGGGTGATTTACCCTTTTTGCTACTGTCTGACGACGACAAGGAAATGTCTGTGGGGTACGGCGCCTGGGGCGAAAAGAAGAACTACGGGCGCATGTACATGGGGATGCACCGCATAACGTATCTCATCAATGAGCACGGCAGAGTCGCCAAGGCTTGGCCGAAGGTGAAGCCGGACAACCACGGCGAAGAGGTTCTCGCCGCAATTAAGGGCGGGTAGCAGTCGCCGGGATCGGTCAGCTCCGGGCCGGGTTGAAACTCTTCACAAATCCACCCGCCAGCCTCGACTGGCGGTTTTTTTGTTGCTGAGCATAATTAGATTATGTCGCAGAACATCCTTGTAGCCGTCGCCTGGCCCTACGCGAACGCCGATATTCATGTTGGCAATATCACCGGCGCCTACCTACCGGCGGATATCTTCGCGCGTTATCAACGCCTGCGGGGCAACCGCGTGTTGATGGTTTCCGGTTCTGATGCGCACGGCACTCCGATAACGGTGCGAGCCGACGCAGAGGGTAAAAGCGCGCAGCAGGTTTACGAACATTGTCATCATCGTTTTCTGGAGTTGTTCCAGAAAATTGGCTTGACGTACGACCTTTTTACAACCACCCATTCTGAAAACCACTTTATGGTGGCGCAGGCCATTTTCACCCGTCTGTTAGAAAACGGATACCTGTATCGGAAGACAGAGGCGCAATGGTATTCACCTCGGGAGGGGCGTTTTCTGCCGGACCGCTACGTGGAGGGCACCTGCTATCTGTGTGGGTACGAGAACGCGCGCGGTGACCAGTGCGATGGCTGCGGAAGCATGCTCGACGGTCCGCATCTGATTAAACCGCGTTCCAAGACCGGTAACCTCTCTTTGGAGCTGCGCGATACTGAGCATTTTTTCCTTGATCTTGCCAAACTGTCCCCACAGTTGAGCGCATATCTGGCAGCTGATAAGGAGCACTGGCGTCCAAATGTGATAAAGCCATCGCGCTACACGGTGGAAAAGACCGGGTTACGTGGCCGCGCGATTACACGCGACCTCGACTGGGGCATCCCGGTGCCGCTCGAGGGTTGGGAGGGCAAATGCCTTTACGTGTGGTTCGAAGCCGTAATCGGGTATCTTTCGGCTTCCATTGAATGGGCAAAGAACAGAGGCACACCGGCGGCATGGCAGGACTGGTGGTACGACCCTGAAGCGCGCAGCTACTATTTTATCGGAAAAGACAACATCCCCTTCCATGCCGTGATCTGGCCAGCCGAACTGGCCGGTGTTGGGCGTCTGTTTTCCGATGATGGTGGCGAGCAACTGAACCTGCCCTTTGATGTACCGGCGAATGAATTCATGAACCTGGAGGGGGATAAGATTTCCGGCAGCCGTAACTGGGCTGTCTGGGGATTGGACGTGTTGGAACGTTATGGCCCCGATGCGGTGCGCTTTTATCTGACGATTAATATGCCCGAATCCAAGGACAGCGATTGGGCATGGGCGGAGTTTCAGCAACGCAATAATGATGAACTTGTGGCGACATGGGGCAACCTTGTCAATCGTGTCTTGAGTTTCGCCTACCGGAATTTTGAGGCACGCGTGCCTGCCCCGGGAGAGCTGCGGCCAGAGGACGACCGGCTGCTGGATGCAATTGCAGCCGGCTTCGATTCTGTTGGTGAATTTCTCGGCGCGGTCAAGCTGCGCGCTGCGTTGCAGGAAGCGCTCAGGCTGGCTGGCGAGGTCAACCGGTATCTGGAGGAACAAGCGCCATGGTTCAGCATCAAGAGCGACCGGGCGGCCGCGGCGCGTTCGGTGTACACGGCGCTGCGCGCGGTCGATTCGCTGAAAATCATTTTTTCCCCGTTTATCCCCTTCAGCTCTGAGCAATTGCAAAGTTATCTGGGTTACGATGGAAAGCTATTTGGTGAACAGGCCATCGAGAGTTATCGGGAAAGCGAGCGCTCTCACACCGCACTGGTCTATTTGGACGAGGACGCCACTGGCCGCTGGCAGCCGAGCGAACTGGAGGCGGGGCAGGCGCTGCGCCCGCCCGCGCCGCTCTTCCGGAAGTTGGACGAGAGCATCGTTGCTGAAGAGATGAATCGGCTGGGCTGACCCAGCGTGCTGATGGAATCCCCCCGCGCTGTACGTGTCGGCATCGGGTTCATCCTGCTGACATATCTGATAATCGGCGTGTTATACGCTGTCAACACCCCTGTCTGGCAAGCGCCGGATGAGCCGGCGCACTACAATTACATTCGTGGGTTGGCTGAAACAGGAAGGTTGCCGGTGTTGCGGCGCGGGGATTACGACCAGGTGTATCTCAGCCAATTGACCGCGCGCGGCTTTCCCGCAGGAATGGCGGTGGATGTGCTGCGCTATGAGGGCCACCAACCGCCGCTGTATTATCTGCTGGCCACACCGCTGTTCATGCTCTCGGGCGGCTCACTGCTGGCCTTGCGCCTGTTTTCGTTGGTGCTGGGGGGCGCGGCGCTGTTCTTCGCCGGGCTGTGCGCTCAGGCGCTCTTTCCGCGCCACCCGGCGCTGGCACTGGGCGCGGCGGGTTTTTTTGCTTTTCTGCCCCAACATGTGGCCATGATGGCTGCGGTGAACAACGATGCCCTGGCCGAGCTACTGATGGCGCTGGGGCTGTGGCTGCTGCTGCGGCGCTCTGCTAGCAGGGCGCTGGGGTTAGTCATAGGCCTGGCCTTCCTGACAAAAACCACTGTGTATGTGCTCGCGCCGCTAGCGGTTTTCGCGCGGCTGCTGTTGTGCTCGCGGCGACGGCGCTGGAACTGGTATGAGTTGTGGCAAATGATGCTGCCGGCCCTGCTTTTGGGTGCGTTCTGGTGGGGACGCAATTTGCTGGTGTATAGCTGGCCGGATGTACTCGGCCTGCAGCGCCATGCGCAGATTGTGGTTGGGCAGCCGCGCAGCGCCGAATGGTTGCAGCACTACGGGGTTTATGAATTTGGCTCGCGTTTCGCGCAAACTACTTTCCAGAGTTTCTGGGGGCAGTTTGGCTGGATGGGCGTGCTGATGGGCGTTCGCGCGTACCGATTACTGGCGGCGTTTTCGCTGCTGATTCTGGCCGGACTTGCTATCGCATTCGGGCAACGGCCACATTTTTCGGCACGGAAGCGCGAGGACGTGGCGTTGCTAACAGCGACGGCCGTGGCCGTTCTGGTGCAATACCTGGGATATAACCTGGAATTCGTACAGCATCAGGGGCGCTACCTTTTCCCGGCATTGGCGCCGATAGCGCTGGCGTGTGCAGCCGGAATGTGGGGTTGGGCTGCTGCATTGGGGAACCTCTGGCCGGCCGGCAAGCAGGCGCTGCGCTGGCTGCCGGCTGCGCTGGCCCCAACGCTGGCCGCGCTGGCGCTGTACGCGCTTTTCGGTGTGGTGATGCCCGCATTTGCGCTGGCAGGCGTGCTTTGACAGCATGCCTTGCCTGTGATAAACTTCCAACTAGAAAAAAATCGGATTGTCTTGAGGGGGCCTTTGGGCCGCAGGAACTTCGCCTGAAAAACTGGTTGAGTACACATCACAACTGGATAACTGGGAGGAAACTTCCCCGACGGGCAAAACTATGCCGGCGGGTTTTTTAATTGGAGTGAAAGAGAAATGACAGAAAAGACACTTAGGATTGTTCCCCTTGGAGGGCTAGGGGAAGTTGGAAAGAACATGATGGTGCTGGAATACGGGCGTAATATTCTCATCATCGACACCGGGCTGATGTTCCCGGAAAACGACATGTGGGGCGTAGACTACATCATCCCCGATTTCAGTTATCTAAAGGAAAGGTGCGACCGCGTGCGCGGAATTGTGGTCACGCACGGGCACGAGGACCACACCGGCGCAATCCGGCACGTGGCGCGGGAGATTGATGCCCCGATTTACGGCACCCCGCTCACGCGCGGGCTGCTGGAGGCCAAGCTGCGCGAGGCGAAGCTATATGACGAAGACAGGCTTCACGCGGTTCAGGCAGGAGAAAAGGTGAGCATCGGGCCTTTCGAGGTCGAGTTCTTCCATGTTTGCCACAGCATCCCCGATGCGGTCGGACTGGGCATCACTACGCCGGTCGGACTGGTGGTGCACTCGGGCGATTTTAAACTGGATCAGACGCCAGTGGATGACTGGCCGACCGATTTCGCCAAACTGGGCGAATTCGCCAGCCGAGGCGTGCTGGCTTTGCTCTCGGATTCGACCAACGCCGACCAGCCGGGCTGGACGCGCTCGGAGGCCGTCATTGACGGCGCTTTTGACCAAGTGTTTCGAGAGGCCGACGGGCGCATATTGATGGCCACATTTGCCTCGCTGATATCGCGCATTCAGCAGGTGATTAATGCCGCGCAGCGGCACGGACGCCGAGTGGCGCTGGTGGGCACTTCCATGGTGGTGAATTCCAGAATGGCGCTGAAGTTGGGCTATCTGAAGGACCCGCACGGGGTACTGCTACCGCTGGATCAAGCGTTGGCGCTGCCCAAGAGCGAGGTGACACTGATGATGACTGGCTCGCAGGGTGAGCCATCTTCCATTCTGGGACGGCTAGCGGTGGGACGTAATCGTCAGTTTGATTTGGAAGAAGGCGACACGGTTGTCGTCTCCGCGCATCCGATTCCCGGCAATGAGGAGGTGGTCTCGCGCACCATCAACAAACTCATCCGGCGTGGGGCCCGCGTGATGTACGACCCGCTGCTGCCGGTGCATGTCTCCGGCCACGCGCGGGCGGAGGAGCAGAAGCAGCTCATTCGCATGGTCAAGCCGAAGTTCTTCGTGCCGGTGCACGGCGAGCTGCGTATGTTGCACGCGCACAGCGCGCTGGCGCACGAGGTCGGCATTGCGGCTGAGAATGTCGCCGTGGTGGAAAACGGTACCGTGCTGGAGTTGACGCCTGATTCGCTGAAGATTTCCGGGCGCGTGCCCGGCGGCTATGTTTATGTTGACGGTACCGGCGTGGGCGATATCGGCCCGCAGGTGCTGCGCGAGCGCGACCGTTTAGCGAGCGACGGATTCGTTATCATCAGCCTGCTAGTTGATGCGGAGACACGCCAGTTGCTCAACACTCCGGAGATTACCTCGCGCGGTTTCGTGTTCGTGCGCGATGCCGAGAAATTGTTCCGTCGGGCCACAGAGAAAGCCGTCTCGGCAGCCGAGGCCAACTCGAACGGCAAAATCAGCCGCCGCGTGGAGAATGCGCTCTCAGATTTCTTCTACGAGGAGATGAAACGCCGGCCGATGGTTTTCGCGCTAGTGAACGAAGTTTAGTCTAATTACACCAGCGGCCAGGTGGATCGGGCGTCCAGATCCCATCCATCGCGCTGCCCCGCTTGAAAGCGCCGGTAGCCCGCGGCGGCTATCATAGCGGCATTGTCAGTGCTCAGCTCCTGCGGCGGGTAATAGACTGGTATCTCTCCAGCCCGTTCGGATATGGCGGTGCAAAGTGCCCGGTTTGCCGAGACGCCGCCGCCGACCAACATGGCAGTAGCCTTATGTTTCTCGGCCGCCTGTACTGATTTCTCCGTGAGCACGTCGATGATCGCCGCCTGAAAACTGGCTGCCAGATCTGCCACTGGTAAATCGACAGAGGCCGTGTCCCGTCCGCTGTCCCACTCCGGGAAGCGTTGTCTGACAGCGCGCATCACCGCTGTCTTCAACCCGCTGAACGAGAAATCCCAGCTGTCATCCATCCAGACGCGCGGGAAGTCGAAGGCCTCCGCGTTGCCGCCGCGGGCAGCCTCTTCCACTCTCGGCCCACCGGGATAGGGCAAACCGAGCAGGCGGCCCACTTTGTCGAAGGCCTCGCCGGCGGCGTCATCAAGCGTACCGCCCAGGCGCTGGTATTGTAAATGCTCCTCTACCAGCACCAATTCGGTGTGCCCGCCCGAGACGATCAAAGCCAGCAACGGGAATTCCACTTCATGCGTGTGTTCATTGAACCAGAGCGAATAAATATGGCCTTCCAGATGATTGATACCCATGAGCGGTAGGCTGCGCGCCAGCGCTAACCCTTTGGCTGCGTTGATTCCGACCAGCAGCGAACCGGCCAGTCCCGGCCCGCGCGTCACCGCCACGGCGGAGAGATCATCTAGGCTGACGTGCGCGCGCGCCAGCGCGCTGGTTATCACGCCGTGAATGGTCTCAATGTGTACGCGCGAGGCCATTTCTGGGAAGACGCCGCCGTACTGCGCGTGCAGGTCAGATTGCGAGGCAACGACATTCGAGAGAATCTCGGTACCTTCCTCCACCACGGCGGCGGCTGTTTCATCGCACGAGGTCTCGATGCCAAGTATGCGCACTGTCACTATGGGCTCTCCTCTCGACCCGCTCAGAGCGGAATCACGAGTTCCTTATCAAACACTCCGATGGTTTCGGGCAACCCGCTTTCCGGGTGCAGCCAGACGTAATCCTCCACGCGAATGCCGAAACCATCCTCCGGGTAGTATAACCCCGGTTCGATGGTCAGCACCATGCCGGCCTGCACCTGTTCTTCCGGCGCGGCCGTTTCCGCCAGGCGCGGGTGCTCGTGGACGCTGAGGCCAATACCATGCCCCAGCGAGTGCACGTATCCCTTAGTTGTGTCGGGGTGGCTGCGGGTTGTACGGTGGCCCTGACCCTCGAAACAATTATTGACCACACGCTGTAGCCTCCGACAGGACTGCCCAACGCGCAGCTCGGAAAGCGCTAGGTCGAAAGCCGCCCGCACTTGCTCGTGTGCCTGCTCTACTACGAGCGGTGCGTGGCCGAGACACCATGTGCGCGTGAAGTCATAAAAGTAACCGCCGCCGGCCTCGCGCGGGAAGTAGTCGAAGACGATGGTTTCTCCGAGGCGGAGCGGGGCATCTTCTCGTCCGCGCGAGTGCGGCACGCCGGCGTCGCGGCCGTTGGCGAAAATTATTCCCTCGGGGTTTTCCAAATTGCGCTCCACACTCCAGCGGCGGATCTGGCGTTGCACATCTCCGACAGTCAGCGGCGCGCCATTCTCGGTGACGAGGCGTCCTTGTTGGACCGCGTGTGCGGCCAGAAACTGGCGCGTGTCGGCCACCACACCGAGAGCAGTAGTAGCCAGCGCTCGGATGCGCGTCAGCTCGTCTGCACCTTTGGTCAGTTGCGCGAGATGCAACACGTTCGGGGTGGGCTCGCCGATGAAGGTAATCTCCGGCAGACGCGCGCGCAACTCATTGGCCAGAGCGAGAGTGAACCCCTGCTCCTCGCGCCCGTAAAGGCCGACTTTTCCGCTAACATTCAATTCGCCAA
>DASCOB010000034.1:0-42402 GCA_036011785.1 Anaerolineales bacterium | reverse complement strand
GATTCGCGCTGCATGTCCATGACACTAAGCTCTATCGGAAGAGCGCCCAGCAACGTCAGCGCAGAGAAGAAAACCACTCCGCGCCAGTGATTTCGGAAATGTGCTCCCCAACTCAATCCGATGAGCGCCACGAGCACATACACGGCCCACCAGACGCGCCAGAGCTCTTCGCGCGGATAGACCCCCACGAAAAGGTTGGCCATGTTCAACGCCACCGAAACCCAGCGTGCCTTTGTGAAGGCCCACACAAGCGTCGGTTTCAACACGATATAGATTATCCCAAGCGACAACCCGGTCAGCAGGATGTTGTACCAGCTGCTGAACAGGTTTTTGTACAACCAACCCAGCACGGTGTAGCGCTCCACCGGCGGCGGAAGCACATCGCGTCTTTTATGTTCCCCGGCCATCACTGCCATCGTCAGCGCTCCACTATGGCCATTTTGCGGTTGTACCAGTTGCCGAAGAGCGAGGTGAGCAGACTGAGCGAGACATATGTGACCATCACCAATCCGGTCCACACCTCCACCGCGCGGCCGCTCTGCATCTGAATCGTGCCGGCCACCGCCACCAAATCCGGATAGCCCACAGCGAGCGCAAGCGAGGAGTTCTTGGTAAGGCTCAACCAAATGCTGGTCAGGGGAGGCACGATCACGCGCATAGCCTGGGGCATGATCACCAACCGCAGCGTGTCAAGCCCGCTCAAGCCCAGCGAGCGCGCGGCCTCACGCTGCCCTTTGGAAACCGACATGATGCCGGCCCGCACCGTCTCGGCGACGAAACTAGCCGTGTAAATCACCAGGCTGAAGAGCACAGCCGAAAATTCCGGGGTGAGGCGAATGCCTCCCTTGATGTTCAACCCTTTTACGTAGGGGAGATCGGGCAGCCAGGGCGGGTTTGACTGGTTTGACAACAGCAGCCAGCCGACTGCCGAAATTGCAAAAAAGACGACCAGCGTCCACAGCGTCGTCATCGGCGGGCGCCCGGTCTGTTTTCCACGCCGAATCAGCAGTGCGGCCAGCAACGCGGCTGCCAGTACGGCGATCAACAGAATGCGGAGATAATCATCCGTGCTCTCCGTGGGAGTTCCCCCCACAAAGTAAATACCGCGGTTAGTGATGAAAGTCGAATCCCCCAGCATCATGGCATCATTAATACCCGGGAACTTGATGAAAATACCCTTGTGCACAAAGATCATCAGAATTAGAAGCGGGATTCCGCGCAGCAGGTCTATGTAATAGCGTGATATCCGGGCCACCAACAGGTTGGAGGAGAGGCCGGCGATACCGAGTACGGTGCCCCAGATGGTCGCCAGGACAATGCCGAAGAGGCTCACCTGAGCCGTGTTATAAAGGCCCGTGCGGAAAGCGTTCCAATACGGGTCGTCGCGGCCGTGCATGCCTTTGGGCTGACCGATATCGAATTGAGAAGTCAAGTCCATGAATGAGAGCGAGGGCATCAGCCCAAGACGCTCAAGCGCCTGCAGCATGTTGCTGACCAACCAGCCCGCTATGAGCAAGAAGATGAGTACGGTGGCGATTTGCGCGAACACCTGACGTACGCGCTCATCGCGCCAGAAAGGAGTCGCCTGCGAAGATAACGGCGGATTCAGCAAGAAGTTTTGTCTGGCCTTGCGTCACATACAAGGCTGACCGGGGCGCGCACAGCGCCTTTCCCCGGCCAGCCCATGTTTACCCACTTAGGAAGCCAGGAAAGTTAAGCTCCCCTGACGAACCGTGCCATCAAACTTTTAGCGGATAGGCGGAGAGTACATCAATCCGCCATTCGCGTAGAGCTCGTTCATGCCACGCGGGATGAAGACGGGTGTGTCCGGGCCCAGATGGCGGCCGTAGATTTCGCCATAGTTGCCAACCAACTTAATGGCATTGTAAGCCCAGTCGTTGGACAGGCCCAGTTTGGCACCCATCTCACCTTCTTCGCCCAGCATCTTGGCGATGTTGGGGTTCCCAGAACCCTTGAACGTATCGATGTTTCCGGAAGTGATGCCCTGCTCTTCTGCGAAGATCAGCGCGTACACCACCCAGTCCACGATGTCGTACCACTGGTCATCACCGTGGCGCACCACCGGACCAAGCGGCTCTTTGGACATCGTCACCGCCATGACATAGTGGTCGTCCGGAACCGCTAGGAGCGTGCGGCGGGCGGCCAAGCCGGATTTATCGGTGGTCACCGCGTCGCAACGACCTTCCTCGTAGGCGCCCCAGGTGTCGTCGGCCTCCTCGAACAGGATTGGTTCGTATTCCAGGCCACGCGAGGCGAACTGATCGGCAAGATTGAGCTCAGTCGTGGTTCCAGTTGTCACACAAACGGAGCCACCGTCCAGTTCTTCAAGCTCTGTAAATCCGGACGCCTTGCGCACCATCATGCCCTGCCCATCATAGAACGTAGTGTGAGTGAAGTTTGCGGCCAGCTCGGTATCGCGAGTGAGAGTCCACGTCGTTGTGCGGCTGAGCAAGTCCAACTCTCCATTCGCCAGCGCGGTAAAGCGCGTTTTGGAACTCTGGTCGCTGTATTCAATTGCGTCAGGATCGCCAAAGATCGCAGCCGTGATAGCACGGCAGATATCGATGTCAAAGCCCACATGTGAGCCGTCTTCCTGAATATAACCGAAACCCGGCACGGCATAAGCGCCACCGCAGATCAGGTAGCCGCGATCTTGGATGGCGGCCAGCGTCGCACCATAGCCACTAGCGGGGCCGGCAGCTTCCACTTCCACTTCCACGATGCGGGTCACCTCGACCGGCACTTCCTTCACCACCTCAACCGTCTCCGGAGCGCAAGCTGCCAGCAGCAACCCAAGCACCATCGTCAGAGAGAATACAACATAAATCTTACGAGACATTTTTACCTCCTGTATTTTCCTGTGTTTTCGTGAAACTCTTGCTGAGAACTAACGTACAGCTTGCTACTTTCTGCATTTATCCCCAGCACTCCGTGGTACGACCGCTGTCATATTTTTTTGTCGTTCACCTCCTAGATGGTTATCGCCTCCAGGCGCACGACCGGACATCGTAACCGGGCATGCGTGAATCATGTGATCAAATACGTCCCTTTATTATATAGTCTTTCCCGATATGCACAATTCTCGCGTAGAGACATCAACCAACCTCGGCAGCGGCAGTCCGCCCCGGAGCCGAATCGCGCCGTAGAGTCAGGCTGAGGAGCGCCGCCAGTAGGCAAAGCACGCCGTTCGTTTGCATCACCGCAGCCAGCGGATAGACGTCCGCCGCCAATCCATAAATATACGACCCGAAGGCCCCGCTGGCGAACATAAACCCAAGAGTCAGACCGGATGCCAGCGCGCGCCGACGCGGAAGTAGCGCCTGTGCCAGCACCACTATCACCGAATGGGAAGCGCCACTGAAAGCACCTGCAAGCAAAACCAACGGATACAGGCTCAGCCCTCCCTCCACCGGGTAGAGATGCATCGGCGCCGCCGCGGCAAGCAAAGTCCACAATATGGCGCGCCGCCGACCCCAACGGTCAGCAAGGAATCCGCCGGCCACCCCGCCCAGCGCTGCACCGGCCATAAAGAACGATGCAATCAAACCATAGGCTGCAGGGGAATACCCACGGTCCTGAAAGAGTTTAGGCAGGAAGGTTATCGAGGTAAGTTGTGGGATCGTGCGAAACAGCACCAGCAGCGCGAACGCCACCAGCACCCATTTGCCTGTGCGAAAGCCACTGGGTGCATCAGCAATTTCAGGAGTCGACGAATCGGATTCCGGGCGTGCGAATCTTGCGGTCCAATACAACCTGTAGAGTGAATTCATCGCCACCGGCACAGCCACGGCGGTCAACACAAGTACGCCGCGTGCGCCCAATTCCTGCATCAAGACCCCACCCAATGCTGGTCCGACGGAAAGTCCCACCTGCCCAAAAAGAAAAAACAGCGACGCCGCGGACGCAGTCCGCCCGGCCATCAGCGTTTCGCCCCGCGTAGTGGCGCGCTCAGTGCCGGCAGAATGGAATGCGGCTGAGCCCAGCGCCCCAATAATCAGCGCCAGAATCGTCCAACGCCCCGGAGTTGAAATCGCCACAGCAAACCAGCCGGCCATCCACAGCAGCGACCCGCCGCTAAGCCATGGCGTCTTGAATCGGTCCGCCAGCAAGCCAAACAAGGGCTGCGTTAGCGAGCCAAAAAAGGAATAAATGAGCGCCACCAGTCCGATATCGGCGTTGCTCAGCCCCAGCGAGGGCGCCAGAAAGACCATCAATATTGCCTTCTGGCTGTTGAGCATGTCAACTGCCATGTGGTTTAACGCAACGGCGATGAAATACGCGTCTTTTAGTAACCGCACAGGTTAATTTCGGCCCTCAGTTTCCACTCGCTCGCTCAGGATGCACGCCAGAGCGGGCATAATTCTCAGCCGCGCTCGGCGGCGCGCATCCCAACACGGTGCTGGTCGTATAATGCGCAGAAAGCGCCGGGGTTCACTCAACCCACTCGAGTTCATGTTTGCCTATGCGCACTGTATCACCCTCACACACCCCTTGTTGCTCCAGAGCCGAACGCACTCCAAGCCCCTCCAGAATGCGCTGAAAACGGAGTACTGCATCGTCGTATTCCCAGTATGTCATCTGGGCGGCTCGCTCGATGCGCTCACCCGAAATCCGCAAACCTCCGTCCGGCTCCCGCGTGATTTCAAAATCGACAGCGTCTTTCGGCGGTCGATACACGGGCATCTCTTCCGGTGAGGTCTCGAACGGCATTGCCGCGAGCATCTCCGCAGCCTGCTGCAGCAGCTGGCGCACTCCCCGGCCGGCAATCGCCGACACAGCGCTCAGCGCGTGCCCACGCTCGGAAAACTGCGCCCGTATTGTGGGCAGCCGCACGGCAACTTCCGGCAAGTCAGTTTTGTTCAGCGCAACTAGTTGCGGTTTTGCGGCAAGCTGTGAATCAAAGAGCGCCAGTTCTGACTGGATCTGACTGTAATCGGCCAGTGGCTGTTCGGAGAGCCCATCGAGCAAATGGATGAGCACGCGCGTGCGCTGCACGTGGCGCAGAAACGCAGCACCCAGCCCCACCCCGGCGTGGGCGCCTTCAATCAGGCCGGGTATGTCGGCCAGCACCAACGTACGATAGTCACCGAGGTCGGCCACGCCCAGGTTTGGCACCAGCGTGGTGAATGGGTAATCAGCTATTTTTGGCCGCGCAGCGCTGACCGCTGCGAGAAAAGTGGATTTGCCTGCATTCGGCATTCCGACGATGCCGACATCAGCAATCAGGCGCAGCTCAAGGGACAGGCCGCGGGTCTCGCCCGGCTCGCCTTTTTCAGCCACGCGCGGCGCGCGGTTGCGCGAAGTGGCGAAGCGCGCATTTCCGCGACCACCCTTGCCGCTTCTCGCCACCTGCATGCGCTGCCCTGCCTCGATCAGGTCCCCCAGCAGCGCGCCGCCATCGGGTTCGCGCGCAACCGTACCGGGCGGCACAGCGATTTCTAGGTCTACACCGCTGCGGCCGGTCTTGTTATTTCCGCCCCCGTTGTGGCCATTCTGCGCGCGGAAATTACGGCGGCGCTGAAACGGCATCAAGGTGTTCATCCCACCATCAACCACCAGAAACACTGCGCCGCCGTCGCCGCCGTCGCCGCCATCAGGGCCACCCAACGGGACATGCTTCTCACGCCGGAAGTGCATGACGCCATTGCCACCCGCGCCGGCCCGCACGTAAATGTGGGCCTCGTCAATGAAACTCAGTTCATTCTGTGCCATTTAGAGCGCGATTATAACACCCGGGCGGAGCGCAGAACGCTTGCCGCACGCTTCCGAGTCTGCTATCATTTTGCCGTGCTCGCTGGCCGTGCGCTAGGGCCGGAGCAGCCCGGCGACGCGCGCCAGAGCCGAAGGAAGAGAACATGCCTGAGTTCATTCATTATGTGTGCGCGCAAGACGGGGCCTTGCTCGCCTACATCGTCCGCGTGGAGTTCACCACTGACATCACCTCTTTCATCACACCCCCGGAACACAACTTTCAGGTCGGCTTCGTAGTGCATCCGCAGGGCGATGAGATACAGAGCCATTTCCACCGCACCATTGACCGGCACATTTCCAACACCTCCGAGGTGTTGGTGGTGCGCAAAGGGCGCTGCGAAATCGATATTTTCGACTCCGAGCAACGACTGGTCGAGACGCTTCAGATGACCCCCGGCGACGTGATGGTGATGGTCGCGGGCGGACATGGTTTCCGCATGCTAGAAGACACCGTGCTGCTGGAGATCAAGCAGGGGCCTTACATCGGCATCGAGGAAAAACAACGCTTTTAGCATACGGAAATGATTCCGGTCAACGAGCCGAAAATCGGTGCGCGTGAGCACGATTACGTACTCGAATGCCTGCAGAGCGGCTGGATTTCCTCGGCGGGCAAATACATCCATGCGTTCGAATCCAGTTGGGCTGAATACTGCGGCCGGCAGCACGGCGTAGCAACCAGCAGCGGCACCACCGCGCTGCAGACCGCGGTCGCTTGCCTAAACCTGGAGGCTGGCGACGAAGTCATCATGCCGACCTTCACCATCATCTCGTGCGCGCTCGCGGTTTTGTACAACGGCGGCGTTCCGGTGCTGGTGGATGCCGACCCCGAGACCTGGTGCATGGACGCCAGTCAGGTGGCGGCGCGAATCACCGCGCGCACGCGCGCCATTATGCCCGTGCACATTTACGGACACCCGGTCGATATGGACGCGCTGCTGGTACTGGCCGACGAGCACGACTTGACCATCATCGAGGACGCCGCCGAAGCGCACGGAGCGCAGTATCAAAGCGGCCGCGCGGGCGAGCAAGCTGGATGGGTGCGCTGCGGCAGCATGGGCACGCTCAGCGTGTTCAGCTTCTACGCCAACAAACTGGTCACCACTGGCGAGGGCGGCATGCTGCTGTGCGATGACGCAGCGCTGGCCGCCAGCGCCCGCAGCCTGCGCAACTTGTGCTTCCAGCCCGAACGACGTTTCCACCACGAAAAACTCGGACACAATTTTCGGTTGACCAACCTGCAGGCCGCACTCGGGCTGGCGCAAACCGAACGCATGGATGAAACCGTGGCTCGCAAGCGTTGGATGGGGAAGGCCTACACTGAACGGTTGGCCGGCGTCCCCGGCTTGCAGCTGCCGATCGAGCGGGCCTGGGCCCGTCAAGTGTATTGGATGTACGGCGTGGTTCTTGCCCGCGAGCACGAACTGAGTGCGCGCGAATTCGCGGCGCGATTGCGGGAGCGCGGTGTGGACACGCGCCCGTTTTTCCTAGGCATGCACGCGCAGCCAGTCATGCAGCAACGCGGTCTCTTCAAGGACGAAACGTACCCAGTCGCCGACCATCTTGCCCGACAGGGGCTGTATCTCCCCTCCGGCCTCGGCCTGAGCGAAGCGCAGCTGGAACAAGTTTGCGCCGCCGTACGTGAGACGTTGTTGTAGGCGCGTCCATCCTTGTGAACGCCCCTGCACCAGCCCGGTTGCTCGACAGGTTATACGCATCCGAGAGCCACCACTGGTGGAGCGTGGGCATGCGCGCGGTCAGTCACGCCATTCTGGAAAGCAGCGTACTCCCCAATGGCCCGCTGCTGGAAGTGGGTTGTGGCGGCTGTACATTCTTACGTGAGCTCGCGGAAAAGAACCCTAGGTACACTACCCTCGGCGTCGATAGAAACCCGGCAGCGCTGGCAGCCGGGCGGGCTTCCGGCTCCGGACGACTTTCGCTGGCGCAGGCGGATTTGCACAACTTGCCGTTTTCCGATCGCTCTCTCGCCATCGTGGTAGGGTTGGACGCATTTGACCAAAAAGGCGTGTGCTTGCAGACTGCTTTGGATGAAAGCCGACGCGTGCTGATTTTTGGCGGCGTTATGGCACTGCGGGTGAGCGCGTACGCCTGGCTGCGCGGGGAACACGACCGCGCCTTCGGGACGGGACGCCGCTACAGTGCAAAGGAGATTCGCGCCGCGCTCCACAAGGCGGGTTTTGCGATTGAGAGACTGACGCACGCAAACCTGCTGATGCTGCTGCCGGCAATTGCGATGCGCGTGGCAGTCTTGGTGCGTCTGGCCTCCGTCGATGCCCAACTCTCGCCAGCGCGGGCGCTCGCCGTGGCGCTCACCGCTGTGCTCCGCGCTGAGGCAGCCATGCTGCGCTCGGTCGGGTTCCCGGCAGGATTGAGCCTGTATGCACTCGCCCGAAAGACGGCTGATTAACCAATGCGCGTTTGCACGGTGCTGCCCACGTACAATGAGAGCGAGAACATCGCGGCGCTCATCGAGCGCCTGTTGGCAGCCACGAGCGACACCCACATGGCGCTGGTGGTGGATGACGCATCCTCGGACGGCACCGCGCAGACAGTAGGCGCGCTGGCGCTGCGCCACAATCGCAGCGGTCAATTGCGCGTGGCGCTGATTCAACGCCGGAACGAGAAAGGGCTCACCAGCGCCATCCAGTGCGGAATTGACGCCGCCCTGAACACATATCAAGCTGAATTGGTGAGCTGGATGGATTGTGATCACTCTATGCCGCCAGAGGATGTTCACGCGCTATTGATGCCACTGATGCAGCAACGCGCCGACGTGAGCGTGGGATCGCGCTGGGTCAGCGGCGGGGCCGATGCCGCCCACGGATTGATGGCGCGCACCCTGAGCAGGCTGATTAACGAGCTAGCACGGCTGCTGCTCGGCAGCCAGCTGCGCGACTACACCAGTGGTTTCGTCGCGGCAAGAGCCGAAGTACTGCAGCGGATACGTCTACGCGGGGACTACGGAGAGTATTGCATTGACTTCCTCTGCCGAGCGCTGCGTGCCGGATACCACGCGGTGGAAGTACCCTACATCTGCGTGCCCCGCGCCGGCGGAGAAAGCAAAACCGGGTTGAATCTTTTCGATTATCTGCTCAGAGGCCGTAAGTACCTTGCCACAGTGGGTCGGTTGTATTTCCGAAACCCATGAACGCGGAAGCATCATCCAGCCACAGAATAAAAGTGCATGCCACAGCTTAAGACCGCTCTGCTCGGGAAGTGGCATCCTCTGCTGCTGATACTTGTCACGGGCCTGCTGGCACGCTGGCTGACGTATTATTACTTCTACCACGTCTATACTGGGAGCGGCGGCCTGCACTTCTCGCCGATTGCTGACGAAGCCAACACGTATGAAGTGCTGGCGCGGCAGCTGCTTGCGGGCAACGGTTTCTCCCAAGAACTTTTCTCGTACCGGCCGCCGCTGCAGCCCATGTTCATTGCCTTTATCTACGGGCTCGTCGGAAGCGCCAGCCCGCTGGTCGCGGCCTTCGCCCAGACCTTCGTTGGTGCCGGAGTGGGCGCACTGGCGTTCTTCGTGGCCCACGAACTGCGCACGCCCAGATTAGTGCAGTTGTGGGCTGGTCTGCTGGTCGCTTTGGACCCAGCCTCCGTGATTATCGGTCTGACCCTGATGGCAGAGACGCTTTCCAACTTGTTCGTGGCAGCGGGAACGCTGTTTGCCGTGCGATTGCTCCGCAGCGGCGAGTTGAAAGACGCTGCTGCCACCGGCGGCTGCATTGCTCTGGCTACTCTGGCCCGCCCGACTTCCATCTACCTGTGGGTTCCGATCGTGATCATAATTATTCGCTTTGTCCCGCGCTTTCTGCCCCGCGTCGCCGTCTTCACGGCAGTGTTCGTCGTAGGCGTGTTACCCTGGTATGTGCGCAACCAGGTCTATCACAACGTCTTCACCTTCTCCACTGTGGGAAA
Source organism: Anaerolineales bacterium (assembly GCA_036011785.1). Taxonomy (GTDB): domain Bacteria; phylum Chloroflexota; class Anaerolineae; order Anaerolineales; family UBA11657; genus CAJWGI01. The sequence goes on along the minus strand of DASCOB010000034.1, from coordinate 32,685 downwards.
CTTTGATCTACTATTTTACGGCGCTGTGTCGGTAAAGCACTGGGCCACCGGGGAATCCCCGCAGGAATTGGAGGCGCAGTTCGCCTATGAGCTCGACCGCCGCCTCGGCAGAGCTCAGTCTCGCGAGCATTATGACTACTCCTCAAAATGGAAGTTCCTGGTGGCGGATGACCCGCAGGTGAACGTCGAGGTCACGCGTATGGCGCTGGAGGTCTTCCGCGAACACCCATTCGCGTATTTCGCTACCGCGCCGCTTCCGCTGGTGAAAATGTATGCATACACCAATTACCTTTCCCCGTTGGACTCGATACACTTGATGGAAATGCTGTTCAATCTGGCGTTTTACGTACTTTCGCTGTGCGGGATAATCTGGGCATGGCTAAACCGCGAGCATATTCTCCTGACATCGACATTGATTCCAATCATTTATTTCAGCGTCATCCCTCTGTTTTCCGGTTCCGGATCGGGCATGGACACTCGTGCGCGCACGCCTTTTGCTTTCTGCCTCGCCATATTGGCGGCTCGGGGAGCATTGTGGCTGTGGGAGCGGCAACAGCAGCCGCGCCCAATCTAGTCTTGTGCTCATCATCAATCAGTGCTAAAGTTGTCTGCGCAACAAATCACAATTAGAAAATTGGCAACGCGAACACTGTCATGGCACCTTCAAATATTCCCGATATCGTTGTCGGAAGGCTGCCGATTTACTTGCGCACGCTCGCGCACATCGCCAGAGGCGGTCAGGAGGTGACTTCATCGTACGAGATGGGCGAGCATCTCGGCATCAGCCCGGCGCAGATTCGCAAGGATCTCTCTCATTTCGGCGAATTCGGGAAGCAGGGTACGGGCTACAACATCGAATACCTGCGCGAGCAGCTGCGGCGCATCCTCGGTGTAAAGCAGGAATGGGATGTGGCGTTAATTGGCGCCGGGGCGGTAGGTAAGGCCATTCTGCGTTATGACGGTTTCCGAGGGAGTGGCTTCCGCATCACCGCGGTCTTTGACAATGACCCTAACAAAATCGGTTGCAAAATCAGTCAACTTGACGTAATTCCGGCCGAGCGGATGACCAGCACTATCCAGCAAATGGGAATCAGAGTAACGATGTTGGCGATACCAGCGGAAAACGCTCAGCGAGTGGCGGAAAGGCTTGTCGAAGCGGGCGTGGAGGCAATCCTGAATTACGCGCCGATAAACGTGATCGTGCCGCCCCATGTGTATGTGCAACACCTCGACCCGGTGGTCGCGCTGCAGCACATGACATATTACATCGCGCCGAAGCCGACGCAAGCCCTGAATCCCATAATTTCAGCATTAGACCCGAGGGAGATTGGGTCTGATAATATCGTACATCTCTAGCGCCCGGCCCGCGCCCACCGCCACGCAGCCCACCGGATTATCCGCAAGGTATGCTGGCACCCCGATTGATTTGGAAATACGCTCATCAATCCCGCGCAGGTGTGCGCCGCCTCCGCACAGAACTATTCCGCGGTCGATGGCATCCGACGCAAGTTCAGGCGGTGTCTTCTCCAGCACCGCTTTCGCCACCGCGATTATCGCCTGCAGCGGTTCCTCGATTGCCTCGGTGACCTCGCCGGAGGTGATGGTGGCGTCGCGCGGGAGCCCGGTCACATGGTCGCGCCCCTGGATTTCCACTGCCAACTCTTCTTCCATGGGAAGTGCCGAGCCAATCCGAATCTTGATTTCCTCGGCGGTCATCTCACCGATGACGATACCGTATTTCTTGCGCACATAAGTGGTGATGGCCTGATCGAGAGAGATGCCGCCGACGCGCGCGGAATGAGCGGTGACAATCCCATAAAGCGCAACGATTGCGGCCTCAGTGGCGCCGCCGCCAATATCCAGAACCATATTCCCAGCCGGAGTGCCCACCGGCAGCCCGGCCCCGATGGCAGCAGCCAGCGGCTCATGGATAAGATAGGCCGCCCGACTCCCGGCCTCCTTTGCGGCTTCATGTACGGCTCGGCTCTCAACGCTGGTTGCTCCGTACGGCACGCTCAACATCACGCGCGGTTTAAAAAAGCGCAGTTGCCCACAAACCTTGGTGAGGAAGTAGTACAACATCCGCTCGGTCACTTCATAGTCCGCGATAACGCCATCTTGAATGGGGCGCATCACTTCGATGCTCTCGGGTGAGCGCCCGTACATCTCACGCGCTTCCTGCCCGATGGAGACAATCTTTTGCTCATCGACGCGAATGGCGACCACGCAGGGCTCGTGCAGCACGATATCGCCACCCTCGTACACGAGCACGTTGACCGTCCCCAAATCTATGCCGACATCTTTGCCAAAAAGAGCCATTTGTTGGTTGTCAGTGGCGGCCCGCCGGAAAGATGGAGGGCACTACTCGGCGTCGTCCGAGCCGGAAAACCCAGGTTTATCGCGGCGCTTATGCCCGACGCGCAAACGCACGTTAGCGCGCTCAAGCGCGAGGGTGATGTCATGACGCACCTCCGGCGCCACCGGAGTCCGTGGGCCACCCTCATCCAGGAAGGCAACAGCTCGCTCGCTCGCGGCCTGCGCCCGAACCAGATCGATTTCGTCAGCATGTTCAGCCACATCAGCCAGCACGGTCACGCAGTCTGGCCGCACATCCAAGACGCCGCCGCCCACCGCGAAGGTCTCCTCCTGCTGACCTTTTTTGACCCGTATCTCGCTAACCTGCAAAGTCGTGAGCAGCGGCGAGTGGTTGGGGAGGATGCCCATGCGGCCTTCTTCTCCATCCAACACCACCATATCCACCTGGTCAGAATAAACCAGTTTTTCTTGCGTCACGATTTCACAGAGGATAGGCATTTTCCAGATTCACTCGCTTTCGTCGCTCAGTTCCTCCGCCTTCGCCACCGCTTCTTCGATTGTGCCCACGAACATGAAAGCCTGCTCCGGAATCTCATCGTGCTTGCCATCGAGGATTTCACTGAAAGAGCGCACCGTTTCTTCCAGTTTGACATACTTTCCCGGAATGCTGGTGAACTGCTCCGCGACATAAAACGGCTGCGAGAAGAAGCGCTCCAGTTTACGCGCGCGTGAGACCAGCAGCTTGTCCTCCTCCGAGAGCTCATCCACACCAAGAATGGCGATGATGTCCTGCAGATCTTTGTAGCGCTGCAACACGCGCTGTACCTCGCGGGCCACTCTGTAATGCTCCCGGCCGACGATGTTGGGATCCAGAATGCGGCTGGTAGAGGCAAGCGGGTCCACGGCCGGGTAGATGCCTTTTTCAGCGATCGGCCGCTCGAGCGCAATGGTGGCATCCAGATGCGCGAAGGTCGCCACCGGCGCCGGGTCGGAATAATCATCGGCGGGCACGTAGACGGCCTGCATGGAGGTAATCGACCCGCGATGGGTGGAAGTGATGCGCTCTTGCAATTCGCCCATCTCGGTTCCTAGCGTGGGTTGGTAACCCACTGCCGAGGGCATGCGCCCGAGCAGCGCGGAAACTTCCGACCCGCTCATCACAAAGCGGAAGATGTTATCAATGAAGAGCAGCACGTCGCGGCCCTGGTCGCGGTAATACTCCGCCATGGTCAGCCCGGTCAGGGCCACGCGCAGGCGCACGCCGGGCGGTTCGTTCATCTGCCCGAACACCATCACGGTGTCTTTCATCACGCCGGACTCAATCATCTCTCGGTAGAGTTGGGTGCCTTCGCGCGTGCGCTCCCCGACGCCCGCGAAGACGGAATTACCGGAATGCTCTTTCGCGATTGAGCGGATCAATTCCATGATGATGACGGTCTTGCCCACCCCGGCCCCGCCAAAGACGCCTGTCTTACCACCTTTAGTGAACGGAGCAATCAGGTCAATTACCTTGATGCCGGTCTCGAAGACCTCCACCTCGGTTGATTGCTCTTCGAATGGTGGGGCGGGTCGATGTATGGGGTAATACTCAGTTGCCTGCACTTCGCCGCGCTCATCAATGGCGCGACCAAGCACATTGAAGATGCGGCCCAGCGCGGCCTCCCCGACCGGCACCATAATTGGCGCGCCAGTGGCGTTGGCGGCCAGCCCACGCCGCAGCCCCTCGGTGGCGTCCATTGCCACACACCGCACCAGGTTGTTGCCGAGATGCTTCTGCACCTCCAGAACCAGAGATTCGGCGTCATCACGCGGAATCTCCACCGCCTCATAAATGTCGGGTAGGTTATCTGCGGGGAACTCACAATCAACCACCGCTCCCTGAATTTGCGCCACCCTACCTGTCATCGTATTCATCAACCCTCCAAATCGTAATTTATCTGCGCTGCTCAGGCCGCTTGGCGCAGCGCCTCCGCGCCTCCGGCGATGTCGAGCAAGTCGCTCGTGATGGCCAGTTGCCGTGCCTTATTGTATGCGAGGCGTAGCGCACTGGATAGTTCATTTGCGTTGTCGGTAGCGTTGCGCATCGCCACCATACGGGCGCTGTGCTCACTCGCCAGCGATTCCAGCACTGCCTGAAACACCTGCACCTGCGTGAAGCGCGGCAAAATCGCCCCGAGCAATTCCTCCGGCTCAGGCTCAAATGTATACCCCACCGGCGCACCGCCGGCAGCGGTTTTTTCTGCCCCGCCATCCTTTTCCACGGGCAGTTCAGGCGCCAGCGGCAACAGACGTTCCACCCGCGTTATCTGCCGCAGCGTGTTGACGTAGTCAGTATACGCCACGTACACCTCGTCCACCGTTCCGCCCAGAAAATCGTCCAGAAGCACGCGCGCGATCGGCGTCACTTCTGCAAAGGTCGGTGAGCCCCGAAAACTACGGAAGTCGCTAGCGATGTTCGCGCCACGGACGTAAACCAGATCACGGCCCTTTTGCCCCACTGTCACCCAGCGCACCGGCTGCGTTTTCTGCTGCGCGAATGCGAGCGCAGCGCGCGTGATGTTCATGTTGTACGCGCCCGCGAGCCCGCGGTCGCTGGAAACCAACGCGAGGCCAACGTTTTCAACAGATTCCCTTGGAACCAGGAGAGGGTGCGTTGCGCCGCCTGAATGCCCGCCGAGACGCTGCATGACGGCCACTACCCGGCGGGCATAATCACGCGAGGCTTGCACAGCGGCCTGCGCCCGGCGCACCTTAGAAGCGCTCACCGCCTCCAGCGCGCGCGTCACCTGCGCGATATTCCCCACGCTGCGGATGCGCAGCCGCATTTCTCGGGCACTGGCCACAGATCAGTTCCAGGCTAGGTTGATAGTGTCCAGCGCAGTCTTCAGTTCCGCTTCGGTTTCAGCGGTGATTCGGCCCTGCTCCACGATGTCCTGCCCAACGTGGGGGTGGGAAGCCGACATCGAACGCAGCATGGCGGTTTCCCATTCATGCATGCGTTCCAGCGGCACCTCATCCGCGTAGCCATTCACACCCGCGTAAAGGAGTATCACCTGATCGGAAAGGGACATGGGTGCATACTGTGCCTGCTTCAGGATTTCCTGCAGCCGCTTGCCACGTTCCAATTGCGACTGCGTGGCCTTGTCCAGATCAGAGCCAAACTGTGCAAACGCGGCCAGTTCTCGGAACGCGGCCATGTCCAAGCGCAGCCGACCCGCCACCTGGCGCATCGACTTGGTCTGCGCTGCTCCACCGACACGCGACACCGAAGTGCCCACATTTACCGCCGGGCGAATGCCGGCATAAAACAGGTCATTTTCCAGATAAATCTGCCCGTCGGTGATTGAAATTACATTTGTGGGGATGTAAGCGGAAACGTCACCAAGTAGAGTTTCGATAATGGGCAACGCTGTCAGCGAGCCACCCGAGCGCGGCAGCCGCCGCAGCGTCAATCCGTCGGCATCATCCGTGGCCGCAAGCGCCTCACGGGCGTCGTGCTCTGCCAGCGGTCCGCCATACACCTTGCCGTCCACGCCCGTCTCGACCTCCTCGCCGGCGTCTGCGGCCACAATAACGAATTCATCCGCAAGCTGCACGGCGCGCTCAAGCAATCGAGAGTGCAGATAAAACACGTCTCCGGGATAAGCCTCCCGTCCGGGTGGCCGCCGCAACAACAATGACACCTGCCGATATGCCCAGGCATGCTTAGAAAGGTCATCATAGACGGCCAGCGCGTCCTGACCGCCCTCCATGAAATACTCTCCCATCGCGCAGCCCGCATAAGGCGCGATAAATTGCAGCGCGGCGGGGTCATCGGCGGAGGCCACCACAACGACGGTGTGTTCCATCGCGCCGTGCTCCTCAAGCGTAGCCACTGCGCGCGCCATGGCGGCTTTTTTCTGACCAATGGCAACGTAGATGCAGATGCAATCCTTGCCCTTCTGATTGATAATAGTGTCAAGGGCAATCGCGGTTTTACCGGTCTGTCGGTCGCCAACAATTAGCTCACGTTGACCCCTGCCTATCGGTATCATCGAGTCGATGGGTTTCAGTCCGGTCTCCAACGGCCGGTCAACGTCTCGACGCCGCACCACCCCAGGCGCAATGCGCTCAATCGGCCGGGTCTCGGTCGCGGCGATGGGCCCCTTCCCATCCAGTGGATGGCCGAGCGCGTTGACAACCCGCCCGACAAGCGCCGGCCCCACCGGCACAGCGGCGATACGGCCGGTCGCGCGCACCACTGAGCCTTCGTCAATTTCCTCGTAATCGCCCATAATGATCACACCGACAGCGTCCTGCTCAAGGTTGAAGACCGTGCCGAGAGACCCATTGGTGAACTGAACCAACTCCGCGTTACGGGTGTCAGAAAGGCCGGACACGCGCGCGATGCCGTCACCGGCTTCGAGCACGAAACCCACATCTTGCTGTGACAATGTCGGCGTGAAAGCGGCAATCTGCAGCTGCAGTTCAGTGAAAATGCTGGAAGTCTGAGTTTCCGTCATTGCTTCTCCCTTGGGGGTAACGATTGATGATAGTCCAAAGTACCAACAACGCTCGACAAAGGATGATACCTGATGATGTTTGTGTTGTCCAGTCCTTCACAAACAGAGGCCGCCGGAGCACGCGCAGCGCAGTAAAAACAGCGCGCGCACCCGCCGCACTGCCGAGTTATCTCACGACCGTCACAGGGTGCTAATCGAGGTAAGCACGCAGAGAATCGCCGTAACCCGAACGGCGCACTTTCTCCAGCGCGCGATTGGCAGCCTGGCGCATGCCCTCGCGCGAAAGGCCGTATCGGCGCGCAAGATCGCTCAGCGGGTGCGGGCGGCCATCGCTGAAACCGTAACGCATGCGCAGCACCGAGGCCTCCCAAGGGGTGAGTTCATCGAGAAGGGCGTGAGCCACCTCTGTGGCTAGCATGCGCTGCTCGGCCTCGTCCTCCGGCCGCTGCACGGATTCATCCGACAACAGGTCCTGCACTTCGGTATCAGGCTCATCGCCGGGCCCGACCAGTTTCTCCAGCCGCACGATGGGAACAGTGGATTTGCGCACCGTCTCCACCCGGTGCGTCGTCCATTTCAGCTTTTTGGCGATCTCATCGCTTGTCGCTTCGCGCCCGTATTTCTGCGTGAGCGTATTTTCAGCCCGGCGCAGCTGCATCACTTTGTGCCCGAGGTTGACCGGCAACCGAATGGTGCGACCGGTGTTGGCCACCGCCCGGCCAATTGCCTGCCAAATCCACCAGACAGCGTAGGTGGAAAAACGCGTTCCCCGAGAGGGGTCGTACCGCTCCCCTGCTTTTATCAGGCCAATCTGGCCCTCCTGCATCAGGTCTTCAAATGACAGGCCGGTGTCGAAATAGCGCCGCGCCACCTTCCCTACCAACCCTTGGTTGCGCAGCACCAGCTGGTCGCGCGCAGCTTTAGCCCGCACGATCTGCCGCTCCCAAGCGCGACGTTGGCGCGCGTTGGCACGACTGGCCTCCAATCGCTCTTTGGCCTTTCGCCCAGCGCTGATGTAGCCTGCCAATTCAATCTCCTCTTCGTGGGTGAGCAGATCAGCCTGACTCGCGGTGACCTGCAATTGATACAGGCTGTCCGTCCTGTGGTCAATCATATGCCAGCGCCTCCATTCACAACCATGCGCAAGGACTCTCGATACGTGCCTACTCCGCGACAATAAAGAAGACATATATCTTTCTTATTATAGTGTAATCAATTTCATATGCTGTGTCAAGTATCATCTGCGGAATAAGCCTTACGCTGCAGACGCGCCGACACACCCGTTCATTACTCAGTACGGGCGTGCACACTGTCCAGACTGCCAGATGATGGAATTGTGCCTGCGGAGATTAGTCCGACTTGACGCTGTCATCCAGCCGATGGCGCATACCGCCGCGGCCAAGTTCAATCGAGCGCTGGTAAGCGGCCCACACCGCGCGCGACAGCGCCGTGCGGAACCCGGCCTTCTCGAGGTAGTAGAGAGCCTCCGCGGAGGTGCCTCCCGGCGAAGTCACCTGATCGCGCAGCCGAGCGAGGTGTCTGGGAGATTGAAGCACGAAGTCGGCCGAACCTTTTACGGTTCGGTGCACCAGTTCCTCCGCCACCTTGCGGGAGAACCCCAGATGGACGCCGGCGTCCACCAGCGCTTCCATGAAGAGAAACACATAGGATGGCCCTGTGCCGGAGAGCGCCGTGGCCATATCGAGGTAATCTTCGTCATCCAGAAAGACCTCGTGTCCCAGCGCCTGCAGCACTGTCTCCGCCTGCTGGTGTTGCAGCGTCTCCACGGATCCAGATTCAGTCCACACAGTGATGCCCTCCCCAATCTGTGCTGGGGTGTTCGGCATTGAACGCACCACACTTTGGTGCTGCAGCCCTTCACTAATAGCGGTGACGCTCGCTCCAGCGACTATAGAAATCACAATCGCATCAACCGGGATGTGGCCCACCAGACCGGAAAACACCTGCGGCAGCACCTGCGGCTTGACACTCAGCACCACAATGTCGGCGCCCTCGCAGGCAGCCACATTGTCAGTGGTGACGCCGACACCATGTTTTTCGTGCAATCTCGTGGTAATCCCCTCGTGAGGGTCGGATGCCACGATCTGGTCAGGCGCAACCAGCTTGCGGGAGAGCAGCCCGGAAATCATCGCGCCGCCCATGGCGCCCGCCCCTATAAAGGCAATTCGCGTGTCTGTTAGCATGAGTTTCCTCTCGTGTGATTATTTGGAGAGATATTGTAACGCAATCCGAATGCGTGCTTCCAGTTCATCCGGCGCGTCGGCCCCCATGGCCTGCAACGCTGTCTGCGCCTCCACCACACTGTATCCCAGGGCGGTGAGCGCTGCGGTCATTTCGATGTCCAACTCATTGGCAGCGATGACCTCGGGCAACAGACCACCCGGTTCCAATTTGTCCTTAAGATAGAAGATAATTTTGCGGGCGGTCTTGATGCCCACGCCCGGAACCTGGCTCAATAGCTCTGCCTGCTCTTTGGTAACAGCCGCATGCAACCCATCCACCGGCATGCCGGAGATAATCGCGAGAGCCAGTTTTGGCCCCACCCCCGGGGCTTTGAGCAACATATCAAACAGGGTGAGTTGTTCCTTCTCCAAAAAGCCATATAGGGTGATTGCATCCTGACGCACCAACAGGTGCGTCCACAATTGCACTCTTGCCCCCACCGACACATTTCCTTGCAAAACTGAATCTGGAACTGACACGCGAAGCCCGACGCCACCCACCTCCACCACCAGCGCCCCTTGTTCCATCGACTGCACCGCGCCACTCACCGATGCAATCATGTTCGCGCCTTTGCGGTTAGCTCAACGGTTCTTGCCGCGTGAGCGTGGCAGATCGCCACGGCCAGCGCGTCGGCCGCGTCGTCCGGGCGGGGAATCTCCTCCAGATTGAGCAGAGTACCCACCATCTGCTGCACTTGTGACTTCGAGGCTTTTCCGTAGCCGGTTACCGCCTGTTTTACTTCGAGCGGCGTGTACTCCCCCACGTCCAATCCACAGTGTGCCACGGCTAACAAAGCCACGCCACGCCCCTGCCCTACCGCCATCGCCGAGGAGACATTGCGGTGAAAAAAAAGTTTCTCCACCGCCGCGGTGGTAGGCCGATGTTGCTGAAAGACCGTGGTCAAATCCCGGTAAATGGCCTCCAGGCGCAGCGCGAGCGACTCCCTTGCCGAGGTCGTGACCACCCCAAACCCCACGCATTCCAATTGTCCATCATCCTCCCGCACCAAACCATAACCGGTCGTAGCTGTGCCAGGGTCAATTCCTATCACCAGCTGCGCCATGGCTTTTCTTGGTCATCCAGCCGCAAAGGCAGAGAGCGCCTCTGCGGTCACGTCTAAGTTGGTGTACACGTTCTGGACGTCGTCCAGTTCTTCCAACGCCTCGATGGTTTTCATCACCTGTCCGGTTTTCTGCGAGGGCAATTCGACTGAATTGACAGGCTCCATAAGCAGCATGGCCTCTTCCGGAGAGATGTCGGCCGCTTCCAGCGCATCGCTGACTTCCTTGAAAGATTCGACGGACGCGAATATCTCCACAATCTCTTCAGAGTACGTTAGGTCATCCGCGCCGGCCTCGAGCGCGAGTTCAAAAAGCACGTCCTCGCCGCGACCCTCCGGCGGAAAAGCGAAATAAACTTTTGCCTCGAACTGCCACGCCACCGAGCCGCTCTCGCCCAGATTCCCGCCCGCGCGGGTGAGTACGTGGCGCAGCGCCGCCACTGCCCGGTTACGATTGTCAGTGACCACCTCAATCATCAGTGCAACGCCGTGCTGAGCATAACCCTCATAAGTCACCTGCTCTAACGCAGTGCTGCCTTTTTCCTCGCCAGTGCCACGTTTAATCGCACGCCGGATGTTATCTTTGGGCATGTTGGCTGCGCGCGCCTTAGTCACAGCTAGCCGCAAGCGAAAGTTGGTTTCTGGGTCGCCACCGGCGCGAGCGGCGACGCTAATTTCTTTTGCGAGGCGCGTGAACGCTTTACCCCGCCGCGCGTCGGTTGCGCCTTTTTTACGCTTGATGGTGCTCCATTTAGAATGCCCAGACATGGTTTCTCCCGCTTCCCGGATTCAGTCCCGACCCAGTACGGTTGCGATCTCCCGGCGGCTGGTGAACTTTACGCGTGGGCGGCCCGCCTTCGCGCCCCGTTCAAGTTCAAGCGCATCGACACGCTTCCAATCCTCAAATGTAAAAACAGCGGACTGCCGCGACCGCACCAACTCCTCGGCGGCAGCAGCACCTGGGTTGGCAGGCGTGATCATCCGGCCGGCCGCCACGTCCTGCAGCAGGCAATTCACTGTCTCAACAGAATCAGCTTTGTTGGTGCCAATCACACCATTTGGCCCGCGCTTTATCCATCCGGATGTGTATAGGCCGGGTAGCGCATCTCCGCTTTCTGGGTCGACGATGCGACCCTTTTTATTCAATATAACTCCCCAATCATCATTAAACGGGACGCCCGGAAGCGGCAATCCACGATAACCGACCGAGCGGAAGAGCAGCCCGATAGGCATCTCCTCGAACCGGTCCGACGGGCGCGGCCGGAGTGTCCCATTCTCGGTTCTGTAAAGCTCATTTTTCACCATTCGCATTCTCGCAACACCGCCGGTCTCGTCACCGAGAAGTTCCACCGGAGACGCCAGGAAGCGGATGGTCAACCTCTTCGGTTTTCCGTCCGGTATGCGGAGTGATGTTTCCTGCAGCAGCTGCACCTTGCGGGCCACGCTCTTATCGCCGCCGCTCTCGAGGTCCGCCTGGCTGAGTGCATCCAGAGCGGCTTCCTCCGGAAGAACACAGAAATCGGCGTCGGCCAGCTCGCCCAGCTCTTTCGCCTCCGGATTCGTGAAAGCCGCCTGCGCCGGACCCCGGCGACCGAGCATGACTACCTCCTTTATGTTGCTTTTCGAAAGCGCCGCCAAAGCATAATCAGCGATGTCACTCTCTAGCAACTCCTGCTCGGAGCGGCAGAGGATACGCGCGACATCGACCGCCACGTTTCCGATGCCGATGACGGCAACGCGCTCGACAGAAAGATCAAATGTACGCTCGCTGAAATCTGGGTGGCCGTTGTACCACGCCACGAATTCGGTAGCTGCATGGCTGCGGGCAAGGTCCTCTCCGGGGATACCCATTTTGCGGTCACTCTGCGACCCTGACGAAAACAGCACGCAATGGTAATGCACCCGCAGGTCCTCCAGAGTGACGTGTTTGCCAAACTCGACGTTGCCCCAGAAGCGCAACTCCGGACGCGCAGCGGTGCGCTCGTAAACCTTGGTCACAGATTTTATCTTCAGGTGATCGGGCGCCACGCCGAAACGCACCAGCCCGAATGGGGTGGGCAGCCGGTCAAACATATCCACTTCAACTACGCCGTCACTCGCCTTGAAAAGATGAGTGGCAGCGTAAAAACCGGCCGGGCCTGAACCGATTATGGCCACGCGTAAGGGATTGGAACCGCCGCCGAGTTTCGTCATGCGTTCAATTCATCTCTCGCCGTTCATTTCGCAAAAGGCCAGTGCACCTAATGCGTGCGAAGTTGGTTCTTCAGGTCAGCCATTGTAACAGAAGTGGCCGTGGTTGACACGCGTTGCTGGAGGTGCCGGACGTGAATGGGTACGCCCGCGCGCGTCAATCTTCGCGCACGATGATCACTGCGCTGCCAGTTATGTCGCCGTGTTTCAATTGCTGCAGCACTTCGTTCGCTGCCCACATTGGAAAAGACTGCACCTGCGTTGTAACCCCGGCCTCGGCAGCCAGCTCCATGAATTCGTGTGCATCGCGGCGAGTAGCGTTTGCCACGGTGGTGATGGTGCGTTCCTTCCACAGCAGGCTGTATGACATCTCAGGAATCGGGCTGGCGTGAATGGCATTGATACACAGGCTGCCGCCCGGGCGAAGGTGGCCAAGGGAAAGAGGCACCAGCCATCCGGCGGGCGCAAAGATGATTGCGCGGTCAAGCTGCACTGGCGGCGTTTCGGAAGCCATGCCGACCCACGCGGCGTTCAGTTCCCGGGCGTGCTGCTGGTGTTTGGCGCTGCGCGTAAACACATGCACCTCGCAGCCCCAATACCGCGCTACTTGAATGCACAGGTGCCCGCTTCCGCCAAAGCCGTAGATTCCCAATCGCTCGCCGGGCTGCAGCCCGGAAAGGCGCAGCGAGCGATACCCCACTATTCCCGCGCATAGCAGCGGCGCGGCGGCCGCGTCCGAGAATGCAGGCGGAATGCGCACGGCATAATCAGCATGTACCAGCGCGTACTCCGCATAACCTCCATCCGCCTGATAACCGGTAAAGCATGCACTCTCGCACAGGTTTTCCCGCCCACTGCGGCAGAACGAGCACGCACCGCATGCGTGGCCAAGCCAAGGGACGCCAGCGCGCTCGCCCATTTCCCAGCCCGTCACCACCCCATCTCCAAGTGAACCTAGGCGTCGGCGGCATCCATAGGAGCGTCTCCCTTGTCACCGGATTGCAGCAAAACCTCCCGCGTCTTGCCGCCCTGACGCGGCTCACCGACAACACCCATCTCAAAGAGTTCATCCATCAGGCGGGCCGCGCGCGGATACCCAATTTTTAATTTGCGCTGTAACAGGCTGACAGAGGCAGTGCGGTGTCTCCTCACCACTGTAACAGCCTCCAGAATTTGGTCATCTTTGTCCGCCACTTGCGCCCGCTGACGGAGCAAGTCATCCCACGGGGCCACTTGGGCCTGTATCTGCAACCGGGTCTCATCCATCGCAGCCGGATCATCGTCAGCAGCGTCCGAGCCTTCATGCTCGCGCCAGTGCGCCACGATTTCATCGACGTCGGCATCGCTGGTGAACACTCCCTGAATACGCATTGGCGCGGGAGCGTCAGGGCTGAGAAAGAGCATATCTCCCTGGCCCAGCAGAGATTCAGCGCCGGTGGTGTCCAGGATGACGCGAGAATCAGTCGAAGATACCACCGCAAATGAAATGCGGGCGGGAAAGTTCGCTTTTATCAGGCCGGTGAGAATGTCGGTGCTTGGACGCTGGGTAGCCACCAGCAGATGGATGCCTGTGGCGCGTGCCATCTGCGCCAGCCGAACCAGAGTTTGCTCAGTCTCGTTTTGCGCCATCATCATCAGGTCTGCCAGTTCATCCACCACCACGACAATGCGCGGTATTTTCTCCTCGCCCCGGCGACGCTGAATCTTGTTGTTGTAATCATCCAGATCACGCGCGCCCATCTTCTCCAACTTGCGGTAGCGGCTGTCCATTTCGCGTGTCATCCAGCGCAACGTGCCTATGATGCGGTCGAGTTCCACTTCCACCCGCCCCAGCAGGTGTGGCAAACCATTGAAACGCAGCAGCTCAACCTTTTTCGGGTCCACCATCACCAGACGCAGATCGGCGGGGCCGTTGTTGCAAATCAGGCAGGTCACGATAGAGGTGATGCACACGCTTTTTCCGGAGCCGGTGGTGCCCGCAATAAGCAAATGGGGCATCGCGCCGAGGTCAGCTGCCACGGGTGCGCCTGAGACATCCCGACCCAGCGCAATCGCCAGCGGCGAATTGATGCTGTGAAACGCCTGTGATTCAACCACACTGCGCAGACCGACGTTTGTTTTCTGCCGATTGGGAACCTCGATACCCACAAAGGATTGCCCGGGCACGGGCGCTTCCACGCGGATGCTCCGCGCGGACAGCGCCAGCGTCAGGTCGCTCGCGCGGTTTGATATCTGCGCCACACGCACCTTGTGACGGCGCGCATTACCGTCTTTGCCAGCCTTCTCCACAAATCCGGGTTGAACCGCAAATTGCGTCACCGCCGGTCCCACCCGAAAATCAATCACTTCGGCAGGCACGCCAAACTCCTGCAGCGTGTGTTCGATTATCTCGGCGTTTCGGTTGATTTCCGCCTCCGAGGGACGCAACGGCTCGCCCTCGCCCAACAGTTTCAATGGCGGCAGCAGCTTTGAACGCCGCCGCGGCTTGGTCGGACGCCGGTCATGATGCGCGGCCACGGTGAAACGTTGCTGCCCGCCGCCGGGCTGCGTTGCGCGCAGCGGAGAGCTCCGCGCTGCTGCCTGCCTGCGCCCGCGGCCGCGTCCGGGATTGGAGGCGCCCTGCCCGCGCTCCAATTTGCCCTGTAGAGAGATTAGGCCAAACAGCAGCTGCTGCCAGCGCACTCCAAGGGCAACCATCAGCGCAGCTCCGCCAATCAGCGCGAGCAGCCAACCGGCGGATTCTCTCGCCAGTTCCCCCGCAAAAACAGCCATTGCCCAGCCAATCTTGCCGCCACCTCTTCCAGCCAAAGCCTGTGCAACCATGCTCCCACTCCGCAACGCCTCGGTAATTTCCACACCCTGATTGCCGGCATCGGTGACCGCAATCCCTAGATGAGCGCCGCCGAGAACGCACAGCGCCGCCAACTCAGCAGAGATGACCCGCAACCAGGGCACAGTCTGCCGCCAGCCCAAACCCCGCGCAAGCAACACAATCCCCACGGCGAGCATCGAAAGCGGCACAAGGGCAGCGCCCCACCCAAGCCACACCAGCAGCGCATCCGAGATCACAGCCGTCCATGTTCCCGTCGAGAGACCCAACAACGCCAGTATGCTGATGCCCCCACCGGCTAACAATGCCACGCCGACAAGGTCATCGCCATAATCGCGCAGGCCGCGCGCCGTCGCCAGCAGCGTGCCCAACAGCCGATGTTGAAACTCAGCTGCCCGAGGCGTGGTGGCAGCCAGTACACTGTGCGTGGCACGTTTGCGACTGCGGCGCCTGGTGCTGCGCTTCGTTGCCTTACTCCGCTGTTTCTCGCGTGTACTCATTCTGGCTCAATGGTAAAAGGTGCAATCCACGTGCCGCCCTTTCACCCGCTCACAGCTGTTCGTTTTCACCAGAGGCGTCCATTTGCACCTCCATCTGGGCAATGCGCTTCAGTACTTCCTCAACCGCCACGCGCTGTTTCCGATAAAGGTCTGCTTCCGAAACAGCCAGCCGCATGGCCACGTCACGCACTTTCTGTCCCTGCAGGAATTTCAACTCAAGGATGTTGTATAGCAACCACTCCCCGGTGAATTTGCGTTGACCCTCCGGTTTTATTTGCTCAATGGCGTTTTTCAACACCGCCCGCAGTGCGTTCACCGGATTTCCATCATGTTCGCTCAGCGCCTTTTCCACCACCTTCAGGCGCAGCAGCGGACTCTCGCTCAACCGCGGCCCGCCCCAAAAATGCCTGAGAGCGTCCTTGACCCACTGGGCGGCATCCGGATTCCGCGCAATGTCACCAGCCTCGAGCGCACGCGTGCCCGCATAGCGGGCTGCCGCGCGCATGCGCTGCAATTCATCCACTTGCGGGAGCAGGTCACCCATTGCCCGGAAAACATTACTTTGTAAGCGCCGATCCTCGAGTGCGGTCGCGGCGCGTGTCACCAGCGTCTGCAGGGTTTCCATTTCGTCGTCGCCCTGCACCGGAATGGCCTTCCCGGGCACATGTAATCCCATCAGACCGAGCACCTCGCTGGCCTGCCTCGCTGTTCCAGCCAGTTTCTCTCCGCGCAGCGGTATTATCCAGTAGCCCTCCCATTCCAATCGGCCTGCCCCAGCCGAGAGCGAAAACTCCACAGCGGATGCATCCCGCGCATCCGGCCGGACAATAGCTGCAAGCGTGGCCGATTCGGTTGGCGGCTGCCGCGAACCGACCCGCACCTCGATGCGCGCACCCGCGCGGCCCATCACGGCCACAAATCCGCTGGAGATATGCAGCACGTCACAGGCCGCCGCCAGCACCGATTCCAGAAACTGCTGCACATCGCCCTTTGTCAACAGACGGTCTCCCAGAAGCTGCAGCCGCTGCACGTCATCCTGGTCGCTAATATTGCCGTAGAAAAACCGTCGTTCCAACGGCAGCCGCACCACCGTGATTGCATATTGAGCCAGCAGTATCACGCCCACCACCGCCACGGGAACCCACAGGGTCAAATCCAGCCCGGCGATGCGGTCGAGCCAACGCACAAACACATACGCCCCCACCGCCAGCGAAGCCACCATCGGGCCGCGCAATATCCACTGGAAAAGCCGTCCCTTCACCACCCGATCCGGCTGCGGCGCACCGAAAAATGCAACGCTATAGGTCATCCAAACAAGCGCCACACTCACTGCTACATTAGCCGCCAGCGCAGCCAGCCAGAAGAGCAGCGGATAACTCTGAGCAGCGCCTGCGCCCGCCGGCATCAGATAGGGAAAGACGCCCAGAGGCACCGCCAGAGATGAAATGAGCAGATATCCCATCCGGCGACGCGTGGCGCGCGTGAGACAGCGCAGAAACGCGCGGTAAATATTGACAATCGCCACCAGCGTCACGAACGCGAAGGCGAGTGCAAACGGGGCGAACAAATCCCCCGGCTGCAGCCATTGCAGCCGTTCCCCTACAATCGGCTGTCCCACCACCCGTCCGGAGAAATGCGCCAACCCGACTGAACCCAGACCGCCCGCATACGCCAAGCGCACGAGAAAACGACGCCGGCCGCGCGAGGGTTTTCCGGTTTTTTCCAGCAGCGCGTCAGAGAGATGCAGGTAGGCCGCCGGCACCAGGCTTATACCCAACCATTGAAAGCGCAACCAGGCCCCCGCAGCGGCTGCCCCTCGCGCGACAGATGCACCCACGTCTCCCAGGTAGGCCACCGCGACGCACGCAAGCAACACGTTCAGAGCCTGCGCCACGCGGTCTTTCAGATTGAAGGTAAACGTGTAAAGCAGCAGAGAAGCGGCGTTGATGACCACCGCCACAACCACAAACTGATTGAAGACGGCCAGCGCGCCGGCAAGATTATCCATAAGAGTGAAACGAAAAGCGCACCCACATGAGCGCCACTTTCATCAATGTTCGAGGGTGCTGTAGAAGCACTGCCGGCCAGTCAGCGCAATTTCATGCCGAAGAAGAGCGCAACATCCTGACTGGCATAGTACCGATCGTTGTAGCCGCAATAGGCAAACCCATTGCGCTGGCAAAAACAGATGGCAGGGAAATTCTTCGATTGCGTTTCGATTATTAGCCGCTGCAACCCAGCGCGGGTAGCCCAATCTTTGGCCGCCCCCAGCAGCACTGTGCCCACGCCTTTGCGCCGCGCCAGTCTGTCCACCGCGAAATCGGCGATCACGCCAACCTGCGGAGTGGTCACATGAGTGAGTGTCAGATAGCCCAGCAGCCTCCCCGCGGCCTCGCCGACAATCACCAACGCACGTTGCTTCCAATCCACGGCCAGCAAGTTTATATCGTATGGAGAGGCAATATTGATCGAGCGCGGCAGGCGCGTGCGCTGAAAGGTGACTCGCGTTTGCGAATCTTCCTCGCGCAAGTCCATCTGCCAGATGTAGTCCGTGGTAGTAGTGCGGTCAAGTTCCAGAATGCGCTTTATGTCGGCCGCAATCACCGGGCGCACCACGATGCCTGATTCGGCTGCAGCGCTCATGCGACGATTTTACCATGCCAGCCCGCGTTCACTTTGCCAATGCTATGGCGCGCCGCCGACAGAGACAGGGATGACGCATGGCTCCACAAAAGCGCCGTCCGCGTTGTACACAACCAACCGAAAAGCGTGTTCTCCGGGGGCGTGTCGAGTGGAATCCCATTCGCCCAAAATGCCCGCAGACACCGGCTCACTCTGGGTGAGTACGTTCAACCAATTGTCGCCCAGCGTGGAAATCTCCAGCACATAAAAGGCGAAATCAGGAATGTCGGCAGTGCCCCGCACCTCCACCTTTCCCGAGAGCACCGCGCCCGGAAGCGGGCTAACAATGATGGCAAGTGGGTTGTCGCAGCCGACGCCTGCGGCCGGTACCGGCGTATTCTGCGGCGCTAGGGTGGCTGTTCCCACCGGGCTGGGTGTGGGTTGCCCGGGCAACAGCAGCACCACGTCCGGGGTCTCCGTTGGCGCCGCCGTTATCAGCACCGCACCCTCATCCTCTATCGGCGGTGACAAAAGCACACCCAAGTTGGGGCTGATGTGTTGCGCCGTCATATAGACAAATCCACTCGCCGCCGCCAGCAACACCAGCATGGACAACGCAAAGGCACGCTCGCGGCCAGCGGTCTCGCGTTCGAGAATGTATGCCCCCATGTGCAAGCGGTGTTGCGCCCCCCAGAAAGCGCGCAAATACCAGAGCGCGACAAATACCAACGATAGATAGAACCAGCGCTCATTCCCCTCTACGAACGCGGTAATCTGCTCCATGCGTCACCTAGCGCATCGCGCGCAGCACCCCTCCAATCAGCGTGAGCAGTTTGGGCACAATGACGCGACCTGCCTGTAACACTTCTTCGTGGGTGGTAGGTGTTTTGCCGTCCAGATTGGCCTTGTTGCTGATGCCGGAAAACCCGAGAACACGCGTGCCGCCGTGCCGGGCGACAATCACTTCCGGCACAGTGGACATCCCCACCGCATCCGCACCGATGGCCTGCAAAAAGCGCAAATCAGCCGGGGTCTCGAAATTCGGTCCCGCCAGCGAGACATAGACGCCCTGTTGGAGCCCGATGCCCGCTCCCTCGGCGGCCTGAACGGCTATCGCGCGTAACTCCGGGTCATAAGAATCCATCATGTCGGGGAAGCGCGGTCCGAGAGAATCAATGTTTGCGCCCCGCAGCGGGTTCAGACCTCCCATTCCAAGCAAGTTCACGTGGTCAGTTATCAGCATCAGATCGCCGGGATTGAATCCCGGGTTTACCCCGCCGGCGGCATTGGTAATCAGAAGCGTCTGCACGCCCAGCAACTGCATCACCCGCACTGGCAAGCCAATCTGCGCCATGGTGTAGCCCTCATAATAATGCGACCGACCCTGCATCACCAGCACGGTGTGGCCGTCGAGCTCACCAATAACCAGCCGCCCGGCATGCCCCTCCACGGTGGATTCCGGCCAGTGCGGCAGCTCTGAATAAGATAGCCGGTCAGCCGCCTGAACCTCGTCAGCAAACGACCCCAAACCAGTGCCCAGAATCATGCCTACTGTCGGGCGATGCTCTGTGCGCCCGCGGACAGCGTCCACCGTTTCTTGAAATTGCTCCAGCGAGAAATATGCGCTCAATTGGCCCTCTCCGATGTTGAGGGTATACCGGTATCAATACCGATTGGGATTGTATCTGATTTGGAGAAACGTGCCAGCGGAAAGCGAGCCGAACAAGGGTGTACACCACCGCTTCCCACAGAACCCATGCGACTGCGGGCCCATGTTACAATTGCAGCTTCCAGTGACACAGCCGATCGTCGAGTGCATCCCCAACTTCTCTGAAGGTCGCCGTCCGGAAGTGGTAGATGCTATCGCGCAAGGAATCAGTGCCGTACCCGGCACGACCCTGCTCGACCGAAGCAGTGACGCCGACCACAATCGTTCGGTATTGACCTTTGTCGGACCACCGCAGGCCGTCGCGCAAGCAGCCTTCGCCGCCATCGCCAAAGCCGCCGAGCTCATTGACATGACCCGGCAGCAGGGCGAACACCCGTGCATGGGCGCGACCGATGTCGTGCCCTTTGTGCCGCTGGCCGGGGCCAACATGGAAGAGTGCGTCGAGATGGCGCGCGCGCTCGGGCAGCGCGTAGGCACGGAATTGGGCATCCCGGTTTACCTGTATGAGCAAGCCGCTACGCGCCCCGAGCGCAAGAACCTGGCCAACGTGCGCCGCGGCGGATATGAAGGCATCCGCGACAGCATCGCCAGCGACCCCGACCGCGCCCCCGATTTTGGGCCACGCGAAGTGGGTACAGCCGGCGCCACCGTCATCGGCGCGCGCGCTCCCCTGATCGCCTTCAACGTTTATCTGACCACCGCCGATGTCGAGATCGCCAACAAAATTGCCAGATCAGTGCGCCACTCGTCCGGCGGGCTGCGCTACGTCAAAGCGCTGGGAATGCTGGTGGAGGGCCGGGCGCAGGTCTCGATGAACCTGACCGATTACACGCGCACACCGGTCGCCCGCGTGGTGGAGGCCATCCGGAGTGAAACCGTCCGCCACGGGGTTGCCATCCATCATTCAGAGCTTATCGGCCTGATTCCGCAAGCCGCGCTGGTTGACGCCGCCCAATGGCATTTGCAACTGGATCAATTCGAAGCGGATCAAATTCTGGAAACGCGCCTGTTCGCGGCTGCGCAGCCGCCGGACTTCATCGAAGCAGTGGCAGCCGGAAAGCCGACTCCGGGTGGCGGGTCGGCGGCTGCCCACAGCGGCGCACTAGCAGCCGCGCTGGTCGCCATGGTCGCACGCCTGACGATGGGTAAAAAGAAATACGCAGCCGTCGCCGAGCGCATGGCGCAAATCGTCGCCGCAACGGGAGCATTGCGCGCAGACCTACGGGCAGCCGTGGCGCAGGACGCGGCCGCATATGATGCAGTGATTGCCGCCTATCGCCAGCCGAAAGAATCTGATGCGGAAAAAACCGCGCGCGCAGCCGCCATCGAGCGCGCGCTGCATCGCGCCACAGAGGTGCCGCTGCAGGTCGCACAGCAGGCCGCGCAGCTGCAAGCATTAGCGGTGGAAGTCGCCGAGAGCGGCAATGCCAACGCGAGGAGCGACGCAGCGGCCGGGGCGCATCTGGCGCGCAGCGCGCTGCGCATTGCCGCGCTGAACGTGCGCATCAACGCCCGAGACGTGAACGACCAGGACGCGGCGGCGCAATGGCTGCGTCAATTGAAGGATCTGGAAACGCGCTCGAGCGCGTTGGAAGAGCGAAGCGTAAAACGTGAAATGTGAAACGTTGCGCTTTACGCTTCACCCCACAACCACCTCCCCCGCCTTAATCACAACCCCCACCAGGTTACCCATAAATCGATAGTCCAGATGCCGATAGTCCGGCGCGCCCAGAATCAGCAATTCGGCCTGCTTGCCCGCCTCCAAGCTGCCCACCTGCCCGGCGTGCCTAATTGCGGCAGCCGAGCGCCAGCGCAAACTGCATACCCTCGCACCGGGCCGGGCCCGGACTCATATCTGTTGCCAGCGCCATAATCCCATTTGCATCCAGAATAGCGCGCACGGGTGTGTATTCGTTGTGCGTCAGGCATTACGAAAGCAGCGACAATTTCGATATCCGCATTCAGAACGCAGGTGACGAATCGTCGCGGTGAAAGGATCTCAACAGCACCCCATGTGATCGAAGAAGCGAACGAAAAGAGCAGAATCAAGAAAAGCTCGGTCGACAGGCGGCTGAAAACGGTCGGGGAACCGCTTTGATGCGCCCCCAAAAAAAAGAGTTCCAACTAGCATCACCAAGCTCACTACTGAGACGCCTGTTCGCATCACGTTATTTCCGCGATTTCCGACGACCTGCGCCGGAAACCTTGATTATCCATTCAGAAAGCCACACGACGGCCAGTACAGTAAGCAGAATCGCGAAAAGACCCCCGGGCCCAAAGCCATCTAGATTGAACTCCGCATAGGAATTCAGAATGTGATGGAGTTCGCGGTAAAGCGAACTGCTGAAGCCGTTCTTGAGGTAGATTGCTAGGTAATTCAATGGGGATTTTCCGACGGCAAATCCTGTATAGAGTAACCCCGGGGCATTAATCAATACACTCGCAAGACAGCTGACAACGAAGAGTCGCGTGAGAAAGGCACTGCGGATGTCGCACTGAGCGAACATAAACACCATGAAGGGCAAAATGGGCAATATATACCTTGGCCCGGGAGCACCAAACTGCGTCCCCAGAGTGAGAATGTTATTCCTGTGAGTCCCCTCCCAGCCAGTTAGTATTAGTGCTAGAGTCACAAGCCATAGTGCGACAAAAACCAAAAGAATTTTGTTGAGTGGCTTGGCAAGTACAGAGGTATTTCTCAGGGCAGATAGAACCAATACTGCTAAGAAGGGCGAGTATATGAAAAGACCAGCATCAAGACTAAAGGCTGCCCTATACAGGAAAAGGACCATGTTTCGGAAATCAAGCGAAAATACCGCCAATGCGCCATGTGATGAGTTCTCAACAACCCCGGAAGTCTGAACCACCGTCGCACTTATGGCGAACACACTGCCAAGAATGAATTTCTCGTATAATACTAACGGCAACACCCCTGCAACCATACCTATCAGCAACAGCCAAGAATCGCGCCCATATAGCAGGAGCGCCAACAAACCCACGACGGGAATGCTGAGAAAACCGCTATGGTTAACCGTAGCTGAATAACCAACCAAAATACCACTTGCTAACAATACCAACCATTTGTGACGACTACGGGTACTGATCAAGATCAGGCAGAAGGACGTAAACACCAAACCCGTCTCCGCCATTGTCTGACCGTTGTTGCCACCTTTAGAGCCATAAGCAACCATAGTTCCAAAATAAAACATGATTGCAAAGAACAGACTCTTCTGAGTTCCTTGGCCCATTCTCCGAAGGGATAGAAATATGCTCGCAACTAGCAGGCCTGCGAGAGGAGCAGCGGTCGCCAGATTGGCTGTCACTTCGGCAACCGCAAGCTTGATCTCCGGCATCTGCATCAGTGAATCAGTCAGTTCGTTTAGAGAAAGACTGAGACGCACAACCTTGTACCAGGGCGCGGCTAAGAAAGCAACGCCTGGGCTAATATCAATGTAACTCTTGCCCTGGTGGCGTATGGCCTCAATTGGACCACTCCCATATACGGGAGCATATACCTCATTAGCTACGCGGTTCAAATCGAATGTTCCATATTCAGCGATTGCGAGCACTAGGTCAGCATGCCTGTGCAAATCATGCGTGTGGACTTCAACTTCTACGAAAAACGCAGATATGAGAAATATAGATATGAACAGCTTTAAGGCCACATTAAAGTCCCTTTTATGCAGTTCCTCCGTTTCTCGGAGAGAGGTAGCAACGGAATGGGCCGTGCGCTTCCACAGGACACTCAATCGCTTGAAGTACAGATGTCCATCCAACGATATTGGCATTGAAGTTTGCTGTTGCTTACCTGAATATGGGGTAAAAGGGTAGGTTAAACGGAAAAATGCCTATAGTAAATGCGGTCTAAGATGGTATTGATGGCATTATCCTAGGAATTGGAAACGGCACAATAAACCGACCGCCTTCTTTTATGTATTGGCTATGCTCCAAGAAAAAGTCCAAATAGTTCCATGTGAGCAATAAGGCATATTCAGGCATCTTTTCCAAGAATTCATCGTCACTCACAATTGATATATGAGAGCCAGGTGTTATCTTCCCTTGCTTTAACACGGTGTTATCAGCAATACAGTCAATAATCTCTGTACTTAACCCATAATAGTTCAACAGTGTATTACCCTTGGCGGGCGCTCCAAATGCACCAATTCGGAAGCCTTGATCCTTGAGGTTGTTTAATATAGCGCATGTATTTGTTTTCAATTCTTTAACCCTGTTCGCAAATTGTTTGTAGTTCTGGAGATTGGTGACTCCCCATTTGACTTCATCGGATGCTAAATCAGCAACGGATTCGGAAATTTCCCTTGAAGAACTAGACTTCTTTATGTGAAACCTTATTGCCGGCCCAGATGGACCAACGGACAGTCTTTCTACATGGAATATTAGCAAATTATATTGTTTAAGAAATTTGGAAACAGGTAATAAACTCAGATAACAAAGGTGTTCATGGTAAATTGTGTCAAATAGGTTGTTGTCTATTAGATCAATAAGATATGCGACTTCAACAACAAATACACCATCATCACATAATAATGGGTGTATGCCAGCAATAAATGAATGCATGTCGTCAACATGAGCAAACACATTAGTTGCTGTAATTACTCTAGCTTGTCCGTATTTGGCTATTATTTGTTTGGAAATATCGGCATTAAAGAAACTTCCTATAACATCTAATCCTGCATTTCTTGCCATTTGTGATACTCGTGATGGCTCAACTCCCACACGTACTAACCCTGGCACTTCATAAGCATTCAAAGTAATTCCATCATTGCATCCAATGTCTACGACCAGATTGCCATCTTCTAACCCATATTCTGTTGCCAGCATTTTGGTCAGTTCCTTAAAATGCATCACCAAAGCGCCAGAGCTAGAAGAAAGATAATGATAATCATCGAATAATTCTTGGGCCGAAATAACATCTAGCAACTGAACCAGTGAACAGCCATTACAAAGGAATAATTCTAGTGGATAATATTTTTCACTCTGAACTTCATCTAATGTGATAAAGCTATTGGATGGCGGTTGTGAGCCAAGATTTAGGATTGGTGATAGGTTTTTTGAACCGCAATATCTACAATCATTTCGTCTATATTTCCCCATGATATCATTCACTGGACCAGAAATTGACAACCGTTTTGTTTCTAAAATCCATGTTGTCGTATTCGCGATGTGGACAGTCCATGAAAATTAGTTCACAATTCCTCATGACAGTTTCAAAGAGAAAAATCCCGCATGCTTTACTTAAACATCCGTAAAAAACACTGTTGCATTTGCATTTTCACAACTACCTTATTGTCTGATCGCCCACATAATGCTTTGCAACCTCCAAAGAGGTAGGTATTGGCATTATTCCACGAATCTTGGTGTTGTTGATGTTGTACCGATGCGTTACGGTATGTGCGCCAGACCCAAACTGAACCGAGGATGGAAGCATGCTCGAAAGGTCTCGTAACTTGGCTGACCCAGTACCCGTAAGGTTGATGATCTCTCCTGATAAGCCCATCGCGACAATCACACTGATGACTCTAGCGATAGTAGATGTATCGATAAAAGAAAGTTCCGAATCCAGAGACATGTGCAGTGGTTTCGCGTTCAACAGGTCATACAGCGGACCCTTCTGCATACCATTGCCAATAACCGACCCCAAACGTAAGATCAAGGAGCGTTTCGCATACTTTTCGACCAACCGTTCAGCAATCCATTTGTTGAATCCATAATAATCAAGTTTCTCAGGGCGGATTGGATACGCTTCATGGTTCTGTTCGGGATCCATTAGTATGTTGTATACATCTACTGTAGAAATGTAAACATACAACTGCACCACAAAATCAGATAGAGATTGTTCGACAGTAATGACACTTGCTTCGAAATCCCAAGTTGGGTTTTGGTTGGCTTTGAAACGAAAGGCGTTGCCATTACAGTTGACGAGAACATCTGCACTAGTGCCGCGATGCCTAATGTAGTTTCTTGAATCTATCGCCAGAACAGATGCACCATTGTGCTTCAAACATGAGCACAATTCCGAGCCCACAAAGCCGGTGCCACCTAAAATGACAAAATCCACGTCAGGCATGATTAATCACTCTTGATTTCTCGGATCGAACTATTATCTGTCTCCAAACAAAACAGATAGCGGAACCATGTGTTGGGAAGAACAAACAATCGATTATTCAACAATGAAAGTGAAAACCATTTCAAATAGGCTGGCACTGAACGTAACACATTAAACCCAGATTGTCCAAAAACGCGGTCTTTCCATACAGTTGGGACCTCCGCTATTCTGTATCCGAGACAATGTGCCTTGGCCACAATCTCTAGGGTAACGCTAAAGCTAACAGTACTACTTAAACGCAAATGCTCTAAAACTCTCTTGGAATAAAGCTTGTAGCTATTTGTGGGGTCTAATGTACCGATATCACAGAAAAATTTCAACAAACGTCCAGCGGCACGGGGCAAAAACGCTTTGGTGGCATTATCCAATCTCTGCTCTCCCCCTTTGCAATACCTTGAAGGAGAAACAATATCTACCGCCCCCTCGCCCACTAAACTCAACAAAGTCGAGATCTGAGAAAAATCATCACATAGATCAGCCATCACTACCAACACATAAGGTGCACATGATTCTAAGAAACCCGTCCGGAGTGCTCCAGAAGGACCGAGGGCAATAATATTTTTTACCGAACGCAAATTGTCATATGTTGTCATTAATTCTTGGATAACAGGAATTGTTGTGTCTTCATCAAAATCATACACGCAGATTATCTCGTGAGTTACCCGGACGTTGTCATTCAACTCTTGAAGCGTTCTAATGATGTTCCTGGACTCGTTATGAATTGGAATTACTATGGACAACTCAAACATGGGATTTGTAATGGAACCATCACCTGGTCCACACGATGTTGTGAAGACAATTTCTAGCAAGAGTGTGCTCGTGTCGACTAGACAAGCTGTACCCAATCTCAATGAGACGCATTTTCCAAAAGCCTGCGATACACGTCACAAGTCTCGGAAACCATGCGTGTCACATCAAATTCGTCTCGAGCGCGTGCCTGCCCAGCCTTGCCCATAGCACTGGCACATTCGGGGTTATCCAATAATCTCACTATTGCCTTCTCCAAGGCTTGCGCTGATGCCGCCTCTAAGGTTGCGTTAATAATATCATAGTGGTGCGACACTCTTGATTGTTTTTTTTACCTTTTGTCGCCTCCTGTAAGGTGGCGACAGATTAGCCAAGGCCGTTGCCATTTGCACAAGAAGGACAGCCGGCCCACGGACACTATCAGGGTAGCGGGTGCTCAGCTGGCGCGCGCCGCGCTGCTCACCGCTGAACGTGCGCATCAACGCCCGCGACATCAGCGACCGTGCAGCGATCATCACATGGTTACAACAACTGGAAGAAGGACTGGCAAAGCGTAAAACGTAAAGCGTCACTGTTCACGTTCCGCCGTACGTCAACAAATACAGATTATTCCCGTCCGGGTCTTCAAGCCCCACTGGTTGGCTGGCTCGCCTGAGAATTCAACCCCTTTCGCCTTCAGTTCAGCATGCGGCTGATCCACGTCAGTGACCAAAAAAACTGATGTGATCAATCCCGGGAGGATTATTGATTAGCGTCCGCTGGCGGGCAACCGGCGGAAGCTGCTTTCACCCTGTCAGCAGCGTGCTATACTTGCTTGTTCCCGGCCCAGCTCTGATGGCCGCCAAGCAGCATAAATGTCCTTTTCAGGCAGACCAAACGGCACGCGTAATCCGCAGGAAGATTCTCCCGGCCTCCCAAATTGGGCCGTAGCGACTCTGCTGGTGTTCTTCGTAACAGCGGCGGCCTTCGCCAGCTACATGGTCTACGCGACCGTTAAGGAGTGGACCGCCAACCGCGGGCGCGCCGATGGGTCAGGTCTGATTAGCGGTCAGCCAGCAGCACTCACCTCGGTTCCACCGACGGAAAAAGCCACCGACGATAGCCAAGCTGCTACTCCATCCGGCAGCGTAGAAATTGTCGGAACGGTGGTCCCGGTGGCCACCGGTTTGCGCACCACGGTACTGTTGATGGGTATTGATCAACGCGCCGGCATGGAAGATGAACGCGCTTTCCGCACCGACACCATGATGCTAGTCACGGTAGACCCGGTTGGCAACACCGCCGGAATGTTATCGATACCGCGCGACCTGTGGGTGACCATTCCCGGCTTTGAGGGCCGAGACCGCATCAACACCGCCAATTTCAAAGGGGATGCCTTCCGGCTGCCCGGTGGCGGGCCAGCCCTCGCGATGGATACCGTCAGCGCGAGCCTAGGCATACAGGTAGATCATTATGTGCGCATTAATTTCACCGCCTTTGAAACGCTCATCGACGAGATTGGTAGCATCGAAATCGACGTGCCGCAGACAATCGATGACCCGCGCTATCCGGATTGCTGCGACGGCTATGACCCTTTCTACATTTCCGCCGGACGCCGGCAAATGGACGGAAGTACCGCGCTGAAATACACCCGAACGCGTGCCACCTTTGGGGCCGATTTCGACCGCGCGGCAAGGCAGCAGCAGGTGCTTCTGGCAGTGCGCGACCAAGTGCTCAGCCTGGAGATGCTGCCCACATTGATAGCTCGCGCCCCAAAACTTTATTCCGCCCTATCAGACAGCTATGACACCGACCTTAACCTGGAGGAGATAGTTGACCTGATATCTATGGCCAAGGAAATCGAGCGGGAGGACATCCAGTCAGATGTGATTGACGCAGATTACATCATTAACGAATTCACGACCGCGGAGGGGGCGCAGGTGGTTTTGCTGGACGCGCGCGCCTTTCGCCCGCTGCGGGAGCAGATGTTTTACAACCCGGCCCCACAGCCACAGTCCACCATCGACCCGGCCGCGTTGGCCGTTGATGAAGAGGCCACTATCGAAGTGCAAAACGGGTCAGCGCGCACCGGCATAGCGCAGTCCACGGCCGATTACCTCGGCGAGAACGGCTTCAACGTGGTCAGCATCGGCAACGCCGACCAGTTCAATTACCAAGCCACCATCATCTATGATTACGCGGGGCGCTACTACACCACCCGCTGGCTGGCCGAACATTTTGATGTGCAGCCGGCGCGCATCATTGACATGAGCGACCCCAACAGCCCGGTGGACGTACGCATCATCATCGGGCAGGACTTCGCTCTGCCCTAAGCCAAACTCTCTAACAATAACGCCGCAGCACGCCCTGAACCTGCCCGAGGTATCCGCGCCCGAAGAGATTTAGGTGATTGAGCAGATGATACAGATTGTAGATATCAACGCGCTGCATGTATCCGGGCGCAAGCGCCCGGATGCGCTCGTACGCTTGGTAGGCTTCGCGCTCGAATCGGCCAAACAGAGTGGTCATCGCCAGCTCGGCCTCCGCCCAGCCGAAATGCGCCGCCGGATCCACCAGCACTGGCTCGCCCTGCGGACCGACAATCACATTCCCGCCCCACAAGTCGCCATGGATCAGACTGGCCGGTTGCTCCGGGACCAGATTCGGCAGGCGCTCAATCACGCGCTCCAGCAGCCTGTAATCGCCCGCGCTGAGTGATCCACGCTCCCGCGCCAGCCGACCCTGAAAGCGCAGCCGTGATTCAGCGAAAAACTCGAGCCCGTCTTCCGTCCACGCATTCGGCTGCGCGGTACTGCCAATGTAATTGTCGTTGGAAAACCCGAAACGCCCTTCCACCGTGGAGTGCAACCGCGCCAGTCCCTCTCCGAGAACGGCCCAGTAATCAGCCGAGCGCGCCGCGTCCGGAAGATACTCTATCAGCAGCCAGTCATCGCCATGCGCATGCACCGACGGCACACGCACTCCCCCGGCTTGCAGCAGCGCTTGCAGACCTTCGGCCTCACGCGCGAACATATCGGGCGGGCTGCTGCGATTGGTTTTCAGCAGCGCGGGTGGCCCATGCTCGGTCTCAAGCCGAAACACACGGTTGATGCTGCCGCCGGAAATCCGGCGGGCGGATTGAACCGCGCCCCAGCTCTGCGCTCGCAGATATTGCTGCAGCCCCTCCGCAAGTTTCACTCCCCTTCGAGTTCCCTCAACAAGTGCTCACACGCGCGCGCCACCATTTCATACACGCGCTCAAAACCATCCGCGCCGCCGAAGTACGGGTCGGGCACGTCCATTTCAGAGCCAGCCTTCGGGTCGTATTCGCGCAGCAATCGGATACGGGCGCGGTCGGAATCATCGCGCGCCATGCGCCCCAGTTGCGACAGATTCGCCCGGTCCATGGCCAGCATCAGGTCGAAGCGATCAAAGTCTTGTGGGCTGACCTGCTGCGCACGCCCGCGCAGCTCGAGTCCATGCCGTCGCGCGGTGGCGCGCATGCGGCTGTCCGCAGGGTCGCCCACATGCCAGTTTCCGGTTCCGGCGGATGCCGCCATGTATCCACATCTGAGGCCACGTCGTTCGAGAAGGTTTAGGAACAAAGCCTCCGCCAGCGGGCTACGGCAGATGTTGCCCAAGCAGACGAAAAGAATCCGGGTGCATCCGCGCTCACCCCCCGGAGGGGCACTCACAGAATTCTCCGGCAACTGACGCCCAATTGGAGCCGCACCCGATTGGTATCGCCGCAACAATCTTGCCTCCCGCCCGACGAACGCCCGAGAAAACCCACGCGAAGATTGTAGTGGAAATCTGGTTTTTTAGGGACACATGCTATAATCACTTCCCCTGAGCAGACGTGCAGATAGGGAGAGCATCACTTGAGATTCCTGATAACCGGCGGCGCCGGCTTCCTCGGAAGCGCGCTGTCAAACAGGCTCGCCGCAGCCGGACACGAAGTGCGCGTAATTGACGACCTTTCCGCCGGCGACGCGGGGCGCCTTGACGACAAGGTGCTCTTCACGCGTGGCGACGTGAACGATCGCCCGAAACTGTGGACGCTGCTCCAGGATGTGGAGTGCGTTTATCATCTCGCGGCGCGCGTATCAGTACCCCAATCGGTGCTATATCCGCGCGAATATAACGCCGTAAACGTGGGCGGCACGGTCAGCGTGATGGAGGCCATGCGCGATGCCGGCGTCAATCGCGTGGTGCTGACCTCTTCCGGAGCCGTGTACGGCGCGCAGACCGAACAACCGTTGCGCGAGAGCATCGTACCCAAACCGGATTCACCCTACGCGGTCAGCAAACTATCGGCCGAATACTACGTGCGCACCATCGGCGCGCTGTGGGGATTGGAGACCGTGGCGCTGCGCGTGTTCAACGCCTATGGGCCCGGGCAGCCGCTTCCCGCCTCGCACCCTCCGGTGGTCTCCCGTTTTTTGAAAAGCGCCGCCGGTGGCGGGTCGCTGATTGTGCACGGCGAGGGCTCGCAGACACGCGATTACGTTTTCATCTCAGACGTGATAGATGCTCTCAGCGCAGCCTCAACCGCGCGCACCGTCAGCCACCTGGTGATTAATGTGGGCAGCGGAACCGCAGTCAGTCTGAACGAACTGGTGACCGTCGTGGGCGCGGCCATGAACACCACACTGGAACCGCTCTACAACAGCAGCGAAAGCGGCGGCGTGTACGCGATGTGCGCCGATCTGACCCTAGCGGCACAGAAGTTGGGCTATCGGCCGCGCGTCTCGCTGCCCGAAGGCTTGCGCCGCACCATCGCCACCGATGAGCGTTTCAAAGCGTGAAAGCCCGCATTCCACCGTTGCCGCGCGCGTTTTTCTCCCGCCCTACCCTCACAGTGGCGCGGGAATCGTTAGGAAAACAGCTGCTTAAACTGGAGGCGGATGGCACTCGGCTGGCCGGCGTCATTGTGGAAGTGGAAGCCTATATCGGCGAAACCGATTTGGGCTGCCACGCGCGCGCCGGGGAAACTGCCCGCACCGCCCCACTCTACGGCCCGCCCGGCAGCGCATACGTCTGTTTTACCTACGGAATACACTGGATGTTGAATTTTGTCACCGAGTACGAGGGTTTCCCGGCGGCGGTATTGCTGCGCGCGCTGCGGCCCACAGAGGGCTTATCCCTCATGCGAGCGCGCCGACAGCGGCCACCTGCGGAACTGACAAACGGCCCAGCAAAAGTGACTCAGGCTTTTGGCATTGACCGTGCCTGGAACGAATACGACCTGTGCGCCGCGGACGCGCGACTGTTCTTGGCCGACGGGCCGGATTACCCGGAAACAATCCCGGCTGCCCGCCCGCGGGTAGGGCTGCGCGATACCCCCGAGCCATGGCGGTCGCTGCCATGGAATCTCAAGCTGCGAGACCAGATCGCTAAGGAGGCAAACGGATAATGGGAATCCTTGAAGGGAAGAAGGCGCTTGTTTTCGGCGTCGCAAACAATCGTTCAATCGCCTGGGGCATTGCCCAAGCGTTGCACCGCGAAGGAGCGCAACTTTCCTTCAGTTATGCCAACGCGGCGCTGCTGCGGCGCATCGTCCCTCTAGCCGAACAAGTGGGCGCCGATTTCGTCGAGCAATGCGACCTTTCCCGCGGCGATGACGATCTCGAGAGACTGTTCGCCAAGGCAAGCGCACAGCTGGGGAACATCGACATCCTTATTCACTCCGTGGCATTCGCCAACCGCGACGAGCTGAACGGGCCTTACTACGCCACCAGTCGGGAGGGATTCCGGGTAGCGCTGGATATCAGCTGCTATTCCTTCACCGCAATGGTGCGCCACGCGCTGCCGCTGTTCAACCCCGGCAGCAGCTGCCTTGCCATGACCTACTATGGCGCTGAAAAAGCGGTGCCGCATTACAACGTGATGGGAGTGG
>DASCOB010000033.1:0-6487 GCA_036011785.1 Anaerolineales bacterium | reverse complement strand
CGCTGCACAAGTGTATCTGGTCGCATGTGATCGTTACGTACCTCTAGCTATCAAGGAGGGCGTACAGGCTGCATCTGAGGCACTGGGCATATCGCTCAATGGCCTTAGAGATGCAGTGTTGCACGTTGACTGCCGGTGGCCGCGTTACTACTGCGCTTCGGGCAGGATGATGTGCTTGGTATTGCCTGGCTCGCTGACGCTGGCGGCGCGATTTTTGGCAATCTCGCACTGCTGTTTGCGATCGGTGTGGCGGTTGGCTTTACCAAGGATGCTGGCACGGCGGGCATCGCCGGAGCAGTAGGCTACTGGGTGTTCAGCAAAGTACAGGGTGACATCAATGCGATTGCCCATCCCGATCATACGAGCAACATGGGAGTGTTAGCCGGTATCCTGATGGGTCTGCTGGCCGCCAACATGTACGACAAGTACCATACGATCAGACTTCCGGAGTGGTTGAACTTCTTTGGCGGCAAGCGCTTTGTGCCAATTGTGACTTCCTTTTGGGCTGTCATTTTGGGCCTCGTGTTCGGTTGGTTGTGGTACTGGCCGGAACAGATATTGGCGGCCGTGGGCAACTGGGCAATTGGGGCCGGTGCGATCGGCGCAGCGGTGCACGCGTTCTTAAATCGCTTGCTGATTCCGCTAGGTTTGCACCACGTGCTCAACTCCATTGCCTGGTTCCAGTTCGGCGATCTGACGAACTTCTTTGATTCTGCGGGTAAGGAAGGTGGTCTCTTCATGACCGGCTTCTTCCCCATAATGATGTTCGGATTGCCAGCAGCCGCATACGCAATGTACGTTTGCGCAAGGGCTGCTAACAAGAAGGCTGTCGGCGGTGTGATGTTTAGTGCGGCGCTGACCTCACTACTGACCGGCATCACAGAGCCGATCGAGTTCGCCTTCATGTTTGTGGCGCCGGTGTTATACGTGGTGCACGCACTGCTTACCGGTGTCTCTGCACTGGTCACCGTAGGCCTGGGCATGCGAAGCGGCTTCGGCTTTTCGGCCGGTCTCACGGACTACCTGCTCAACTTCGGCATTGCTACCAACCCGGTAGGGCTGCTTCTTGTGGGCGTGGCCTTCGGCGTGGTTTACTACCTAGTTTTCGTCGCGCTGATCAAGGCCCAAGACATCCCGACACCGGGACGCGAACCGGAGGCAGCAGAGTAATATAGCGCGTTAGTAGTGTGCTGGCGTCGGTTTTGTCAGTGTACACGCACTATGTCCGTTTAGGAGGGATGGCTGGCCTGTGCGCTGGTCATCTCTCTTTCTTTCAGGATCGCGAGGTAATCTAACAGTGGAAGAACAAGCAAAGCAATTCATTGAAGCACTCGGCGGCGAAGATAACATCGAAGAAATAGAGGGATGCATCACGCGGCTACGGGGAACCCTGGTTGATCCATCCAAGGTCGACCAGAAAATGCTGCAATCGCTGCGGATTGTGGGCCGACCAATCATTATGGGAAACGGGATTCAGGTGGTAGTCGGAACACACGCAGAACTCATCGGAACAGCGATGAACAAAATAATGAAAGATGGATGACCCAGATACAAATACTTTCTCCGTTCTCAGGTACCGTGGTTCGCATGGAGGATGTTCCTGACCCTGTATTTGCTCAGAAAATGCTTGGTGACGGGCTTGCGGTGCATCCAGATGAAGGCTTGGCAGTCGCGCCTATAAGTGGCAAACTGATAATATTCCACAGTGCAGGGCATGCATTCGCAATCGAAGCGGCGAAAGGTCGTATCACCGTTCTGGTGCATATTGGACTGGACACCGTGCGGATGAAAGGCGAGGGGTTTCGTTGCCTTTCACAAGTTGGCGACCGAGTCTCGGCCGGGCAGCGACTGGTTGATTTCAATCTAAGCGCCATCACAAAAGCAGGTTATTCTGTTGTATCGCCTGTGCTTCTGCCGGAGCCGCCAGAGGCCATGCGCTTGGTGAAAAGTGAGGCGACACATGTTTCTGCGGGGGTTGACCTCTTGCTGACGGCGATTACCCCATAATCGAGGGGTGCTCTGTGATGACCAAGCGTATTCTCGACGCAAATACATCCGACCTTATAGCGCTGCGTGGCCGCCGGCTAGCCTGGTGCCAAATGGCTGCATCGCTGCGGCGGTAGCACATAGGATCTCAACGGGACAAAGTGGCTGCTGTACTGGTGGGGGGAAAGGTGTGCACCCCGGAAGGAATCCTCGAGCCTGGAGTGGTGCTCATCGAAGGGGAGAACATCAGCGCGGTGGCGCATGAGCGCCAATTGCAGCCGCCGCCTGGGGTGGAGATTGTGGACGCCGCCGGAAGTTGGGTGCTGCCGGGTTTCATCGATGTACACATTCACGGCCTGCTCGGGCATGATTGTATGGGTCTGGGTCTGGCCGACGTCATTCGTGGACTTCCCGCTTTCGGGGTGACTGCATTCATGGCCACTACTGTCACCCGGCCCGCAGTGGAAATTGACGCACTCATCCCGCAGATGGCAGCAGTGCTGGCAGACCCTCCATCCGGCGCACGATGTCTGGGCATCCATGTGGAAGGCCCACATCTTTCCCCAAAACGCCCGGGCATGGCAAACCCGGAATGGTTTCTTCCACTCAGCTGTGCTGAACTAGACCGCTTTCAAGAGCTGGCAGCTGGCTCGGTGTCTATGCTGACATTCGCGCCGGAGGAAGGCGCTGCTATGGAAACCATGCCTTATTTAGTTGAGAACGATGTTGTGCCGGTCATTGGGCATTCAGACGCCGATTTTGAACTGGTTGAGCGAGCAGTTGCGCTCGGCCTCAGCCAGGCCACTCACACCTTCAATGCTATGAGTCCGTTGCACCATCGCGCGCCGGGCGTTGCCGGGGCTGTCATGGCCTTGCCGCAGATCGTGGCACAGTTGATTGGGGATGGGCACCACGTGCATGCGGGCGCCATGAAGGTGCTGCTCAACGCGAAGGGCGTGGAGGGCACCTGCCTCATCTCGGACGCGGCGCCCTTCGCCGGACTACCGGCCGGTGAATACCGGTGGGGTGAATACAGAGTGCTGGTTGACGGGGAGACCAGTCGCCTTGCCGACGGTACGCTGGCGGGCGCGCACGCACTACTGGATTCCGGTTTCAGGAACCTGATAAATCTCGTCGGATTAAACCCGGCCGAAGCGAGCCAATGTGCCAGCACGGTTCCGGCGAAATCCGTTGGCTTCGGGGATCGCAAGGGGCAGCTTCTTCCCGGCTACGATGCGGATATCGCTGTGCTTGATGCGGACTTTTGGCCGCAACTCACCATTGTGGAAGGTGACGTTGTCTGGCGCGCGCACGCTTGAGATCCGCCTATGAGCGAAACTCTGCTTCAACGCGAAATCCGGCAACAACCGGAGGTATTGCAGAATCTGTTGACTCAGGAAAATGCAGCCGTCACGGCCGTCGCCGCAGCCATCCGCGAGCGCAAACCGCGCCTGGTGATGTTCGCGGCACGGGGCAGCTCAGACAATGCCGCCAGATACGGACAGTATCTTTTTGGGTCACAGAACCGCCTGCCCGTTGCCCTGGCAACGCCATCGCTTTTCACGCTTTACGAAACGCCCCCGGATTTGCGTGATGCTCTTGTCATCGGCATTTCCCAGTCCGGTCAATCGCCGGATATAGTGGCGGTGATGCAGGAGGGCAATCGTCAGGGCGCGATTTCTCTTGCCCTCACCAACACCCCGGATTCGCCGCTTGCCGAGCAGGCACAATACACTCTAAGTCTGCGGGCTGGCCGGGAAGAGAGCGTTGCCGCCACCAAAACCTACACGGCCTCATTGTTGTTGTTGGCTATGTTAGGCATGGCGCTTAATGAGGACGCCGTCGGAGCGCAGGCTCTGCAGCAAGTGCCCGGAATGTTCACTCAGACCCTGGCTAAGTGTCAGCCTGTCATGGAATGCTCCCGATCGTATCAGGATGCGCAGGCGTTCGTGGTCCTGGGACGCGGTTACAACTATGCGACCGCCTACGAGATTGCGCTGAAGTTGAAGGAACTGGCGTATATCCTGGCGGAACCTTACTCCTCGGCGGATTTCAGGCATGGTCCTGTCTCCATTGTTCAGCGTGGATTCCCGGTAATTGCGGTTGTGGCTGAGGGCAGGGTGGCGGCAGAAACGCTGCAGCTGCTGCGCGAGCTGCGAGAGCGCGGCGCGAGAATAATCGTCATCTCTGCCCTGGACGAAGCAGCGGAAATTGCCGACACGGTGCTAAGCATCCCTGCCGGCATCCCCGAACATATTTCTCCGCTCGTCAGTGTTCTTCCAGGTCAGATGCTTGCGCTGGGGTTGACGCTCGCAAAAGGACTCAACCCCGACCGTCCGCGCGGCTTGCACAAGGTCACGCTTTCGTATTAGAGGCTTGCCTGAATGGAAAGCATCCAGGTGACTGTTTCGAATTCTGTGGGTCTGCATGCCCGGCCGGCTGCGCTTTTCGTGCAGGCAGCCTCTCGCTTCCCGTGTGAACTCACGGCCACCAATCTGACCACGGGCAGCGAGCCGGTCAATGCGAAGAGTATCCTTGCTGTGCTCACGCTGGGTGCGGAACAGGGTCATCTGATCGAGATAGCGGCTAATGGTGAGGAGACTGCACAAGCACTTACCGCCATGCGTGCAGTGATAGAGAGCAGTTCTGGTGAGGTTGCATGACGCGAACCATACAGGGTATTCCCGTTTCGCCGGGCATAGCGGTGGGGCCAACGTGGGTGTTCCAACGCGAGCAAGCGAGTATAGAGCGTCAGCAGGTGGTGGACCCCGGTGCCGAGAAGGCCCGGCTGGAGGCAGCGCTGGCAGAGGCGCGCACGCAATTGCACGGCGTGCACGCGCGCGCTCTGGAATCGTTGGGCCCTGAAGATGCGGCTATATTCGAGGCGCATCTTCTTTTTCTCAAGGACCCGGAACTTCTCCAAAACATTCATACGGTCATTGACCGACAGAAACTGAACGCCGAAGCTGCGGTAAGCGATGCGATTGACGCTTACACTCAGGCCTTGCTGGAGCTAGAAGAACCGTACTTCCAGGCTCGCGCGCAGGACGTTCGCGATGTGGGTAACCGTGTCATCAATTGCCTCTCAGGCATCGCGGCGGATGATTCAAGCCAGCCCGCCGAAGCGGCCATAATTGTGGCGGAAGATCTGACCCCCTCCGACACGATGCAATTCCAACGTGAGCGTATCCTGGGGATATGTACGGTTCGGGGTGGACCCACAGGCCACAGCGCTATTCTCGCTCGGGCGCTCGGCATTCCGGCCGTGGTATGCGTTCCCGTCGAGCTGCAGGCAGTTGCCGCAGGCGCGGTCGCCATCCTGGATGGTACTCAAGGACGGCTCACCCTCGACCCTACTGAGGATGCGGTGGCGGAGGCAAGCCAGCGTCAGGCACAGTGGCGGGTCGAATGGAAGGTGCACCTGAAACGGGCCACAGAACAGGCCAGAACCCGCGATGGCCAAACCGTAAAGGTTGTCGCCAACGTGAGCAGCCTGCATGATGCCCGTCAGGCCATCCAGTACGGCGCGGAGGGCATCGGCCTGCTGCGCACCGAGTTCCTTTATCTTGACCGTACCACCATGCCCACTGAGGAAGAACAGATTCGTGCCTACCGGGGTATCTTTGCCGCAGTGGGTTCGCGGCCAGTGGTGGCCCGTACCCTGGATGTCGGCGGGGACAAAGCGGTCAGCTACCTCGACATTCGTGATGAACCCAATCCATTTCTGGGCTGGCGGGCAATACGCATCGCTCGCGAAAACCCGGCCCTGCTTACCACTCAGCTGCGGGCGTTGCTGCAAGCTGGAGTAGAGACCGATTTGCGCGTGATGGTGCCGATGGTGTCCGGCCTCGAGGAAGTCGAATATGCGCGTGCATTACTGCATGAGGCTAGGGCGAACCTTGATAGGGAAAGTGCCAGCCAGGCCAAAAAGGTGCAGTTCGGGATAATGGTGGAGGTGCCTTCGGTCGCGATCCTGGCAGAGCAAATTACCCCGTTGGTGGATTTTTTCAGTATCGGCACCAACGACCTGACGCAATACACCCTCGCGGTGGACCGCACCAACGACCGTGTTGCAGCGCTGGCCAGCCCCTATCACCCGGCCGTGCTGCACTTGATTGCGCAGACCATTCACGGGGCGCATGCGCACGGCAAATGGGTGGGGCTGTGTGGGGAACTGGCTGGCGACCCACTTGCTATGCCGTTGCTCCTCGGATTGGGTCTGGATGAGTTCAGCATGGTGCCGGCAGCCGTTCCCACTGCTAAGCACGAGATGCGTCGCTGGGAGATGAAAGAATGTCAGCAGGTGGCCGACCACGCGCTCTCGCTGACAAACACTGAAGCTGTGCGCAGCTACTTGAAGTCTATGCAACCTGTGGGCGCGGGTTAGCAGCGTCGCGGAAAAAAACCAGCAGGAGGCTGCTAGTCACCAATCCGGCGCATAGGCTCGGCCAGTCGTTCCGGCACGTGACAAAGAACCCAGTTTTCTCACCGGGAACGGACT
>DASCOB010000032.1:0-41191 GCA_036011785.1 Anaerolineales bacterium | reverse complement strand
TTGCTCAGCGGGCCCAACGCACAGAATCATCACCACTGATGGTTGAGTACCGATATCGGATCGCTTTTCAGCGAGCAATTGCTCAAACTGCAGCTGCGTGACAATACGCGAGTGTTCCCCATAGCAATACTCAGCGCCTCTGTATTCCACTGCGCCGGTGGCGACAATGGTGACGCCGTGCTGCACCTGGAAGGTGTCATCGTTGCGCGAGAGCGTGGAGGTGAAGTTGCCCTTGAACCCTCCCGTCCGCTGTAGTTCTGTGTTGAGATGGACGTCAATGAGATGGTGGCTGCCCACCTTCGTGACTATCTCGTGCAGATGCTCCTGGGGCGATTTAATCTTGCCATTGGGCACGAATGAGCGCAAATGACGCAGGTTGCCGCCCAGCTGTTCGGCCCGTTCTATGAGATGCACTGGAAATCCCTGTCCAGCCAGTGCCAGCGCGGTACTCATCCCTGCTGCCCCACCACCGATGACCAGCGCGGTGTGGTTGACTGGCACTGTCGCGGTCTGCAGCGGCGCAAGTCGTGCGGCGCGCGCTACTGCCATCCGCACCAGTGACTTTGCCTTGTCGGTTGCTCCTTCCCAATCGTCTGAATGGACCCAGGAACACTGGTTGCGGATGTTGGCCATCTCAAAAAGGTAGGGGTTCAGGCCGGCTTGCCGAATGGCGTCCTGAAACAGCGTCCCGTGGGTGAGCGGTGTGCACGAGGCGACCACCACTCGGTTCAGGGCCAATGCCTTCGTCTGCCCGATGATGTGGGCGACGGTGTCTTGAGAGCAACTGTACATGTTGTCCTCGGCGTGGACTACGCCGGGCAGCGAGCGCGCATAATCGGCCACGCCCGGCACGTCTAGGAAGCCGCCAATGTTGCTACCGCAGTGGCAGGCGAACACTCCAATGCGCTCCTGTTCGGCGCTGACGTCGCGTTCGCCTGGGTAATCGCGCACTTGAGCCAGGGTGTGGCGCGCCGGCGCGAGAAGTTCCGCTGCAAGCGCCGCGGCGCCACTTGCCTCCACTATTGTTTCCGGAATGTCTTTTGGCTCGCGGAACGGACCGGCTACGTATATGCCCGGCCGGCTTGTCTGCACCGGCTCGAACAGCGTGGTGTGGCAGAAACCGTATTGATCGAGTTTAATCCTCAGGCTGCGGCCAAGTGCCTTCACCGACTCGGAGATTTCCATCCCCACCGAAAGCACCACGAGGTCGAAGCGAGCGGTGATCAGTGGACCGTGGTCTGAGTCCATGTAGCGAATGATAAGATCATTTGAAACCGGGTCTTCCTTCACATCGCTGATGCGACAGCGGGTGTACTCTACACCGTACTTGCGCTCTGCCCGGCGGTAATACTCTTCATAGCCTTTGCTGTAGGCGCGTGTATCCATGAAGAAGATCTGGCAAGTTACCTCGCCATCACCGTTGTCGCTCCGCGCCTCAGCCCGCGCATGTTCGATGGTCATGATGGCCTCTTTGGCTGCGTACATACAGCACACCGAAGAGCAGTAATCGTGGCTCTGGTCGCGGCTACCCACACACTGTAGAAAGGCGATGCGCCGAGGACTGGATCCGTCAGACGGGCGCTGTACGTGCCCTTTGGTTGGCCCGCTGGCCGAAAGCAAGCGCTCGTATTGCAGCGAGCTGACTACGTTCGGGTAGCGCCCCATGCCGTACTCTTCAGATAATTGAGCGTTGTATGCCTGGTAGCCCGGCGCGAGAATGAGCGCGCCGACGCTGATTTCCTCCAAGTTTTCGACCATGCTGTGATCAATGGCATCCACACCGCATGCGTGCACGCAGGCCATACACTCGGAACAGATGCCGCACGAAAGACAGCGGGCAGCCTCGGCCCGCGCGCTCTGCTCATCGTACACGCTCTCAACTTCCGCGAAGCTGTGGACGCGCTCCGCGGCTGGCAATTCAGGTACAGGCACGCGCGGTTGTGGACTGATCTCTCCGCGAGCGATGCGTGCGCTTAATTCCTGGGGCTCCAGATGTGCAACCGGTGGCTGCGCACGCTGCGGCAAATCCAGTTCCTCTCCGCGCAGGTATCGGATAATGGATTGGGTCGTGGTGTGCCCGCTCGCGATGGCGTCAATCACGAAAGTGGTTCCCGTGACGCTGTCACCCGCGGCGAATACCCCTGGGCGGCTGGTCGCCATCGTGCCGGAATCCACGGCGATAGCCCGGCCACGTTCCAGCTCCACGCCCGCGCCGTCTTGCAGAAAGCCAAGTCCGGCGCGCTGCCCGACCGAGAAGATCACCGTGTCGCAGGGGATGGTGTGAGTGCTGTCGGGCAGCTTTTCTACGCTGAGGCCGCCATGCTCGTCAAAGCTGAAGGAGGCCACTCGCTGGCACTCAACGCCGGTCACGCTGCCGCTCTCGTCCGCAACGATGCCTTCGAATGTGAGCCCCGGATGCAAGTGGACACCCTCCTGCAGCGCAGCCTCCACTTCCCAGTCGTGCGCGGGCATGTCAGCCCGGTTCTCAAGGCACGCAAGGCGCACCTCACGGCCGAACCGCACTGCAGTGCGCGCGCAGTCAATGGCCACGTTTCCGCCACCCAACACGAGCACCTGTTTTCCTAGGGATTTGTGATGAGTGCCGTTCGATGAATCCTTTGCCCCGGCATTATTCGTCCTTCTGCTTTCATAATGTCCGAGACGCACATCGCGCAGGAAGTCTGTGTTAAGCAGAACATCTTCGAGATCAGCTCCCGGAATGGGTAAGCGGATGCCCTCGTGTGCGCCGACGGCGATGAGGATGGCGTTGAAACCGGCATCAAACAGGTCATCCAGATTATCCACACGCTGGTTCAAGCGCAGCTCAACGCCCAGATCGAGAATGTCCTGCACCTCGCGCTCGACGGTTTCAGTCGAAAGGCGATATTGCGGTACTCCGTAGCGCAGCATCCCCCCGGCTGCAGGCATGGAATCAAATACGGTCACGCCGTAGCCCGCGAGTGCCAAGTCTTGAGCTGCCGTCAGGCCGCACGGCCCTGCGCCGATCACGGCGACGCGTTCGTCGTGCTGGCGGGGTACCTCCTCAACCGGTTCGCGGGGGTGCTCGTAGACCGTGTCAGTGATGAAGCGCTTGAGAGCGCGGATGTTAACTGGTTCGCCCGGAGGGACAAGCCTGCGGCTACAGGCATCCTCACAACGATGGTTGCAGATGCGCCCGCAGATCGCAGGGAAAGGGTTGTCCATCTTGATGACACGCAGTGCATCTGCCCAGCGGCCCTCGCGAACAAGCGCTATGTAACCCTGGGCGCGCTGTCCTGCTGGACATGCATCGCGGCAAGGAGCGACGCCTCGTTTTTCGATGGCGTAGGCGTTGGGGACAGCTTGAGGGTAGAGTTTGAAGATTGCGCGTCGCGGCGAAAGACCTTCGTTGAAACGGTCGGGCAATGAAACGGGGCAAACCTGGACACAGTCGTTGCAGCTGATACATTTGACTGAGTCCACATAGCGTGGCTTGCGGCGGATGCGCACAGTGAAATCGCCTGCCATCCCGCTGACGCCGAGTACTTCAGTGTCGGTCAATATATCGATGTTCGGGTGTCGCCCGATGTCAACCAGCTTTGGGGAGATAGTGCACATAGCGCAGTCATTGGTGGGGAAGGTCTTGTCGAGCTGCGCCATGTGTCCGCCGATGGCGGATTGTTTTTCAATGAGGTATACCTTGAATCCCTGCTCGGCGAGATCAAGGCTGGCCTGCATGCCGGCAATTCCGCCCCCCACCACCATCACTGCCCCGACCGGAGGGTTGCCGTTCCCCGAGGTCGAGATTGTCGCTGGCGAGACGTCGTTCTGGTAATCCATGGATGAATGGGCTCGTGTTGGTCTCCGGCTATATTGTATTAGTTTAGTGGGTGCCAAGTCAACGGGTGTAAAGCAAGCGCGGGTAGGAGCGGGCCCTTTTCACAGTGTGGAGATGACGGCAGTATAGCAGAATGAAGCAGCCGGCTGCAACCACGTGTGCTGCGCTGGGAATTCGGATAGTCAATCCGGCGGAACGTGTCCCTTCCCGGATGCGCGCTCTCAGATCGAGCACTAAGTCGGTGCGGGTTAAGGATAGCGAAGCGCCGCAGCAGGACACCTTGTCGCTTCAGTCCACCGAGGTTGCGCCTCGCCAGCCAGGGCAAAAACTTACATTCAGATGGATAAAGAACTTCAATGCGATTACGTTGCTGCGCGTAAAATGTGACCAGACCGGGGTATTCAGGCCAAGAAGGTTTTGATGTTCTGTCTATCTCCTGCTGCATATGTGAGGCTTTACGACTACAATCCACGAACGAACACGCTGTTCACGCAATCCTCGTAGGGGGTGCCTTTGAGCAACTCGGTGGAGTGGGCCGCAAAGTCTGTGACCCTCGTAAATCCCACCTCAGCCAGCTTTTGGAGAATAAGGTCCGCATCGCTCTCTTTGCCGGAGACTTCTACCAGCACGGATTGCAACCGTCGATCCGCTAGAGTCTTGGAAGCGCCTGCAATGACCTGCTCCTCCCGGCCATCCACATCAATCTTCACATGATTCGGAAAGTCCAAGCCCCACACTTGCCACAGGTAATCCAAGGGAACGCCAACCGCGCCCTGCATGTGAACCGGTTGGAAAGTCGTACCACAGTAGTCTTGTGCAGCTCCAAAGCTGTGCATAGAAGAGCCTGCGACCAACTTCTGGCCATTCACCATTTTCTCGAAGTTGTCTGGGTTTAGGAAGAAAGTGTCAAACCCAACTCGATCTGTGATTGCCAAACAACAAGGTATCACTACACCCGAGAGACCATTTTGATAGATATTTTTGCTCAACTTGCCGTAATTCAACGCCTCTGGTTCAAAAGCAAACACTTGGCACGCTCCCCCCAAGTGTTTCGCAGCAAAGAGTGCGCAAAGGCCAATATTGGCGCCAATGTCATACATCACATCACCTGGCCGAAAGTAGCGCTCAATCCACTCCAATGTTTCTGGTTCCTTCCCGGCGTAACTCCGAGATCTATACTTTTCGATCTCGCTTTCAGCATCTATCAAGATCAGGTGCCCTTTTACATGGCAGTTTTGCACACGCAGAATGTCTGCGATGTGTTCACACGCTACAAAAGATCTATGAGTTTGAACAAAGTCTAACTCTTCGGGGCGCAGTCTGGCAAAGTATCGTTGTTGAAGACACTTCGTAATCCATCTAACAATGGCCCGCTTAGCACGTGAAAACTTCATTTATTTGGGTACAGTGTCAACTTACTGCAGCGGGTATACATTCGCCCGTTCCTCGTCGCCCTTCTCTGGGTCCGCCCACCCAGCAGTTTCGCCGTCACCAGACCTTGAATCCTCGCTCGGCGAG
Organism: Anaerolineales bacterium; assembly: GCA_036011785.1. Taxonomy (GTDB): domain Bacteria; phylum Chloroflexota; class Anaerolineae; order Anaerolineales; family UBA11657; genus CAJWGI01. The sequence continues at coordinate 35,856 of DASCOB010000032.1, read as the reverse complement.
ATCAAGGATGGCCTGCATGCCGGCAATTCCACCCCCCCCCCACCGCCATTACTGCCCCGACCGGGCGGTTGCCGTTGCCTGAGATCGAAATATCCGTTGGCGAGACGTCGTCCCGGCAAGCCTCCCACGACTGGGCTATTATGATTCCCTCTCGTTATATTGTATAGGTTTAAAGGCTGTCACGTCAATAGTTTCCGTGCAACTACAGACTTCCCCCGCTCTGCCTACAACACGAGGCAATGAAGCTTGTTCTTGCTGTTGCCGGGAGTGCTGCCGATGGTCTGCATAAGAGTGCACTGGGGAATGTTGGCGTGATCAGCTCGGTGAGAGGATGTAGTGCGAGCCGCGGTCGGGCAGGGCGATGCAATCTGTGAGTTGATATCCACGCTCGAAGGCGGCCGGAAGTACCGAACGCAGATAGTAGCGCCACTGTGACACGCGGGCGGGTTCTGCCGTGCGGAGGGTGTCTATGGACTCCGGGAGCGGCACGGCGAGTGGCGTGTTCTCTTTCAATCCGGCCAGATCCGGGCTGTCAGGCACTCCCTCTTCGGGCGCGGGAAGGTGGCGCAATTCATCCGTCTGTCGGACGCGGATGCCTTGCCCCGGCGGGATGGCTGCGAGAACGCGCGGGCTGCGCAGCCGCCAATCCACCTGCAGCCGGTCGGTGGGCAGCCCGGCGTTGATGGCATCCTCCAGATCACCGTATACGTTGAGCAGATAGGTGTTGCTGCTGGCACCGAGGTGGTGCAGATTGAAGATGGCGTTCCCGCGCTGCAACGGGTCGAAGGTCCAGGTGATCCACTCGGTGGCGCCCTGCGCCAGCACCGCTTCGCGCTGGGCCAGCTTCAGGCGCAGGCCGAGGCCGTGGCGGCGGTATTGTGGGAGCACGGCAAGCATGTGGCTGCAGTGCTTTGGAAGCAGCCGACCGCGGTCGTCTGCGCCGTATCCCGGCCAACCAAACACAAAGCCCACTATGCCGCCGGTCTCGCTGGGCCCGTCGGGTGCGATGGCACCCAGCAGCACGCCGCCGTTCTTGTTGACCGTGATGAGCACGTGCGCTGGCACCAGGTCGCGGCCGCTCGATTGCCACACATGCTTCTGCACGAGCTGTACATGGCGGCACTCTTCCGGCGTGCGCATCGGGCGAATCGTGATGCCATCGCTGCCTGTCTGGTTAACAATCATGGCTGGAAAATCACCTCGAAAATGTGGCTTGTGGCCCAGTCAGCCACCGCTAGGCCACCGCCGGGCGTCTGCGCAACGTCGATCGGCGCGGCGAGCCCGAGCATGAAAGCGATGCTTTCGGTGGGGAAGGTTTGTACGCGCACGATTTTCTGAGCGCCCGGAAAAGCCGACCAGAGAGCCACGAATAGGCTATTGTAATACTGCTCGGGAAATGCTGTGTGGGTGTAGGCGGCGATTCCGGTGATGGCCCCGTGCGGGATGAACGTTGCCATTGGTGCGGTGATGTCGAGTTCGAGTGGCGGCTGCGGGCAGAAATCGCAATCGGGATAGTACGGGAAAAGAAAATGGGCGCCTTCTTCCACATGGTAAAGCAGCTCCGGCCCGCCGTAGTCCGCGCCGTTGTCGCTGACGAACAGGCGGCCCTTGGCGTCGAAGGCAAGGTCGTAAGGGTTGCGCAGTCCGCGCGCGTAGCGCTCCAGGTTTTCACCGTCGGGGTCAAAGCGCAGGATGGCCGCTTCGAGCTTAGTGGCGGGCTCTAAATGGTCGGACATCGCGCCGATGCTCAAATAGACTTTGCTATCCGGCCCGAACGCGAGGCTGTTGGGCTGATGCATGTCTGTCGTGTAGCAGCACGGCAGGCCTGTGACGATATCAATCTGCGTGCCGTCAGGTCGCACGATGGTGACCTTGCCGGCGTTGGATTGCTGCGTGGACGGAAAAGTGCGCGCGGCCACGTAAAGCTCGCTGCTACCGGGGCGGAAGGCCAGACCGATTGGTAGGTGGAATCCCTGCGCGTAAACACTGGGTTCGCCGGCGGAGTCAAATGCGTAGATGTTGCCTTCCATGCTGGCCGCGAAAAGGCGGCCAGCCGGCCCGAATGTTAGTGATGTCGGGCGCTCGCCTTTAGGCAGTTGCGCGCGGTGGGAGGCGACGAATCCGGGCGGAAGCTCGATGCGTGCCAGCCAGCCGCCGATATCGTCGTTGCACGGGTAGTCGCCACAGTACTCGGCGAACGGGGTTGGACTCGGGGCGGGCGTGGCGGTTGCCGTTGCGGATGCTGTGCGACTTGGTGTGGGCTGCGGGATGAAAGTGGCGGTGGGTCGGGGCGTGTCGTTCGATTCGGTCGGGTGGGGAGTAGCGCTGCGCACCAAAACGACCGGGTCGGAAAGCGCGGTGGGCGTGGCCGCCGGGGTGCAGGCGGCAAGCAGGCAGCCGAGCGCTACGGGCAATAGCTGCAGGGCGCGCGCGTGGGATCGGGTGCTGTTCATTGGCAGGCTGGAGCGGGCACGGTTTCTCTCTCAGCCTCGCGCAATTATAATGGGCTGAGAGGAAAATCACGGCGATGAAGATCGAAAGAGTTGAATTGCATCAGCTCGCGCTGCAGTACGTGCATCCGTTTGAGACCAGCTTCGGGCGCGAGAGGCGGCGTGAGTTGATTCTGGCGGCGGTGAGCGCTGAGGGCGTGACTGGTTGGGGAGAGTGCGTGGCCGGGGCCGGGCCGTGGTACTCCTATGAGACCGTGGGTACCGCAGTGCACGTGCTGCAGAGTTTCCTCATTCCCGCACTGCTGGGCGAGCAAGTTGAATCACCGGTTGATGTGGTGGCGCGGTTCGGGCGGGTGCGCGGGCACGCCATGGCGCGCGCCTGCCTTGAAAACGCGGTCTGGGATTTGCTGGCCCGCTCGCGGGGCGAGTCGCTGGCGACGATGCTGGGAGGAACGCGCGACCGCGTGCCGGTCGGCGTGAGCGTGGGCATCGAGGTGACAGTCGATGAATTGCTCGACCGGGTTGCACTGCACGTCGAGGAGGGCTACGCGCGCGTCAAGCTGAAAATCAAGCCCGGTTGGGATATTGAAGTGGTTCGTAAGGTGCGCGAAAGCTGGCCAAATCTGGCCATGCAGGTGGACGCTAACTCGGCTTATCAACTGACGGACGCGGCGATTTTCAGAGATCTGGATGAATTCGACCTACTGCTAATTGAGCAGCCACTGCATCACGAGGACATCGTGGACCATGCTAAGCTGCAGGCGCAGTTGCGTACGCCGATTTGCCTAGATGAGAGCATCCACTCGCCCGAGCACGCACGCTGGGCGCTCGACATCGGTGCCTGCAAGGTCATTAACATTAAAGTGGGGCGGGTGGGCGGCATGACAGCCGCGCGCCAGATTCACGACCTGTGCGCACAGCGCGGCGTGCCGGTCTGGTGCGGAGGAATGATGGAAACCAACGTGGGCCGGGCGGTGAACGTGGCCCTGGCGACGCTGCCCAATTTCACGCTACCGGGCGATATTTCTGCCTCGGCACGATACTATGATGAAGACATCGCTGCGCCCGAATTTGTGCTCAACCACGATTCCACACTGGACGTGCCGGGCGGCGCGGGGCACGGAGTGACGGTTGAGCTTGAGCGCGTTGCCACGGCGCGCTCGGCGCTACGCGTCTTTTCGGCGTGAAGGGTTGTGGCTGTCCGAATGGCCGCGGCGCATTGTGAAAAACGCTACTTAATTATAAGATAGCGGCAGGTCGAACGCGCTGGAGGAGAGAGGCACACATGGATGCAAAATCTTTTCAGATCCGCAGCGCTGCTGTGGTCGGTTCGGGCACCATGGGTGGCGGCATCGCCGCGATGCTGGCCGGGGTGGGAATCCCGGTCACACTGCTCGATATCGCGCCGCGTGAGCTCAGCGAAAAGGACGCGGCGCGCGGGCTGAAGCTGGAAGAGTCGTTGGTGCGCAACAGCATCGTGCGCGAGAATCTGATCCGGCTGCAGAAAGCGCGCCCGCCCGCCTTTTACTCGCGCACCGACGTTGAACTGATTTCGGCCGGCAATCTGGAAGATGACTTCGACCGACTCGCCGCAGTAGACTGGGTCATCGAGGCGATTGTGGAGAATATGGAAGTTAAGCGCGGGTTCTTCGAACGTCTTGATGCCATTCGACCGCAAGGGCAAATCGTGAGCAGTAATACCTCCGGGCTGCCTATCAGCGAGCTGGCTGCCGGTCGCTCGGCGGATTTCCAACGCCATTTTCTGGGCACGCACTTTTTCAATCCGCCGCGTTATCTCAAATTGCTGGAGCTCATCCCGACTGCCAACACAGACGCCGCCTTAGTCGATTTCTTGTGCGAGTTCGCACCGCAACGGCTAGGCAAAGGCGTGGTGCTGTGCAAGGACACGCCCAATTTCATCGCCAATCGCGTTGGAGGCGCCAACAATGGCTTCCGCATGAGCTATGGTCTTGAGAATGGCTACACGGTGGAAGAGGTGGATGCGATAGCCGGGCCACTGATGGGGTATCCGAAGACGGCGGTTTTTCGGTTGATGGATCTGGTTGGGCTGGACGTGGCCGCGCTTGTGAGCGCCAACATCGCCGCCGCGCTTCCCGGCGATGCCGCCGCCGGCCGAGCGGGTGGCAAAACCGGTGCGGTGATGGAGAGCATGCTGGAACGCGAGTGGCTGGGCAACAAGATCGGCATCGGCTTCTACAAACGCGTGGAGGCAGCCGGGGGCGATAAGGAGTTCTGGCCGCTGGACGTCGAACAGATGGAGCATGTGCCGCCGACGAAGGTGCGCTTCGATTCAATCGGGGCGGTGCACAAGATTGAAGACCTTGGCGAGCGACTGCGCGCTTGGGTGCAGCACGAGGACCGCGCGGCGCAATACGTCTGGCATACGCTGGCTGCCCTTTTCGACTACGCTGCGCAGCGCGTGTCGGAAATAGCCGATGAGTTGATATCGATTGATGACGCCATGCGCTGGGGCTTCATGATGGCCGCCGGGCCGTTCGAGTACTGGGACATGTTCGGCGTGGCTGAGACGGCGGCGCGCATGCAAAAGGATGGCTACGCGGTCGCGCCGTGGGTCAGCGATATGCTAGCGGCGGCGCACAGCTCATTCTATCGCGAGGTGGATGGCGCCAAAGAGCAGTACGACCCTGGGCTGGGTGCGTACGTCCCGGTCGCCGCGCCGCGGGCCGTGCTGCGCGTCTCCAGCCTGCGGCAGGCCGGGCGCGAACTGGAGGGCAATACCGAGGCCAGCCTGCTCGATATGGGCGAAGGTGTGCTGCTGCTTGAGTTCCACGGAAAGGCGAACACGCTGGGCGTGGGCGTAGTCGAGCTGGCTCAGGCAGCGCTGCAGCGACTGGAAGCGAGCGCTGAGACGCTGGGGATGGTAATTGGCAATCAGGGGCGGTTGTTCAGTGCCGGCGCGAACATCGACCCGCAGGCGCTGCTGGCCGGCGGCGAGACGCCCGCCATTGCCGTCGAACGCATGGGGCGCGCCTTTCAGGATTTGCTGCAGGGGATGCGTTATTGCCCCAAACCGGTGGTGGCGGCGCCTTTTGACCGCACGCTGGGTGGCGGCACCGAAGTGGTGCTGGCCGCGGCGCGCGTCGTGGCGCACATTGAACTCTACATGGGGCTGGTGGAGGTCGGCGTCGGCCTGGTTCCGGCCGGCGGCGGCTGCAAGGAAATGCTGCGCCGGGTGATGAATCCGGCCATGGCCACTCCCAACGCGGACCCAATTCCGGTCATGCAGCGCATTTTCGAGACCATCGGCATGGCCAAGGTGAGCGTGGGTGCAATCGAAGCGCGTGAGATGGGATTCCTGCAGCCTGCCGACCGCGTTGTGATGGACCGCGAGCGGCTGCTGGGCGAGGCCAAGCGCGAGGTGCTCCATATGGCGCACAGTGGCTACGTGCCGCCGCGCCGCGAGAAAATCTATGCGGGCGGGCGTGATATGCTAGCGGCCTTGCGCTCCGCGCTTTACCAGATGCGTGAAGGCGAGTACGTTAGCGACCATGACCGGCTCATTGGCGAGAGGTTGGGCTGGATTTTAACCGGTGGCGACATTTCCGCGCCCGAGTGGGTGGACGAACAATATATCCTTGACCTTGAGCGGGCGGCGTTTGTGGAATTAATCCAGACTGGCAAGACGATGGAGAGGGTGCTGCACACATTGAAGACCGGCAAGCCGCTGAGGAACTGAAAGTTAGAAAGTTGAAAGTCGAAGGTTGAACCCCCAACCTTTAATTGAGAGGAAATTATCATGAGAGAAGCAGTAATCGTAGCCGCCAGCCGAACCGCGGTGGGAAAATCGGGTAAGGGCAGCACGCGCAACCAGCGCTCGGACGAGATGGCAGCGGCCGTCATCAAGGAACTGCTGCGCCAGACGGAAGGCAAGTTGCGCCCGGAGGAAATTGATGATGTGGTTCTGGGCTGTGCCATGCCGGAAGGAAGCCAGGGCCTAAACACGGCGCGCGTCGTGGCGCTGCGCGCCGGTCTGCCGGTGGACGTTCCCGCGCAGACCGTGAATCGCTTTTGCTCCAGTGGGCTGCAGACCATCGTCAGTGCGGCCGAACGCATCATTGCCGGTGGCGCGGAGACGGTTGTTGCGGGTGGGGTGGAGACGATGAGCCTGGTGCCGATGACCGGTTTTCGCATCAGCCCGAACCCATACATGGCCGCCGAGCAGCCGGAGGTCTATATGAACATGGGCCTGACGGCGGAGCGTGTGGCGGATGAGTACGAAGTCTCGCGGCAGGCGCAGGATGAATTCGCGTTGCGCAGCCACCAACGTGCGGCGGCGGCCACCGAAGCGGGGAAATTCAAGGAGGAAATTGTGCCGGTTGTCTTCGAGGAGGTGCGCGCGGGCGAGAACGGCAGTCAGAAGCGGCGCAAGATAACCTTCGAGGTGGACGAGCACCTGCGTGCGGACACCACCCGTGATGGACTTGCAAAGCTACGCCCGGTTTTCAAGGAGGGCGGCACGGTAACGGCGGGCAATGCATCCCCGCTTTCCGACGGGGCGGCTGGCGTAATTGTGATGGAGCGCGAGACTGCTGAGAAGAAAGGACTGACACCGCTGCTGCGCTTTCTCGGATTCGGGGTGGCTGGCGTGCCGCCGGAGATCATGGGTATAGGCCCGGTAAAGGCGGTGCCGAAAGCGCTGGCGCGCATCGGGCTCGCCCTCGATGAAATCGACCTGATTGAGCTGAACGAGGCTTTTGCCGCGCAAGCGCTGGCCGTCATCCGTAAACTGGATATGCCGCCGGAGAAGGTGAACGTGAATGGCGGGGCGATTTCGCTGGGGCACCCACTGGGCTGTACCGGCGCGAAATTGACCGTGCAACTGCTGCACGAATTGCGCCGCCGCGAGGGCCGCTACGGCATGGTGACCATGTGCATCGGCGGCGGGCAGGGCGCTGCCGGTGTTTTCGAGCGATTGAACTGAGCTAAACTGCGCTAAACTGAGCTAAACTGCGCTAAACTGCGCCTTGCCTGCTTATGGAGCGCCCGCCGTTCAGGGGCGCTCTTTTTCTTTCGGCATAGAACCTGCAACTTAGCCGCACCGCGGGTGGAGCGTGTCGTCAAGGCGCTCGTCCCCCGTAAACTACGCATGACTTTATCTCTCGAAACGGACATCGGCTACCTGTTTGAGGCGAACGGGCGCCGCCAAAATGGGAAGCCGGAGTGCTTCCTTGATGCGGTCGCTCCTGTGCGCACCGGGCGCGGCCGCGAACGCGACCAGCTGCTGCTGCAGTTGCACTTTCAATCTGGCGCGCCGGAAGCGCCACCACAATCGGAGCTGCTCGCACTCGCGCACCGGCATTATTTTGGCACGCCGGGCTCGGTGACGGCAGCGGCGCGGGCGGCGATCAATGCAGTCAACGGACGTCTGCTCGACGGCAATCGTGCCGGAGGAGGCGTGCCGTTGCAAGCTGGGCTCACCTGCGCTGTCATGCGGGCTAGCGATCTCTACGTGACGCAGGCGGGACCTGGAAAGACGCTCGTGCTGCGAAAAGAAAACGCCGAACAATTTCCGGAGCGGATGCGGACGCTGCGCCCAATAGGAATGGCGGACAAAACCGAGGTGCATTATTACCACACCATGCTTGGCGAAGGTGACCTCCTCTGGATGGGTCGACTGGGGCCGGTTGATGGAGAGTTGACCTCGATGCGAGTATCCGGCAATGGCGATTGGCATGAGTCTCTTGCCTGCTTGAGAGAGATGACCAACGGAAATGCGCCGGCGTTGCTCTGTCGGTTCTGCGCGCCCGGGGAACGGGGCCAACTCGCAGCCGCGCTGGCGGCCGGTGCACAGGTGGCGGCCGTGGTTGATGCGCCGACCAGCGCAAAACCTAACCCTGAACCGGACCTTGCCCTGAGCTCGACCGCACTTGAGACGGACGCTCTGAATTCCGACCGGCAGCCCCCCGCGCACGTTCCACCGGAAGTCACGCGTGATGGCGCTGTGGCTGCAGTTCCGGAGCTAGAGGCAGAAGTCGCCCCACAAGGGTCATTTGTTTCGCAGGACCGCGCGACCGGAAGTGCGCATGACAGAATGGAGGTTTCAGCATTGGACATGATGCCGCTTGAGAATGAGCCGGTGGCGATGGTGGAATCTCCCGTAGAACCAGAGGCCAATTTGGCGCCGGCACAAGAAGCGGTTGCGCCCACGCAAACCCTGCCGGACTGCGTCGCTGAACTTGCACATGTCTCTGTGACCGAAATCGAGGGATTATCCGCGGATGTGCTAAAACCTATGATGGTTTCCGCGGCGTCGCAGGCAGAGCCGAAGAAGCGCGTCGGGCGACCACAGAAGCAGAAAAAAGCGCGGCGGCAGTCGCAACAACCCGCTCTGCCGACTGCCGGGGACGAGCCCGCCGTTGCACGGGTGCGGCAATGGTATCTGCACTTGCCACTGGCCGCGTTTCAAGACAGACTGGAATCTGGTGCGGAATCTCTAAATTGTTTCTTGGGCAATGCCCTGCATAAGGTGCTCGCGCGAGTGCTGCCCGGGCCCGATCTGGAGGTGCAAATGCGCAGCTCCGCACTGCTCTGGTTTGCGGCCGGGGTGCCGGTGCTGGTGGTGGTGCTGACAATCACGGCGTACATTCAATTCGGGCGGGCGCGAGAGTTCAATTATTATCTGGACGAAGCGCGGGCGGCGGCTACGCTTGCGCGCGAGGCACCGGACGCAGCGCAAGGGGTGCCGCAATGGCGGCAGGTGATCGTTTGGAGTGATCAGGCTGATGACATTCGCGGTAGTCATCCAGAGGTAGCCGCGCTGCAGCAGGCGGCGCAGGATGTGCTGGACGAGACGGACAGGGTGGAGCGCGTGCGCGTGGATGCAATCACCGCGGATGGCTTCCGCACCGATGCAAACCTGGTGAAGATCCTCGCGCGCGGACCGAGCGTGTACGCGCTAGACGAAGCCAACCAGGCCGTGTACAGGGCCGTGTTGACCACCAGCGGCGATTATCAACTCGACCCGGTTTTCGAGTGCCGCCGCGGACCGGTCGGGATGCAATCCATTGATGCACTGGTGGATATCACCTGGCTGAGCCGGCCGAATGTGGTAGGGCAGGATACGCTCCTGGCCCTCGACCCGGGCGGGCGGCTGCTCTATTGCACCACGGATGGTGCTATGGCGGCCACTGTGCTCACCCCACCATACGATGGCTGGACCGGGTCGGTCGCCATCGAGGCGTTCCAGAATCGCATCTATGTGTTAGAGCCGGACGCAAATGAAATCTGGGTGTACCAGCGCGAGGACAAATTTTTCGCTGACCCTCCTGAACGATTTTTCTCTGAAAGCGCGATAGACCTGAGCGCGGCAATCGATATCTCCATCGTGCAAGGCACGGTTTTCATATTGCACCGTGACGGGCACATGACGCAGTGCGTGCGCCGCGAGCAGGGCGTCGCGCCGGAGTGCAGCATCGAAACGCGCTACTCAGATGGCAGGCCAGGTCGCGGAGACGACATTCGCTTTGATGGCGTGGATGCGCCGGCCGCTATGGTGGTCTACCCTCCGCCGCACTCTTCCCTCTATCTGACGGATTTGAATTCCCCAGGCGCGTATCAGTTCAGCCTGCGTCTGGCATACCAGCGCGAGTTTCGTGCCGTCGATGATGATGGCGAGGTGGCGGCGACGTCCTTCGCGGTTGGCTCCGGAAGAGATCTATTCTTCGCCCGCGGAAACAACGTTTACGTCGGTAGGCGCCGCTGAAACGACCGCGATGAAGCGGTGGCGTGACAAATACGTAATTGGCCTGACCGGCAATATATGCGCCGGAAAGAGCGAGGTCTGCGCGCAGCTGGCGGAACTCGGCGCCTATCATCTGGATGGTGACGTGGTTGCCCACCAGATCATCGCGCGAGGCAGCCGCGAACACACCATAATCGTGGCTGAGTTTGGCGTGGGCATTCTGGGCGAGGACGGAGAAATCGAACGCGGGCGACTGGGGGAGATCGTGTTTGCCGATGGGGACGCGTTGGCGCGGCTCGAGGCCATCGTGCATCCGGCAGTCGGGCGTGAAATCGAGCGCATGATATCGTCTGCGGATCAGTCTGTGGTGGTGTTGGAGGCCATTAAGTTGCTCGAGAGCGGACTGGGCGCGGATTGTGACGCAATCTGGGTGGTGACGGCAGAGGCGGAAGAGCGGCAGCGGAGACTGATTGCGCGCGCCGGATTGGACGAGGCGACCGCGCAGCAGCAGGTCGACATGCAGGCGCCGCAGGAAGAGAAGTTGAATCGCGCAGATGTCGTCATTTGCAACAGCGGCACGCTGCAGCAAACGCGCGTGCAAGTGAGACGCGCATGGGGTAAAATAGGGGAGCCGGAATAAGCGGAGGTGAAACTGCGATGTCTAATGTGATTGATTGGGCCAAAATACATCCTCGTCTGAGTGCATGGCTGGTGCTGGCTGTGGGTATGGTCGCTATCATTAGCTACGAGGCGCGTGATGTCGGCTTGTTGTGGGGACAGTGGACCGCGCTCATCATCGCCACCATCGCTGTGGCGGCACTGTGTGTATGGATTATCAGTTGGGAAGATGACGAAGAAGAAGCATCAGTCGAAACAGAATAGTCCCCCTCAGCCCTCGCTCTGCAACTGTCCCTGGCGCATGCGCCTGAAACTCTCGTAACGCAGCGGGTGAATCTCCCCACGCTCCATGGCCGCCCGCACAGCACAATCGGGCTCGTGCGTGTGTGAGCAATCGCTGAAGGCGCAATCCGCCACTAGCGGGGCGATTTCCACGAAGTACGCGTCCAGTTCGTCAGGTTCCAAATCGAAAAAATCCAGTGCGCGCAATCCGGGCGTATCCGCCACCCAACCCCCGCCCTCAAGCGGGAGTAACTGTGGGAAGACGGTGGCGTGGCGGCCTTTGCTGCTGCTTTGACTGACAGCCCGCGCCGCCAGCTCCAGCCCGGGTTGGATTGCGTTCAGCAAAGTCGATTTCCCCACCCCCGAGGGTCCTGCGAGCACGGAGAGTTTCCCGCGAAGCTGGGCGCGCAAGCGCTGAACCCCATCCCCGTGGAGGGCCGAAGTATATTCCAGCCGGTAACCGATGTTCTTATAAAGGCCGAAAAGCGCCTCAGCGTCGGCGCGTCCGACAAGATCGATTTTGTTGGCGCAAATTAGAGCCGGGATTTCGTTGGCACATGCCGTCACCAGAAAGCGGTCTAACATGCGCAGGTTGGGGGCGGGATGGGCGCACGAGAAAACAAAAATAGCCTGGTCCGGATTGGCCACCAGAATCTGCTCGACCGGGCGGTCACGGTGCGCGGGCGCCCGTCGCGATTGTCCCCGGGGTGCGCGGCGGGCCAGCACGCGAGTGCGCGGCGCTACAGAGTGGATTACCCCGGTGCCGTCGCTCTGCCGCAGAAAAGTGACCCAATCTCCCAGAGCGGCAAGGTCTGTATCCAGTCGCTTTTCTTGCAACTGGCCGCGCAGTGTGCACACCACCGGTCCGCTTTCGCTGTGCACGGTGAAAAAGCCACTCTGGGCTTTGGTGATCATACCGGTGCGGCGCTCTGTCATCTAGGGCTGTGGTGTGGCAGTCGTTTCCAGAGACGGGGTGAGCGTGCCGGTCGGGGTGGGTGTGAGCGCTTCCAGTCCACCGTGGGGAATGATGATTTCCTGACCGGGCGAAAGCAGATTTGGATTGTCTAGATTGTTGACAATCATAATATCGGCGAGCGGGACGTTGTAGTAATCGGAAAGGCCGCCGAGGGATTCGCCGGGCTGTACCACATGCAGAGAGGGCGTGGGTACGGGGGTCGGACTTGGGGTAGCGGTGAGGCCGACCTCCACTTCCCACGGATACAACTGCTGTATCTCGTCGTGGAAATATACTTCCACCAGCCGTCGGAAGATGGGTGCTGCCCATTCGGAGCCTTCCCCTTTGTTCTCCAACACCACGACGGCGGCAATGTCTGGGCGGTTGGGCACGCCCGCGTCCGTAAAGCCGACGAACCACGCGTGCGGTTTGCGCGGGCGATCCTCGGCGGTGCCGGTCTTGCCGGAGACCGGGATATCGAGGTCGCGGAAGCGGTAATTGGCAGTGCCGGAGCGCTCGTTCACCACCTGCCAAAGGCCCTTGCGCACAGCCGCCAAAGTGGTCTGGCTAACCGGCAACGTGGCCACTGCATCCGATTGAAATTCAAAAACCGGGTCTTCACCCGGAGCGGCGATGGAGTGCACCAGCTGCGGTCGGTACAACGTGCCGCCGTTTCCGATGGCGGCGTACAACTGCGCCATCTGGATTGGCGTGACCGCGATTTCTCCTTGTCCGATGGCCATGTGCACGGTGTTTGCTGGGGTCCATAGCATGCCGGCGGCGGCAGCCCATTCCGCGCTGGGGAGTACGCCACCGACCTCCTCGTTGATACCTTGCTGTAGGCCGACAATCCCGGTTGGCGCACCCAATCCAAAGCCACGTGCCATGTCGGGTAAAAAGTAATCTGCCCAGTTGTGCAGCGAAAGTCCGATCTGATAAAACCAAGGATTGCACGACCGCCGCAGCGCGCCGATAATGTTCAGGTCGCCGGAAGGCGCGTAACCCTTCTCATTCGTCCAGTCGTATTTTATGTAGGCCGCGCCAAGGCCAGACCAAGTGTGACCGCAGTAGTAGATTTGATGCGTGTTGAAGAGGCCGGATTCCAGCGCGCCGGACATGGTAATAACCTTGAAGGTGGAGCCCGGCGCATATTGCCCCTGGGTGGCGCGGTTGAGAAGCGGGTGGTAAGGGTTGGTGAAGACCTGCTCGAGCTGGAGAGTGTTGTAATTGGCCGGGTCGAACAGGTTAGGGTCGAATGATGGCGCGGAGGCCATTGCCAGCACCTCTCCGGTGTCGCGGTTGAGCACCACCGCAGCCCCGACCATATCCTGCAGCGCGGCCTGCACATCGTGCTGGAAATCGCGGTCGAGCGTGGTGTAGATCGCCTGAGCGGGCGCTGACTGTGCCTCCGCCAGCGTGGCGATCCATTGGCCGCCCGGGCTGGCCACGCGGAGCGCGCCGCCGCGCTTTCCAGACAGGTATTCTTCTCCCCACGCTTCTAGGCCCTGGACTCCGACTATTTCGTCGCCGCGATATCCGAGCGAACGATAATGCGCGGCCTGCTCCTTCGGGATGAGCGCAGTGTGACCTACTGCGTGAGGCGCGCCGAGTTTGCCGCCGACGTAATAGCGCGTCTGATAAGGCTTCATCACCAGCCCGGAGTAGCCGCTCAGACGCTGATAACTTTCGCGGATTTCGGCGGCGGAGGCCTCGCCGATGGGAACATACCATTCTGGCATGGCCGCGGCGTAAAGGCTGCGGATGGCCTCGGGGTGGCGGTCAACAATCTGGGAGAGTTCCAGGAGCAACTGGTTTTCGTTTTCGGGCGCGATTTGCCCGGGAATGACTCCCAGCGAGACCGCGTCGGTGTGCGCCGCGAAGGCCAGTCCGTTGCGGTCATAGATGTTTGCCCGCGCCGGAATGGTGTAATCCATGTATAGCGTGTTTCCGCCAGCAAGCTCTGGAATGATTAAGCCGTGGTCCCACATCACCTCCCAGCGACCGTTTTCAAACAGGAGTGGCATGGTTATCTCGCGCTCAATCTTGCCTACAAGCGTGGTGTGCAACGTCACCTTGAACAGCGTCTGCGCCTCGCGGTCTTGCTGTCGAGAAGAAAGCAGGACGGTCTTGACGCGCGCGATTGCGCCGCCTTTCTCCACCGCCTGATAGGTTTCCACGAACTGCTGCAGTGACATAGCATCCTGCGAGAGCGGAGTCAGCAGCCCGTACATGCCGGCGAAATCCCCTTTTTCCCATGAACTCAGATAAGCAGCTGCGCTGCCCTCCGCATCAGGCGGCGGCTGCGTGGCCAGAGCGGGGGGCGGCAAAGTTGATTCGCCCGGCGATTCGGGCAAGGCGGGCGCAGGCGGAACGCCGGTGCACGCGCCTAGTATGAATGCCAGCGCCAGAAGTACGAGTTTCATTGGCGGTCAGTCTGTAAGGATCTCCTGGTGAATCGGACAGTCATATCCGGTGTGCGCCGTGCAGGCGCCGGCGATATCGGCAGGGAGCGTCACGCCTGAAGCGGTAAGGGCGCGCGCCACGTGGCAGAGTGGAAGTCCCATTACATTGGCGAAGCAGCCCCCAAGCGCGGTCGCGGGCCGAAACTGGCGATTCTGAATAGCGTACGCGCCCGCTTTGTCGAGCGGGTCGCCGGTGGCGATGTAGTCACCGCGTTCGCGGTGAGAGAAGCGGCGCAGCTGCACCTGCGTGCTGCAGCACTCCTGGCGCGAATGGCCCGACGCGGCCAGTGCGATTGCGGTGACGACGGTGTGGATGCCGCTCTGCAGCTCTCGCAACATGCGTTCGGCATCATCGGCGTCGGTGGGCTTGCCGAGGATTGTGTCGTTATGTACCACGATTGTGTCTGCGCCAAGGACAAGAGTGCCGCCCCGATGCAACTGTGCGACCGCTTCCGCCTTTTCGCGTGCAAGCCTAAGGGCGTGCTGCGCGGGCGAATCGCCGTTGCGGGGGCTCTCATCGAGCTGGGCGCCCTCTTGGGAGAACGCCAGCCCGGTAAGGGCAAAAAGCTCTTTGCGCCGCGGAGATTGCGAGGCAAGCACTAACTTTGGCGAAGGTTCTCGCGGCCGCATGGCTGGGATTGTAGCACAGGCGACCGCAGAGGCAGTTTGGCTTCTCCCTCACTCAGCGGTGGTAGAATCAGCGCGTGTACATAGACCTTTTCACCCTCTTCCCAGAAGTTTTCCCAGCGTATCTTGGCAGCAGCATTCTCGGTCGTGCGCAGCAATCGAGCGCGCTACACGTCGCCATTCACGACGTTCGCGCCTTCGCCAAAGACCGTCATCGCATGACCGATGACGCGCCGTACGGTGGTGGAGGCGGCATGGTGATGAAACCGGAGCCAATATTCGCTGCGGTCGAATCCGTGCTGGGGGCGGAGCGGGAGTCCGTGCCGGTGATCCTGTTGACGCCGCAGGGCAGGCTGTTCTCGCAGAGTGTGGCGCGCGAACTGGCCCGCCGTAAGCACCTGGCTCTGATTGCAGGAAGATACGAGGGCGTGGACGAGCGTGTGCGGAAGCATCTCGCCACGGATGAGATTTCTATGGGCGATTACGTGCTGACCGGCGGCGAACTGCCGGCACTTGTGCTGATCGATGCGGTCACGCGGATGCTCCCGGGCGTACTGGGTGACCCCGGTGCGGCTGCTCGGGATTCTCACGGCAATGACGGGTTGCTGGAACACCCGCATTACACGCGGCCGGTGGAATTTCGGGGCTGGCGTGTACCGGATGCGCTACTTTCGGGCGACCATGCCGGCGTGGCGCTCTGGCGTCGGCAGCAGGCGCTTCGGCGCACATGGCGGCGCCGGCCGGAATTGCTGCTGCATGCGCAACTTTCGGAGCAAGAGAAAGAGTGGTTGGCCGAGCTTTCAGAGGAAACGGCTACTGACGAGAAAACCGATTCAAACTGATGGAAGTAATCACGATAGATCTCCGTTTTCGAAACATAGCGCAGGTGATCGCCGCATATGTCGTCGTCGGGCCGGGCGGGCCGGTGTTAGTTGAAACTGGGCCGGGTTCCACTCTGGAGCGCATGCAGGCCGGCTTGGGTGAGCACGGTATTTCCGCTGCTGACATTCGCCATGTTTTTGTCACCCACATTCATCTCGATCATGCTGGAGCGTCCGGCTGGTGGGCCGAGCAGGGTGCGCATATTCACGTTCACTGGAAAGGGGCGCGTCATCTCATTGACCCCTCCCGCTTGCTGGGCAGCGCTAGACGCATTTACGGCGATGCGATGGACGATCTCTGGGGACCGATTTTGCCCGTTCCGGCCAAGCAGCTTCATGAACTGCACGACGAAGATGTCGTGAGGGTGAATGGGTTGGAGATTTTTGCCTTGAACACGCCCGGGCATTCCCAGCACCATCACACATTGCGCATAGGGAATGTTGCATTCTGTGGGGATGCGGCCGGTGCGCGCATGCCGGGTGCGAAATTTATCACGCTGCCCGCGCCGCCACCTGAATTCAACCTTGAGGAATGGCAGCTCAGTTTGGCGCGTTTGCTAGACCTGAATCTTGCCAGTATTTACCCGACGCATTTCGGGTGTGTGCAAGATGTGCGTGTACACCTTGAGGCGCTGGCATCGCACTTGAATCAGGCCGCCGAATTCGTGCGAAAGTGTATGCGTGCCGGAGCGGGAAGGCGCGAAATCATTAAGCACTTTGTGAGATGGAACCGTGAGCGCGCATTGGAAAATGGCGTGCGTGGCGAGCAATTCGTGTGGTTTGAGACCGCCAATCCGCTTGACATGTCGGTGGACGGAATAATGCGTTATTGGCGCAAGAAATGGGAGAGTGAGGAGAGCTGATTTGACCAGGTCTTTTGGACGAGAGGATGCCTGGAAGATTGTGTGCGAGTTTGTGCAGGGCGAGAATCTGCGCAAACACATGCTGGCGGTGGAGGCGGCCATGCGCCATTACGCGCATCTGTACGGTGAGGACGCGGAGAGCTGGGCGCTTCCCGGGCTGCTGCACGATTTCGATTGGGAGATACATCCGTCGCTCGATCAACACCCGCAGCTGGGCGCGCAAATTCTGCGTGACCGTGGGGTGGAAGAGGGCGTTATCCGATGCATACTCAGCCACGCGCCACACACCGGGACTCCGCGCGCGAGCCTGCGGGATCGCGCACTTTTCGCCTGTGATGAATTGACCGGCTTGATAACGGCAGTCACGCTCGTGCGTCCGAGCAAGTCACTACACGATGTGAAAGTGAAATCGGTGCGAAAGAAGTGGAAGGACAAAGCTTTCGCTGCCGGCGTCATCCGCGCGGACATCGAACAAGGGGCGCGTGAACTGGGTGTTGGACTGTGGGAGCACGTGCAGAACGTCCTCGATGCCATGCGGTTGGTGGCATCCGAACTGGGCCTGCAGGGCACAGAATGACCATGCTTTACCAACGTAGCACGCTGCTATAATCGCTCGTCTATGGTCAAGATCCCTGCTCCGAACAAAGCTGAGGTTCGCCATTGCCCGGTCTGCGACACTCGCGCTGGCACGGCTGCGACCAAGTGTATTGTCTGTGGTGCGGAACTGGATGTGGCCGACGCCGGGGTCAGCAACCCGCAGGGGGCGCGGCGTGGTGCTTTTGCGAGTGGCGGGAATGTGAGAATCCCGCTTCCGATCATCGTGGCGGGGGTGACGCTGATGCTCCTAGGCGGCCTCGCCCTAGTGTTGGTCTCGACCGGATATAATCCGTTTGTCGAACCGACGGCAACGGCTACGCCATCGCCGACAATCGTGCCCAGTTTCACTCCGGCGCCGACATCCACGCCCACGCAGCTGCCCACCAGCACTCCGCTACCGCCGCTGGTGCACACGGTGGTGGAGGGAGATACGTGCATTCTCATTGCGGTCACATACGACGTGTCGGTACAGAGCATCCTGCAACAGAACGGGTTTACGCAGGCGTGCCTGCTGCTGGTCGGGCAGGAGGTGCTGGTGCCAGTGCCCACTCCAACCGCGGCGGCGACGGCCACCGCGACCATGATGCCACTCGCGCTCACGCAAGCGGCTCGGCCCACGCATGTGGTTTCCGCCGGGGAGAGTCTCTCCAGCATCGCGGCCTATTTCGGGGTTAGCTTCCGAGTGATGGCGGAGGTCAATGGAAAACTGCCTCCCGATTACGCCATCACTATCGGCGAAACGCTGAGCATCCCGGTGGACATGCCGATGCCGACCGCTGGCCCGACTCCAACGGAGACATCTCTCCCGCCGTACCCTGCGCCGCGGCTGCTCAACCCACTGGACGGTGCGGCCATATCGTCCATTGAGCAGACCGTTAGTCTGCAATGGACTTCTGTGGCAGCCTTGCGAGAGAACGAAATCTATCTCGTGTCGGTAGAGGACGTGACCGAGAACGCCGACCGCCGCATTACCGCTACCACCCTCTCCACGCGCTACATCGTGGGCATCGAAATGAAACCGCATGAGGCCGTGCCGCATGTGTTTAGATGGACAGTGGTGACAGGGCGACAGACGGGCGTTACCGCGGATGGCCGGCCGATGTACCAGCCTGCAGGGGCGACTTCTGTGGAACGTACCTTCACCTGGATGGGAATTGGGGTTGCGCCCGTTGAACCCTCCGCGCAGGAAGCAGAGCAATAATGCCGACAGTCGGCGAGCAGATCATCGGCATTGTGGGCGGCGTTGGCCCGCAAGCTGGAATTGACCTTGTGAGTAAAATCACAAGTCAGACCAGCGCGAATTCCGACCAGGGGCATTTGCCGCTGCTGCTGCTCTCGCTCCCCGCGCGTATTTCCGAACGCACCGCCTTTCTTTTGGGAAGCGAACGCGAGAACCCAGGCGTCGCCATAGCTGCGGTGATTGAGCAGCTGGAGCGTTGCGGCGCTGTCGTGGTAGGCATAGCGTGCAACACTGCACACGCTCCGCCCATTTTCGACATAATCAAGGCGAACATGACGTACCGTGACAGCGCGGTGACACTGCTTGACATGGTCGCTGAAACGGTGGCGTTTGTTCGCAGTTACCATGCAGATGTGAGGCGGGTGGGCGTGCTCTCCAGCACCGGCGCGCGGCAGGCGCGCATCTACCCGCGTGCGCTGGAAAGCGAAGGTTTTCTGGTCGTCGTGCCCACCGATGACGACCAGGAGCGCATCGTGCATCCGGCCATCGCAGATGAACATTACGGCATTAAAGCGTGCTCGCATACGGTTTCGCGCCGAGCGCGCGACGATTTACTGCGCTCGGCACGTGCTCTGGCGAGCGCGGGAGCGGAGGCGATTATTCTGGGATGTACTGAGATACCGCTGGTAATAACAGAAAGGGAAATTGACGGCGTGGCGATAATTGACCCGACATTGATTCTGGCGCGTGCGTTGATTCGCGCGGTCGCGCCGGAGAAGCTTCTGCCGCTGCACTAGTGCAGCTGGCGGCGCAGTGCATCTGCGTCGGTCACTGGCAGTCGACATTCAAAATCCCGGCACACATACGCGGTGGCTTTGTTCCCTTTTTGGGTGCGGCCAGAAAGGAGCGGTATGAGAACCTCATTGTCGGGCGATTCACAGCATGCCACCACTTGATGGGGGCGATATGGGTGCTGGGCGGCAGCCAGCAGTGCGCGCGTGTCGGTGGCATCGGGAGCTCCAATTATAGCGATTTCATGTCCGGAACTGACCGCAAACGATAGCGCTTGCAGCCACCGCCCGAAACTGGTGGGGTGGCTGCCCGCCAGATTTTGTACGGTTCTTAGGGCATTCTCGGCCGCTTCAGTGAATCTGCCTTCACCGCTGTAAGCCCCCAGTTTGAGCAGCACGCCGGCAGCCATGGCGCTTCCAGATGGTGTGGTGTTGTCCTGCAAAGTCTTCGGGCGCACAACTAGTGTTTCGTGATCGGCGCTGGTGTCAAAAAAAACGGCCCCATTCTGAACGCTAAAGTGCGCAAGCATGCTATCTGCCAACTGGTGGGCGGCCAGGTACCAGCGCTGATCAAAGGTCGTTTGATACAGCTGTAACAATCCCTCTGCCAGACAGGCATAATCCGAAAGGTACGCGTTCAGTTTGGCGGAACTGCCGGCGCGCCAGGTTCGTAGCAGTCGGCCATGGCGTCCGCGCAGCGTGTCCAATAGGAACTCCGCGTTGCGGATGGCGGCCGTGCGGTAATCAGCGCGGTCTAGCACGCGCGCGGCCTCCGCCACGGCAGCCAACATCAGCCCGTTCCACGCAGTGATTATCTTGTCATCCAGGCCGGGCCACACGCGCTCTTCGCGGCGGGCCCACAACGCCGCGCGGGCGCGGGCAATCTCGGTATTCACATCTGCTTCGACCATCCCGAAATGGGCGCCCAAAGCCTCCGTGGAAAGTTTCACGTGCAGGACGTTGACTCCCTCGAAGTTCCCGTGCGCGGTTACACCGAGCGCGGCCATGACCAATTCTGCGTGTTGCGGCACTGTCGCCCGAATCTCATCGGCACTCCAGACGAAAAACTTGCCCTCCTGCCCTTCTGAATCGGCGTCCTGCGTGCTGTAGAAACCGCCCTGTGAATGGGTCATCTCGCGCAGCACGTAGTCCAGCGTTTCGGTGGCGATGCGACGATACAGCCCTTTACCGGTGAGCTGATAGGCGTGCAGGTAAAGGCGTGCAAGCTGGCTGTTGTCGTAGAGCATTTTCTCGAAGTGCGGCACCAGCCAGTTGGTGTCCACCGAATAACGATGAAATCCGCCTCCGAGCTGGTCGTAAATCCCGCCGCAGGCCATTGCGCGCAACGTCTCTTCCGCCATTGCCAGCGCGAGCGCGTCACCGGTGCGGTAGTGCTGCTGCAAAAGGAATTCGATCACCATAGGCTGCGGGAATTTTGGGGCGGCACTCCAGCCACCGTTGCGCGCGTCAAAGCCCTGCCAGAGCGTGCGCGTGGCACGGTCAAGGGTGCCTGTCGTCAATGGCTGCGTGGATTGATTGCTGAGAGAGTTATTGCTGGCCGAAAGCCGTTTGAGCAGCTGCTCACTGCCCTGCAGCAGCTCCGGGCGGCGTTCCTTCCAGGCTTGCGCAATAGAGCCGAGCACTTCCCCGAATCCGGGGTGCTGGCCCCGTCGTTCCGGCGGGAAATAAGTGCCGCCATAAAACGGCACGCCCTGTGGCGTGAGCCAGACGCTCATCGGCCAGCCGCCGTGCCCGGTCATGGCTACTACCGCGTCCATGTAGATCGTGTCCAGCTCCGGGCGCTCCTCGCGGTCGACTTTTATACTGATGAAATCGGTGTTCAGCAGCGCGGCTAGGTCGGCATTCTCGAAGCTCTCGTGCTCCATGACGTGGCACCAGTGGCAGGCCGAATAGCCGATACTGAGAAAGATCGGCTTCCCTTCGACGCGGGCACGCGTGAGCGCATCGTCGCCCCAGGGGTACCAGTCGACCGGGTTGTCTTTGTGCTGCAGCAGGTACGGGCTGCTCTCGCCCGCAAGGTGGTTGGGCACGCTTTCCCTCTGGAAGCTAGTATATCGTTCTACGCGGAGAGCGGCTCATTCGGGAGTAATGTTGTTGCAGGCTGCGCACCTGCAGGCTCCTGGCACGCAGCGCGCGGATGCCGTTCACGGCCGCCTGCGCGGCGGAGAGTGTGGTCAACAGGGGGACATCGTGCAGCGCCGCGGCGGCGCGCATTGCGCGGCTGTCGTCGTACGCAGTCTGCCCCAGTGGGGTGTTGATTATCAGGTCGAGTTCGCCGGCCGCAACCATTTCGGCGATGTGGTGACCGCCATCATCAACCTTGCGCGCAATATTCACCGGCAGCCCGCTTCGTTTTATCCACTCGGCGGTGCCGGAGGTTGCCAGCAATGTGAAATCCATGCGATGCAATTCACGCGCTATTTTCAGAATGGCACCTTTGTCAAAATCGTTGACGGTAAGCAGCGCTGTGCCATCAGTCGGCAAGGGCACGCCGGCGGCCAACTGCGCTTTGGCGAAAGCGTGCCCGAAGCGCGCGGCGTGCCCCATCACTTCCCCGGTGGAGCGCATTTCCGGGCCGAGCAGCGTGTCTACGCCGGGAAATTTTTTGAAAGGTAGCACGGCCTCCTTGACGAAAAAGCCGTCCACAGGCGGCATTGCGGTGAAACTCAGTTCCGCCAGAGATCTACCTGTCTGGATCTGGGCAGCCAGTCGCGCAATCGGGTGGCCAGTGGCTTTACTCACAAAGGGCACGGTGCGGCTGGCGCGTGGGTTGACCTCGATGACAAAAACCACATCATCCTTGATTGCGAATTGCACGTTCATCAGGCCGCGTACTTTCAGAGCCTTGCCCAGGCACTCGCTATAATCGCGGATGATGCTCAGATGGTGCTGGCTTACCTTGTAGGGCGGCAACACGCAGGCACTGTCGCCGGAATGAATGCCTGCTTCCTCAATATGCTGCATTACCCCGGCTACCACCACTCGCTCGCCATCCGCGAGGGCGTCAACATCCACTTCCACGGCGTCCTCGATGAACTGGTCTATCAGCACCGGGCCTTCGGGAGCGGCCGTGGTGGCGCGTGTCAGAAAGCGCTCAAGCGATTGGTCATCATAAGCGATTTCCATCGCGCGCCCACCCAGCACATACGACGGACGCACCAGCACCGGATATCCGACGCGGGCGGCGACGGCGCGTGCATCGCGCAGCGAAGTGGCCGTGCCCCATTGAGGATGCTCGATGTTTAATTCGCGCAACAATGCGCCAAAACGCTCGCGGTCTTCGGCCAGATCAATCGAATCTGGCGGGGTGCCCCAGATGGGAACTCCGGCGGCTGCCAGACCGGCGGTCAGGTTTATCGGTGTCTGCCCACCGAACTGCACGATGACGCCCTCCGGCTGTTCCAAATCAATGATGTTGAGCACGTCTTCCAGTGTCAGCGGCTCAAAATACAGGCGGTCGGCGGTGTCGTAATCGGTGCTGACGGTTTCGGGGTTGCAGTTGACCATGATGGTCTCGTAGTTCAGTTCGCGCAGCGCCCAGCAAGCCTGCACGCAGCAATAATCAAACTCGATGCCTTGCCCGATACGGTTGGGGCCGCCGCCAAGAATGACCACCTTGCGCTGCTCGGTGCGCGAGGCTTCGTCATGGCTTTCGTATGTGGAATATAGGTACGGGGTGTGGGCTTCAAATTCGGCGGCGCAGGTATCGACACGATAAAAGACCGGAGTGACCCCGAGCTCTTTGCGGCGCGCGCGCACTGCATGTTCTGTGGTGTCCACGGCTGCGCCGATAACGCTGTCAGCAATACCCAGCCGTTTAGCTGCTCGCAATTGGTTGGCTGTCAACCCGTCCAAACCATCCGCCGCTCGCAGCGTGTCGCTTTCAAAACGCAGCAATTGTTGCATTTGTGCCACAAACCAGGGATCAAAAGAAGTGGCGGTGATGACCTCCTCGGGGAGATCATCCGGCAGCGTGGCGGCGATCTGGAACAGGCGTTGCGCGGTGGGCACCCGCAATTCAGCCGCTGTGCCCAGCGCTGTTGTGTTGCGACTGAAGCCGGGGATGCCCACATCCAGTCCGCGAATGGCTTTATTGAGCGCTTCGGGAAAGGTGCGCCCGATTGCCATCACTTCGCCGACTGATTTCATCTGCGGGCCCAGCGCGTGGTCGGCTTCGGGAAATTTCTCGAAATCCCAGCGCGGGAGTTTGACCACAGTATAATCGATGCTCGGTTCGAAACTGGCCGGGGTGACGCGGGTGATGTCGTTGGGGATTTCGTCCAGCGTGTAGCCCACGGCGAGCAGCGCGGCTATTTTTGCGATGGGGAAGCCGGTGGCTTTGCTCGCCAGAGCCGAGGAGCGCGAGACGCGCGGGTTCATCTCGATGACCAGCACTTCGCCGGTACGAGGGTGCACCGCGAATTGCACATTGCTGCCGCCGGTCTCGACGCCCACGGCGCGCAGCACCCCCCGCGCCTGGTCGCGCAGCTGCTGGTATTCGCGGTCGCTGAGAGTTTGCGCCGGGGCGACGGTGATGCTGTCGCCGGTGTGCACGCCCATCGGGTCCACGTTTTCGATGGAGCACACTACCACGAAATTGTCGGCGCGGTCGCGCATCACTTCGAGTTCATATTCCTTCCATCCGAGCAGTGAGCGTTCCAGCAACGCTTCACCCAGCGGACTTTCGCGCAAGCTGTGTTCGACTACCTCTGCGAAATCCTGCGCGCTGTGCGCTACGCCGCCGCCCGCGCCACCCAGAGTAAACGAAGAGCGCACCAGCGCCGGATAGCCAATGTCGTCAATCGCTTCCCGAGCCTCGTCAAGCGAACGCACGAAATGACTGGGCGGCACGGGCACGCCGGCGGCCAGCATGGCGGCCTTGAATTTGGAGCGGTCTTCGGCGATGCGAATCGCGTCCAGCCGCGCGCCGATTAGTTGGACCGTGTGCTTTTGCAGCACACCGCTTTCAGCCAGCTCTACGCTCAAATTCAGCGCGGTTTGCCCGCCGACGGTGGGCAGCAGCGCGTCGGGGCGTTCGATGGCGATGATTTTCTCAAGGATTTCGACGGTTAGCGGTTCAACATAGGTGGCATCGGCCAGTTGCGGGTCAGTCATGATTGTGGCCGGGTTGGAATTGACCAGCACCACACGATGCCCGGCACCGCGCATCGCCTTGCAGGCTTGCACGCCGGAATAATCGAATTCGCAGCCCTGCCCGATGACGATGGGGCCAGAGCCGATGATGAGGATGGTGCTGCCGCTGGGAGTTAGCGGCTGGGTGGGGGTCGGAGTCATATTATAGGACTTACGCAGTGGTCCCGAAATGTGTCATTCCGACGATCGCAGCGAGGAGAAATCTGACGTCATTAGCCAGCCCGAAAAGATTTCTCGCCGCCGACGCGGCTTGGAATGACATTTCGTTTGCGCACTGGGTAAAGCACCGAAAATGCAGAATGCCACAGCCGTGGCTACCCCACCGGTCAGCAGCTAACTGCCAGCAGCTAATTGCCAGCACCCATTATCTGAATGAACTCATCAAACAATTCCCCCGAATCATGCGGCCCGGGCGCACTTTCAGGATGGTATTGCACTGAGAAGGCGCGATGCTCTCTGGCGGCTAGGCCCTCGCAACAATTGTCGTTCAGATTGACATGGGTTTGGTCAACGCCCGCTGGAAGCGAATCTGCGTCCACCGCGAAGCCGTGATTGTGGCTGGAAATTTGCACCGCACTGCTGGCTGTCACCTGTACCGGCTGATTGCTGCCGCGGTGCCCGAATTTCAGTTTGTAGGTGCGCGCGCCCAACGCCAGCGCCAGAATCTGGTGTCCGAGGCAAATGCCGAAGATCGGCTTCTTCCCTAACAGCGCGCGTACCGCTTCTATCGCGTCTGTCACTGCCGCTGGGTCACCGGGCCCATTGGAGAGAAAGACGCCGTCGGGGTTCAGCTCCAGCGTCTCAGTGGCCGAGGTTCCCGCCGGAACGACCGTAACCCTACAGCCGCGCGCGGCCAGCATGCGCAGGATGTTGCGCTTGATGCCAAAATCGTAGGCGACGACGTGATAGGCGGTATGGCCGGCTGCTGGCCATTCGTATCTCTCTGAGCAAGTCACTTCGCTAGCGAGATTCAAGCCATTCATGGCGCGGGTTGTGCGCGCCATTTCGAGCAGTCGATCAGGGTGCGGATCGCTTGTGGAGAGGGCTGCTCGCATGGCGCCATGCTCCCGGATGTGGCGCACCAGCGCACGCGTTTCAAGGTTAGTTATGGCAATCACTCCGTGCTCGCCAAGATAATCGGGCAGGCTCTGGTGGGCGCGCCAGTTGCTCACCACCGGGCTGAGACTGCGTACCAGGAACCCGGCTGCCCAGATGCGCTCGCTTTCCACATCCTCCGGCGTGACCCCATAATTACCGACATGGGGCATGGTCATAGTGATTATTTGCCCGTGATACGAGGGGTCGGTGAGGATTTCCTGATAACCGGTCAGGCTAGTGTTGAAAACAACCTCCCCAGTAGAGTCGCCCGTGGCGCCAAAGCCAATGCCGGGCCAGATGGTTCCATCTTCGAGGGCGAGCAGGGCCGGGGAGAACAACGTGACGCGCGATTGTCTCAGATGTGAGCGAGTGCTTGCTCCAAGTCCGAGATTATATCATCAGCGTCTTCGATGCCCACGGAAATCCTGACAAGATTATCCTTGATGCCGATGGAAAGCCGCTCTTCGGGTTCGAGTTCATAATATGACATCAACGCAGGTTGTTCGATGAGCGTCTCAACTCCGCCGAGGCTGGGGGCAATATAGGGGATGGAGACAGCATCCACAAGCCGGCTAGCGCCATCCAGTCCGCCGGGCACCTCAAAGCTGACAACACCGCCATAGCCTCGCATTTGCCCTTTCGCTATGGCGTGGTCGGGATGCGAGGGCAATCCAGGATACCACACTCGCTTGACCTGCGCATGGCTCTCGAGGAATTCGGCCACGCGCTGCCCATTCTCGTTGTGGCGGGCGATGCGAAGCCCAAGTGTTTTCAGGCCGCGGATGAGTAGGAAAGCCTGTTGTGGGGTCAACACGGCGCCTATCGTCCCGCGCAGCTTCCGAACCAGCCCAGTCAATTGTTCGCTGCCGCACACCGCGCCGGCAAGAAGGTCGTTGTGGCCGCCCAGGTATTTTGTGCCCGAATGTAGCACCAGGTCAATGCCGTATTCAAGTGGGCGCAGATTGAGCGGGGTGGCGAAGGTGGCGTCAATCAGCGTCTTCACTTTGTGCCGCCGGCCGATTTCGGCAAAACGCTGCAGGTCGAGGCAGCGCAGGTAGGGGTTGGTCGGTGATTCCGAAACCAGCAACTTCGTCTCCGGTCGGATTGCAGCTTCAAGGGCGTCATAGTCGCCCGTGGGCGCAACTGTGCAGGGCACGCCGAATCGTTTCAAGAATGTAAGGCAAAACTCACGTGTGCGCCGGTATGAATCATCGGTGATGACCACATGCGTGCCAGCGCTCAGTAACGCCAGTAATGTGAGGGTTGTGGCGGCCATTCCGGAGCCGCACAACACGCAATCGCCGGCACCTTCCAGCGCGGCCAGGCGGGTCTCGGCGGCTGCCACGGTGGGATTGCCATAACGTCCGTATTCAACGCGCCCATCTGCATTTCCCCAGATAGCCGTATCCATGAATTTGCGCAGATCGCGCGTGTCTGCGAATGTATAGGTGGAGCTCTGCACGATTGGCTCGGTAAGCGCGTGGTGGGGCTTTTCGCGAAGCGCTCCGGCGTGCACTGCGCCTGTGGAATCGCTCACTTTTCTGTTGCTCATTGTGCCTCCGCATCTAGTGGGTGGCGGCCACGGCTTTGTCCCCAAACAAAAACACCCCGACGTGAACGACCGGGGTGCAGTGCGCGATTGCGTTCTCATCTCCCAGACATCGTCTGCCGGAATTGGCACCTTGCGTGTGTACGCCGGCTGCCGAGGCTTCGCAGGGCCGATCCCTCCACCTCTCTGGATAAGATTACCAGTTTTGACTATGTACGCTTGAGAATAGCAGCGCATGGGGTTTGTGTCAAGCATACCACATCTTGAATGTCGGCGCCGGTCTTGACTCTGGTGCGGAATTCAGGTTACAATTTGAAATATAAGTGGTATATCAGTGATTGCTTTCCGTCCATTATGATTTACGCTCTCGCGCGGCCTACAAGTCTGCTCACTGCTCACCACCCCGGAAAGACACAAGGTGCAGTCTCGCAGGGCGAACAGGCCTATCTGCTCATCAAGCGTGGAATCATCCGGCTGGAATACCCGCCGGCCAGCCTGCTGAACGAAGCCGAATTGATGCGGGCCTTGGGGATAGGACGCACGCCCATTCGTGAGGCGCTGCAACGCCTCGCTCTCGAAAACCTTGTGGTGATATTGCCGCGCCGTGGCACAATGGTGGCCGACCTGAATCTGAGTGATTTGCAGAAAATCTCCGAGGTGCGGCTTGAGCTGGAAACCTTTGCCGCGTGCCTGGCCGCTGAGCGGGCGCGTCCCGAGCATCTGGTCGTGTTGGATAATCTGCTGGTGGTAAAAGAGGACATTTCAGAAAGTGACGATCACCACCAGATGATTGAATTGGACCATCAATTTCACCAAGTCATAGCAGAGGCGGCCGGAAATGAATTCCTCGCCGGCGAGCTGCGCGGACTTTACAATCACGTCATCCGCCTGTGGTACCACGCGCTGCACAAGGTCATCCATCCGCTGGGTGTTTCCCTGAATGACCACGCCAGAATAACGGCCGCCATCAAGGCGGGAGACGGAGAACACGCCGCGAAGATTATGCGCGCGCACATTACTAGTTTCCAGGTCAAATTTCGGGCAGTGCTGTAGATGACGGTAACGGATGAGAGTCGAGGCTGCAGGAGGAGCGTGAAATGAGCGAGATTCCGGATAGAGCAGAGGTTGTCGTTATCGGCGCGGGCATTGTGGGCAACAGTCTGGTCTACCATCTGGCTGACCTGGGGTGGAAGGACGTGGTGCTGCTGGATAAGGGACCGATGCCTAACCCCGGCGGGTCCACCGGGCACGCCTCCAACTTCATCTTCCCGGTCGACCACTCCAAAGAAATGACTGCGCTGACGGTGGAAAGTATCAAAACGTTTCATGAACTTGGCACGTTCACAGAACCCGGCGGCATCGAACTGGCGCGCACAGATGAGCGTATGCAAGAGCTGACCCGCCGGCTGACCTCGGCGAAATCGTGGGGAGTGCCGGCTGAACTCATTACCCCGGAGCAGGTGAAAGAAAAAGTGCCCTTCGTGAACACCGACTTGATTAAGGGCGGCTTCTGGAGCCCGACCGCCGGCGTGGTGGATCCGCTGCAGGCCGGCACGCTGATGCGCGAACATGCGCAGAAAATGGGCTCATTGCGCAGCGTGCACGCCAATGTGGAAATCACCGACATAGACGTGCAGGCTGGCCGCGTGCGCGGCGTGAGCACCAATCAAGGTTACATCGGCGCAGAGTACGTCGTCATTGCGTGCGGCGTGTGGAGCCCGCGCCTGGCGGCGATGGCGCGCGCGCGCATACCGCTCACTCCGATGGTGCATCAGTTTGTCACGGTGGGGCCAATCGCTTTTTTCGAAAACACACGTGGTGAGATCGATTTCCCGCTGGTGCGCGATGTGGACGTGAACATGTATGAGCGTCAGAACGGCAGCGACCTTGAAATTGGCTCCTACAGCCATCGGCCGATTCACCATGCTTCGGATGATATTCCAACCAACGAGGAAGCGTCACTCACCCCTACCGAGCTACCTTTCACCGATGATGATTTTGACGAGAGCATGGAAAACGCACTGGAATTAATGCCGGAGATTCTGGAAAATGCAGGCACGCGCTACGCCATCAACGGGCTGATGTCGCTCACGCCGGATGGTGGCCCAATAATCGGGGAGACGCCGGAAGTCAAGGGGCTGTGGTCGGTGGCGGCCATCTGGATTAAGGAAGGGCCCGCATTCGGGCGCGTTGCTGCGGAGTGGATGACGAAGGGCTACTCCGAGATTGACGCTCATGCCGCCAACGTCGCGCGCTTTTACGACCACTCGTGTACGGACACTCACGTGCGCGCGCGCACCGGCGAATCATTCAACAAGATGTACGGGATAGTGCATCCGGCCGAACAGTACGAAAGCGTGCGAAACGCACGCGTAAGCCCTTTCTTCGTGCGGCAGCAGGAGCTTGGCGTGGTTTATTTTGAAACCGCCGGCTGGGAGCGTCCGCAATGGTACGGCTCGAACGAAAAGCTACTCGCGGATTACGCCGAGCGTGTGATGCCACGCTCGGCGGAGTGGGATTCGCGCTGGTGGTCTCCCATAATAAACGCCGAGCACCTGGCGATGCGCGAGCGCGTCGGGCTGGTTGACCTGACCGCCTTCTCCATTTTCGATTTCAGCGGAGAGGGCACATTGGATTACATTCAGCGCATGACGGTAAACCAGATGAATGTGGATGTCTCCCGGGCGGTTTACACTCCGCTGCTCGAGCCGCAGGGTGGCTTCAAGGCCGACCTGACCATCATACGGCTCGCGGAGGACCGCTTCCGCGTCATTACCGGGGGTGCTACCGGGAACATCGACAAGAAATGGTTCCGCGACCACATGCCGGGTGACGGCTCTGTGCGCTTCGAGGAGCTCACCTCCTCGCTGTGCACTCTCGGGATGTGGGGCCCCCGCGCCCGTGACGTGTTGCAATTGGTCTGCAACGACGATGTATCGCACGGGGGCCTTCCGTACGGTTGGGTGAAAGAACTCACCATCGGGGTGGTGAAGGCACTGGCCTTCCGTATCTCGTACGTGGGCGAGTTGGGCTGGGAGATATACACCGAGATGGAGCACGGACTATTGCTGTGGGATACGCTCTGGGAGGCCGGGCGGGCACATGGGATGCTACCGGTGGGCATGGGGGTCTATGGTACCACGGCGCGGTTGGAGAAAGGGTACCGCGCTTACGGAATGGAACTGGATTCGGAACACAACCCGGTGGAGGCCGGTCTGGCGCGTCCGAAAGTCAAGCGGGCGGATTTTATCGGCAAGGAGGCCTACCTGCAGGCGCGCGCTGCCGAGCCGGTTGCGATCCTATGCACGCTCACTCTGGATGACCCCACCTCGCTGGGCGGCGAGCCGCGCTACATGCTGGGCAACGAGCCGATACTTTCAGTGGATGGCGCCCCCATTGTTGATAGCCACGGGCGACGCTCGTATGTCACCAGTGCTGGCTCCGGTCCTTCGGTTGGCAAGCATTTGCTGCTGGGATATCTTCCTCCGGATTTTGCGCAGCAGGGAACGCAACTCAAGGTTGAATACCTCGGCGAACAGTACCCGGTCAGCGTGGCAGTGGCAGGCAGTACGCCACTGTTTGACCCCATCGAAGAGCGTATGAAGCAGTGAGACTGCCCATCCGAATGAGCGAAAAACCCAGGGAGAACGTAAGGATATTCAATGGAAATCTTAGTGTGCGTTAAGCGTGTTCCGGTTCCCGGAGTCAGATTCGTGCTGACGGAGGACGAGCGCGAAATCGTAACCCGTAACCTTGGCTTCACCATCAGTCCGCACGAGGAATGCGCGGTGGAGGCGGCTGTGCAGCTGGTGGAGCAGCATGGCGGAAGCTCCACGGTACTCACCATGGGGGAACCGGCCGCGGTCGAGCAGCTGCGTTTCGCCATTTCGATGGGCGTTAACGAGGCCATCCTGATTGAGAGCGATGGCGGCGAGTGCGACGCGGCTACTACTGCGGCGGCCATCGTGGACACCATCCGCGCGGAGGAATCCGCCGTGGTTCCATTCGACGTGTTGCTGTTCGGGAATGAATCCGCCGACTCTGGCAACTATCAGGTCGGGCTGCGCGTTGCCCACGCGCTCAACCTTCCCTGCGTGGCGGGGATCAAAGCGCTGGATATTCAATCCGATGGAAGTGTTGTGGCAAAAAGGGAAATCGCGGAGGGGTGGGAGGTATATGATCTGGCTCTACCGGCGGTGTTCACCGTGAAGGAGGGCGTCAACCTGCCGCGCTATCCGCTCTTGCGCGGGCGACTTGCGGCAAAGAGAAAAGAAATCAAAACCTATTCCGCGCCTGATCCGGGTGAAGCTGGCCTGGAAATGATGGCCTTCAAGAATCTGCCGGAGGCTACGAGTCAGGTACAGGTGCTTGGCGAGGGCCCCGGTGCTGCTCCGAGAGTGGCGGCGCTGCTGCAGGAAATGGGGGTGCTGTGATGGTGCTGGCGTTTCTCGAGCTGCAGCAGGGTGAAATCAGCGATCTATCGCTGCAAATGCTCAACCTTGCCGGCGATATCGCTGCCCAGATGAACACCGAAGTACAGGCTGCGCTAGTTGGTGAGGATGGGCGAACGGCAACCGGCGACGTTGCGGCATATGGGATTTCTGAGCTGCATGTTGTCGAACACGAAGAACTGGCGGATTACGCGCCGGATGCATGGGCGCAGGGCCTACTGCAGCTCATGGCTGCGCTGCAGCCGAAAGCGCTTATCGCGGCCGGCAGCGACCGGGGCAATGAATTGCTAGCGCGCGTGTCCGTGCGCGGCGAGTTGTCTCTGGCGTCCAATTGCATTACCGCCAGCGCCGGTGAGCGGTTGCGCGTGACGCGCGTGCGCTGGGGCGGCAGTTTGGTGGAAGAAGCCGTACTGCACAGCTCTCCGGCGTTGCTCTCTGTGATGCCGCACATGCTTGCCCCCATAGAAGCTGTACCAGCCGAGAGTGAGCCGAACATCAGCAGCTTTCAGGCCACGCTAAACGCGGATGATTTGCGCGTGCGCGTGACGGCGCACGAGCCCGCCGGAGGGGGCGTCTCTCTTAACAATGCCCCGGTAGTGGTGAGCGGTGGCCGCGGGGTGGGCAGCGCGGAGGGATTCGATATCCTAGAGACACTGGCGGGTCAACTAGGGGCGGTCGTGGGCTGCTCGCGGGCAGTGACGAATAACGGCTGGCGCCCACATTCAGATCAGGTTGGTCAGACCGGCGCGCAGATTTCACCTGAACTCTACATAGCGTGTGGAATCAGCGGTGCTATTCAGCATATGTCCGGCTGCCGCGGTGCGAAACGCATTCTCGCGATCAACACAGACCCCGAAGCGCCCATCTTGCAGCGCGCCGATTACGCCGTGATTGGCGACCTGCACGAGGTGCTGCCGGCGCTGAGCGCGGAAGTCGACAGGATTACACGGTAACAATTTGAACGTATGTAATAAAACTGGCTATAAGACCGTGACACTGGTACAATTTTCACCGCGGCACTGATGACCAAATCCTAAACATATCATCGCATCCCGGAGGCGATATGGTCGAAGACGAACTGGACCTTACTCAGTTGGAAACCCCCGAGTTGATCGAGCAGCTTCAGGATGATTTGTACGATGGCTTAGCGGAGGAAGTAGAAAAAGGAGTGCACGAACTATTGCGGCGGGAGATTACGCCGTACGATGTACTCACTAAAGCCCTTGTTAGTGGCATGGATGTGGTCGGGGAGGACTTCCGCGACGGGGTACTTTTCGTGCCCGAGGTGCTGATGGCGGCGAAAGCCATGAAAGCCGGCATGACCATCCTGCGGCCGCTGCTGGCGGAAACCGGTGCGCCACAGGTAGGCACGATGGTGATTGGCACCGTCAAGGGCGACATCCATGACATCGGCAAAAACCTGGTGGCGATGATGGTGGAAGGCGCTGGCTTCGAGGTGATTAATCTGGGGACCAACAATGATGCTGATTCTTTCTTGGACGCGGTGCGGACACATAACGCCGATATTCTGGGCATGAGTGCGCTGCTGACCACAACCATGCCCTACATGGATGTGGTCATAAAAGCAGTAAAGCAGGCCGGCCTGCGTGAAAAGGTGATTGTGATGGTGGGTGGTGCGCCGCTAAATGCTGCGTTCGCTGAGGAGATTGAAGCGGACGCTTATTGCCGCGATGCAGGCGTTGCCGTGGATACCGCGAAAAAGCTGATGGCGATTAAGCGCCGCGATCCGGGAGGTTAGGCTATCTAGCACGCCGCTTCGCGCCAGTACTTGGCGCGAAGCGGATATGCTGTAATCCGCAACGGAAAGAGAATGTGCCGACATCAATCGTGAGTGGCTGTCAAGTCCACAGGATGGCGTTTCAGGTTCGCGTTACCTCCATGCACCCGAATACGCCAGCGTGAGCGCCAGACCGCGGCGTCGCGCCTTACGCCGGGCGCGAAAAACGCCCTCGCGCACGCAACCGGTGCAGGCGGTGCAGAACCAGTTGCCTCCGGTGTGCGTGCTCTCCGAGGAGGGGGTCGAGAGCATCCATCAGGCCTCTATGCGCTTGCTCAAAGACCAAGGCATGTTGGTTCTGGATTATCCCGCGGCTCTGCAGACTTTCCGCGAGCACGGCGCGCGGGTTGAGGATGATCTGGTGCGCATCGATGAGGACACGTTGATGCATTTTGTGCGCCAGACCCCTGCGCGGTTTAAGCAGCTGGCGCGCAACCCGGGCAACAATCTGGAGATTGGGGGCAACCACGTGGTCTTCGCCCCGGTATATGGCCCACCTTTTGTGAGCGACCTCGACGGCGGCCGTCGTCGAGGTACCCTGGATGATTTCGAAAACTTTGTCCGCCTTGCTTACATGTGTCCGCACATACACCATTCCGGTGGCACGCTGGTGGAGCCCAATGACGTGGATGTGCGTGAACGCCACCTTGATATGCTGCTGGCGCTCATCACGTTGAGCAACAAGGCTTTTATGGGCAGTGTCACCCATGCGGACAATGCGCGTGACACCGTGACGATGGCGCGCATCCTTTTCGGGGCTGCGGCAATCGAAGAGTGTCCGGCCGTCATTTCCCTAATAAGTGCCTCCAGCCCACTGCGTTACGACAACCGCATGCTGGGCGCGCTGGAGGTTTACGCGCGCGCGAGGCAGGTCGTGCTCATCACCCCGTTCATTGTCGCCGGAGCCATGTCACCCAGCTCGGTGGCAGCCACGTTGGCACAGCAAAACGCGGAGACACTGTTCGGAATTTGTTACGCGCAGATGCTTAACCCGGGCACGCCCTGCGTGTACGGATCGTTTCTGGCCAACATTGATATGAAGAGCGGCGCACCGTGTTTCGGTACCGGCGAAAACGCACTGGCCTTGTATGCTACGGCGCAGATGGCGCGCCATTACTCGTTGCCCTACCGATCTGGGGGCAACCTCACGGCGGCGCGCGTTCCAGGCGCACAGGCAGGTTACGAGTCGGCTGCCACAATGCTGCCGACGATCCAGGCCGGCACGAATTTCGTGCTGCACGCGGCCGGTTGGCTGGAGGGCGGGCTTATATCTAGCTACGAAAAATTCATCCTCGATGCCGAAATGTGCGGTATGCTCGTGCGCATGATTGGCGGCATCGGCTTGAGTGATGAAGATTTCGCTTGGGAGGCCTTTGAGGAGGTTGGACCAGGAAACCATTTTCTGGGCTCAGAACATACTATGCGCCATTACACCACTGCTTTCTATCAGCACTCGGTGTTCAGCATGGACAATTACGAGCAATGGCAGGAGAAGGGCAGCCCAGACTCGTGCAAGCTTGCCAACTCACGCTGGAAGCAGATGCTCGAGGAATACGAGCCACCCACGCTGGATGAAGCTATCGCCGAAGAGATGCAGGAATTTGTCTCTCAACGTCGAACTGAGCTCCGGGATCGCAAAGCGCGCACTGAGTGGATGCATTCATGAAACAACACCTGAGGTAGCTTCACTTCAGGGTCCCCAATAAAAGAGCGTACCCCCGGGGTTTCTACTGGCCTGATGGGTCGGGTAGCGCAGAGAAAACCTATCACGTCATGAATGGACTATCATCCTTCTCAGTGAATTGTGCTCCCGCATTGTCGGTGATGGCACTTAATATGCGGCCGCTATAATAACCGACCTTTGGGTGGAGGGCTTTTTGGGTTTCTATGCAGGCCATCTCCCCTTTGAGTAGAGCCCAGAGCGCAAGCCCGGTCAGGCTCTGCCCCCAGGCAAAGGCTCCGTTGCTTCGCATGACTTCGAAAAAAACCTCGCCAGCTTCGGTCTCCCACAACGCCCCCCCGGCAACCTTCATGGCTTTGAAGCTGCGCTCCTGCAGTTCAGTGATCGCTGAACCAAACAAGCCGATATCGTCAGACGCTAATGCGTTGACAAGCCGTTCGTTGAGTTCAGTCTCGTGGTTTGCATCCATTTCAAGTGCTGCCGCTGTCGCAGTTTCTTTCAGCCGCGCCTCCAGATTACGAGGAGCTTTTTCCGGTATCTTGGGCAAGAACATAACTAGTGCCCATGCATCCTTTCGTTCGTGAGCGATTTCCCAGCGTTCAACAACCGCATCTTTCGGTCGTCGGGCATCTAGATCCACCATTAGCAAACCGCCTCGATCAAAAGCGGCCAAAC
>DASCOB010000031.1:0-6773 GCA_036011785.1 Anaerolineales bacterium | reverse complement strand
TCAGGCAATCGCCATTCAGCAGCCCGTTTTCCAGCAGGTATTTCATCACCGCGGGCACGCCGCCCACCGCGTGCAAGTCCTCCATCACGTGGCGGCCGCTCGGCTTCAGATCAGCCAGAAAAGGGGTGCGGTCGCTCGCTTTCTGAAAATCATCAATGGAAAGGGGCACATCGACTGCGCGCGCCATTGCCAGCAAGTGCAGCACCGCGTTGGTCGAGCCGCCCAGTGCCGTGACGGTGACCATGGAGTTCTCGAAGGCGGCGCGCGTCATGATATCGTGCGGCTTGATGTCGCGCTCGAGCAACGTGCGGATGGCCGCGCCGGCGCGGCGACACTCAACGGCCTTGGCGGGGTCCTCCGCCGGTGTGCACGCGCTGAAGGGAAGTGCCATGCCCAGCGCTTCGATGGCGGAAGCCATGGTGTTTGCAGTGTACATTCCGCCGCACGCGCCCGGCCCGGGGCATGACTTGCGCACGATGGCGCGGCGCTTCTCCTCATCGATGCTGCCGGCGATGTGCTGCCCGTAACTCTGGAAGGCAGAGACGATATCAAGCGGCTGCTCGGCGTAGCATCCAGCGCGGATGGTGCCGCCATAGAGCATCATCGCCGGGCGGTTCAGCCGCCCCATGGCGATGATGCAGCCGGGCATGTTTTTGTCGCAGCCTGGGATGGAGATGTTGGCATCGTACCATTGCGCGCTCATCACCGTCTCAATCGAATCGGCGATGATCTCGCGTGACTGGAGCGAATAACTCATGCCGTCAGTGCCCATGGCGATGCCGTCGCTTACCCCGATGGTGTTGAAGCGCATGCCGACCATGCCGGCTGCATCTACGCCCTGTTTGGCCTCGGCGGAAAGGTCGTTCAAGTGCATGTTGCAAGTGTTGCCCTCGTACCACATGCTGGCGATGCCGACCTGCGCCTTGTCCATATCGGCTTCGGTCAGGCCGGTGCCATAGAGCATGGCTTGCGATGCGCCCTGCGATTTGGGTTGGGTTATGCGGGAGCTGTATTTGTTGAGTTTTTCGGTCATTGGGGGGCTCCAGAATCTGAAACTGATGCGGCCTGAAGTTTACTACGACCGGCGGGTCGGAGCAAGGCTAGAGCAGCAACTCGGCCATCAGGCGCACCACGGCGGGGTCGAAGGTCATCAGGTTTAGCGTGGTGGCGGGGCTCTGCAGCCAGAGTTGCAGCCGGTCTTTGATGCGCGCTCTGGACCCGCAGAGCGAGACAGCGTCGGCCAGCTCGTCCGGCACGGCAGCGATGGCTTCGTTTTTCTTTCCGGCAAGATAAAGGTCCTGAATGGCGTCGGCGGCGGCTTCGAATCCGTAGCGGCAGGTGAGGTCGTGATAGAAATTCTTGCCGCGCGCGCCCATCCCGCCGATATACAGCGCTAGCACGGGCTTGATCATGTTGAAGCACTGCCGCAGGTCATCGGCAAGGATGACGGTCACCGAGGGGGCAATATCGAGGTCGGCGCTGGTTTTGTCGCCCTCGGCGCGCGCCAACCCGGTTTGGATATGCGCTTTGAAGACCGCGTCGTAATGCTGCGGTGCGAAGAAGATGGGCAGCCAACCATCGGCGATTTCGGCGCTGAGCTGCACATTCTTGGGCCCGATGGCGGCCAGATAGATGGGCAGGTCGGCGCGGCCGTGCAGTATGCTCTTGAGCGGCTTACCTAATCCGGTCGCGTCCGCGCCCTGATAGGGTATCTGGTAGTGGTCGCCTTGATGATGTATTGGCGCGTTGCGGGCGAAGATAGCACGCACGATTTCAACGTATTCACGCGTGCGTGCCAGCGGCTTGCCGTAGGGTTGCCCGTGCCAGCCTTCGACCACCTGCGGGCCGGATAGCCCCAGCCCGAGCAGGAAGCGCCCTCCGGAAAGCTGGTCAAGTGTCATGGCGGTCATGGCGGTGTTGGCCGGTGTGCGGGCCGGCATCTGCATTATGGCGGTGCCGAGGTGAATTCTCTCGGTCAACGCGCCCAGCCATGCCAGCGGGGTGACCGCGTCCGAGCCGTATGCCTCCGCCGTCCACACCGAGTGGTATCCGAGCCGGTCGGCTTCCTGCACGAGCTGCAACGGCAGGTTGATGTTCGCGCCGGAGTATCCGGCCATGATCCCCAGTTTCATTGTGCCCTCCTTGAGAATGGTTGATTCAGAAGGTTTGCGTTCGCTGGCAACAAGTCGTGCTCCATGCGTGTCTCACCCCTTCGTGCATGTTCCGCACAGGTCGGCCCCGCAAAAGTTGGCGTCGATCAGGTTAGGATCTCTAATTATGCCATACACTAACTTGGACCCAACCGCTGGATCACCCCCGTTCTTGATGGAACGTTCATGCTGAGCACGGTGAATAGATCCGGACTGTGTTGAGGTCTTCGAAGCTCTGGTTGTGAGGAATCTTCCGTCAGCGTTCCACAGTGAACGTGATTGTCGGGGTACGGTCCGCGCAGGTACCTGTTCCATACTCGACTTGTAAATCAGTGGGGCTTACCAGCTCAAGGTAGACATACGCATCGCTAGCAGGACTCTGGTAACAGTGCTCGCTTGTGACCTGGGTCGGATGTATATAAGTTTGGTCGTTGGGGCTTACACTAATCGTAAACGCTTCAGCAAATTGCTCATGTGACATCCGTGAATATGTGATACGAGCCGAGCCCAAGAGAGAAGTGCCGATGGCCATTACGGACCCATATTTTTCCGGCACGAACCATTCGCCCGAGATGGTTCCCGCAATATCCTGGTCCGCCGACCTTCTGCACGTTGTTGTGTTCACGCGTTCCCTCGTGTCTTCTTCAGACAACATTGAATAATATTTTGAACGTAGCTCATCGGGGAAATAATCGAGTGGACAGTCCTCGTAACGCTGTTGGTCGTGATATCCATCACTGGCTCGACTGGGAT
Source organism: Anaerolineales bacterium (assembly GCA_036011785.1). Lineage (GTDB taxonomy): Bacteria > Chloroflexota > Anaerolineae > Anaerolineales > UBA11657 > CAJWGI01. Next base: position 3,870 of record DASCOB010000031.1, on the reverse strand, counting down.
TGGCGAGAACTTGCTCGACAGTGGTATTGAAGACACCAAGGTCCATGTTCCCGCCGGGATTAACACCGGACCAATAGGAAACCAACTCTCCGCCGTCAACGTGTAGGGGCGTCTCCACCCTGTTGTAACCCAGTTGGAAGGGCCCCAATGCTTCGATGCGCTCGGAGAGGGGGCCAAGGTGACCCAGCCTGTACCGAACCTCACAGGTCGCTTCAAAGATGAACTCGTATTCGAGTACTTGTTTACCAGCAACATTATTTTGGTATACGTTCACTGTTCGAAGCCACGCTTCCACGGGGGCGAACACCGGTACAGAACGGGGATAGCCAGACCACTCTTGGACAGGTATCCCATCCCCGACGAAGAAGTACATATGTCGCTTCAACATCCCAACAATTACCGATCCGGGGGGTGCAGTGTGCCTAATGTGTTCCAGGGGAACGACTTCATGGGTGAACACCAGTTCGGGGTTACTGTCTGTTATACAAGCTTCGCCATTAAAGGCTGGAGAGTGGGTGGCCGGGGTTGGGGCCTCACGTGTAGACGATTTGGATGTTACGGTTACCTGTGCCGTCGGAGTCAGTGGCTCTTCCGGCGGAGGTTCTTCGTGATGCTCTTCCGGCGGAGGTTCTGGTGGCATGAGATGAGCAGTGTCGAGCGTGGTAGTGACGGTCTGACAGGTTCCGGAGTTGCATTCCTCAAACATAATACTCAGATCGGGACGCGCGCGCGTGATCGTGAATGCGAACGCTCCCCCCTCACCTTCGGCTTGCTCGGAGTTGGTCCACCAGTACAGTCGGGCATCTTCCACGTAGCCACTGGCTTCACAGGTGACCTGCTGCTTTGCATCATCAAGGCTGCAGTTGATTGCAAGCTCACCAGAATCAGACGGACTTGCCGTCGTCTCACTTTCTGATTTGCACAAATTCCAGACTGTGCTCAGACTCTGCAGATGTGTTCCTGAAACTTCGTCGAAGGCCTCGTCTATTCCATGTTGAACAACAGCCTCCCTTGCTGTTGCGGTGATCGAGGTTGCTTTGTCAATCAGACACTGGCCAATGAATTCGCCTTCATCCCATCCGCCCCATGATTCCCGAACGTAATCCTGCACTGCGACACCGAATTTGCGATTAAGTTCCGGGTCTTCCGGCGTGGCCGAGGGTACTGGCGTTGGCGGTATGGGGGGAGGCACGGTAGGCAGTGGGGAGGGCACTAGGACCGGTGCAGCGGTGGGTTCTTCTACCGCGACGGCCTTCTGCGTTGGCTGAGGTACGTTAGCGTCAGTAGAGCAAGCAGTCAACAAGACAAACAAAATCAGGAGCGTTGACACTTTTGACGATGGCGATAACATATTTGATTGTCCTCTTGGATTGCGTATGAGGTGACCATTGTACCATTCCGGTGCTGCACGGCCAGTTGAAGTTGTTTGGATGCGGTTTCATGATTCGAATTCCACGCCATGTGCCTAGGAAACTGGTTCTAGATAAGTGCTGTTTGGCCTATAGAGCCTACGGCGACAGATGGTCTGCAATTTGATCGGACGGCTCGATCTCTGCCTGTATCTGCCCGACGTCATCCACCCATGCGTGCGACATACGTAATGTGTTGCATGCGCAGCCGAGATCACCCCGATGATCAATCACAATCAGGCCGCCTTTCCCGCCGGTGCGGTCTCGTAGAGTCTCAATAGCCGCCTGAGCGGCCGCTTGCGCGGACATTCCCGCAAGGACCAGCTCACAGGCGGTTTTGCTCAATACCACCTTCATGATGGCCTCGCCTTGTCCGCTGGCTGAAACACCGGCAGCGTTGTTATCTGCGTAAGCGCCGCATCCAACGAGTGGGCTATCCCCGATGCGCCCGGTGATCTTGTTTCTTATTCCGCCTGTTGACGTGCCTGTGGCGATATTCCCGTCGCGGTCTCGAGCGACACATCCCACAGTGCCAAATTGCGTCGTCTTGGCGTGACCTTCCTCCCAGACACGGCGGGTGTAGGGCGTGACAAACCATGCCGGTTCGCAGCGCTCTAGTCCGAATCCGTTCGCCAGTGCCTCGGCGCCCGGACCGGCGAACATGTTGTGGGGCGTACTCTCCATTACATGGCGCGCGAGCGAGATTGGATAGCGCACCGTACGCACGCCGACAATAGCGCCCAGATTAAGATCGTGCCCGTCCATAATGATGGCGTCCATTTCTACATGGCCATCGGTGTTCAGGTATGAACCACGCCCGGCGTCAAAAACAGGGTCATCCTCCAGCACTGTCACCGCGGCCTCGACCGCGTCCAGTGCGGAGTCACCGGATCTTAGCACCTCCCACCCGACTGCCGCGGCTGTCCGGCAGCCGGAGAGGTGGGCTTCACAATCCTCGATGGGAATCTCGCCTGCGCCCCCATGAACGATAATTCTGGTGCTCACAGGGAGAGTCTACTACACGGACAGCCCAACTCGCCGGAGATTCCACTAATCGGCGTTATAATCGCGGGAATGAGCATGGATACCGGGCGGGTACAAGCGTTGGGCGCGGCGGACCTTGCCGGCGGGGCGCATTTCACTGACGCGCAGTGGGACAGTGACGGGCAGACGGTAGTGTGGCGGCGCCGGGACGGTGCGCGCGGCACGTTGATGGCGCAGCGGCGCGGCGGCGAGACGCGGGAGCTGACCCCCGGGATTTCTGTGCGCGCTGATGTCAATTACGGTGGTGGGGACTTCACAGTTGCGCATAGGCATGTAATATATGCGTGTGGTGGTCTGCTCTGGCGCATGAAAATACGTGGAAGCGAGCCTCTGCGGTTGACGCGAGAAATTGGTGCGGTGGCGGCGCCGGCTGTCAGCGGGGACGCGCAGTGGATCGCGTATGTGCGTGCAAGGGATGATAAAGACGCAATTTGCGTAGTAGATTGGAATGGGAGGCAGTCTGGACAGAGACTATTGGGTGGGGATGAATTTTACATGCAGCCGGCATGGCACCCTAACGGCTCAATGGTGGCATGTGTGGCGTGGAATGCGCCGCAGATGCCTTGGGACGGGTGTGAGCTGCGGATGGTGAAGCTGCAGTTTGCGGATGGTGTGCCGCGCGCAGAGAGCGTGCGTACTGTGGCTGGGGGAAATGGCACCGCTATTTTTCAACCGGAATTTTCTCCTGACGGACGTTATCTAGCGTACGTGTCCGATGCCGGTGGCTGGGGCCAAATTCATCTGCAAAATCTTGAAACCGGGGAGCAGCGAAGGTTAACGGACGTGACGGCGGAACATGCGCGCCCGGCGTGGGTTCAGGGCATGCGAACCCTCGCATGGGCGCGGGATAGCACGTCGGTTTTCGCGCTGCGCAATGAGATGGGCAATGTGCGGCTGTGGCGTTACGGGCTGGATGGCGCCGAGGCCGAAGTTGGAGCGGCGGCCGATTACAGCGAGTTCGATTCCATTTCAGTCGCGCCCGATGATGACATGCTCGCCTGCGTGGTTTCTGCCAGCACGACCCCGCAAAGGGTGGTCGCGTTTTCGCCGCAGGCGGGCGGAGGCGCAGAGGTGATTGAGTATAGCCGGGAAGCGCCACTTCCGGCCACTGCGCTCTCAGCCGCGCGAGCGGTGCAGTGGCGCAGCGTGGGTGACGAGGTGGCTCACGGACTATATTACCCGCCGGCAGGCGAAACTGCGGAAGGGCCACCCGCGATCGTGATGAGCCACGGCGGCCCCACCGCACAGCGCACGCTGGCTTTTTACCCAGAGGTGCAGTTTTTCGTCAGCCGCGGTTATGCGGTGCTGCAGGTCAACTATCGCGGCAGCAGCGGCTACGGGCGCGATTACATGCTGAAAATGCGCGGTGCATGGGGCAAGGTGGACCGCGAGGACCTGCTCAGCGGGGCGCGTTTTC
>DASCOB010000030.1:0-5183 GCA_036011785.1 Anaerolineales bacterium | reverse complement strand
CCACTCCCTATGTTAGTCAGACAAGGGCTGGGATTGTGTCAGCAGCCAGGACTGCCTTCCGGAGCCGGCGATCTGTAGCCCAGCGAACTGCTCTGGTGAATGCTTCTTCCTTGGCATTTCTCCCCCCTTTCCCCGGCCCAGGTTACTAAGATTACACCTGGACCGGTTTTCGGGGGGCAGGTCAGGCTGGCCGAGAAAACGGGCACCAACTCGCGCCGTCTTCGGTATGATTGACGGTACTGTCCGCGAACTTTTTGAATGATTTTCGGGCGGCGGGTCAAATCGAAGCTCTCTATTTGATATGGTGGTGGATTTGGATTTGCAAGAAGAATTTGAACCGTCTGACGCCTACGTTCTTCTCATTTCTGCCTGGCTCCTAGGCTGTCGTGTGCCCGCCAATGTGATGCTCCCAGTATTGGTGGCGGTCCACGGTTGCAAGCGGTAGTAGAATGTAGACTCCACCCTGTCTCAACGACAGTGAGAAAGCCCATGATGAACTTACGATGGTGGCTAAGCCAACAGGAATTAAGTGTGCGGGAGCTTGCCCGTCAGATCGATGTGCCAGTCAAGACAGTCCAAGATTGGGTCTACAGAGGGACAGAGCCGTGTCCAATGAACATGGAGACACTCCTTGGATTCGTCCAATGTACCCACTACTGGGTGATTGCGCGCTCGAACGGCCCTCTGAGCGAGGGAGTCTGTCAACTCTGCGGAGAAAAGCGGGAGTTCATGAATTCCGAAGGACTCAAATCATATTGGTCGAAAAGTGACAGCTTTGCACGTAGAAATGGCGCTGCAGTGCAAAAAGGGAGAAGTGAAAAATCCGCCCGGTTGATAACTTAGGCAGGTTTGCCCACCTGGCTGACCCCATATCAACGATAGACGTAGCTGCTATCACCCCGCAAGCAGGAGTGCCCATGGCCTGGAACGGATTCGATTGGGAACAGGAGCATATTGACGGTTCGCGACTGCTCGGCGAGGCGAAGGCTGAGCTACAGGCGCTTCGGGAAAAATTCCCGCCGTACGACGGCATCCGCGATCTCAGTGGCTCTATGAGGGACATTGCGCAACTGACCGAGGCGGTCCTTCTGGAGATACAGGCGGCCCAGCAGAAAGTACAGAAGGCGCAGAGCCACGTCAACTGCGTCAAGCTGATCCTGAGGGGCAATGAGTGGCTTCGTGGCCGGTGACCGCTACGCACGGCGGCGGCGCAGTTGGAGCTGCTGACGCTGGACCAGTTGGCGGCCACGCGGCCCGGCAAGCGGGCACTGTCAGCGGCGACGACACCCGCCACGGCGCTGGGCGGCATTTGGGAGCCAGGGTTATATACCTACAGCCCGGCTCGCAAGTTGACGGCGCGCCCCTTGGACAAAAGGTATTAGTGTAAGTGGGACTTGTCCAGGGTCACCGGCTCAGGGCGGACGGCAGAATACGGGTCCCGCTCTCGGCCTAGCTCTTCCGACGGAGGGTACCGGGGGCGCGGATTTTGAATTTCGGACGACGGGTCAAGTCCAAGCGACCGGGTAGCGCACGGTGCTCGGGAATACGGTGACTACCAACAGAGAGGGGGTGGCCACCCAGAAGAGTAGTGGTAAACTGAGGCGGGACGCCGGGACTCTCGCTTAATATCGCCCAAACCCTGTCCAACCGACCGGGTCCACCTCAACATTCCGAAGAATCCCGATGCAAAGGAGAAAGAGTAATGGGTGATAAGGGTGGCAAAAAAGATAAAGCCAAAAAGGAACAACAGACACTGGCAAAACATACTCTAAAGGAAAAACGCAAATTGAAACAAGAAAAGAAGACTTAGGGCGCTTTCACCATGCGGACGAAGGAGCGAGTCTGCTCGCTCCGCTCCTCGGCAACCGTGGCCTTAATGTTTTCTGACTGGGACACATTTGCTCCTTTCTGGAAGTAATGTACCTTCATTCCAGGAGTTCACGTCACTTCCCCTCTCTCAGGTTTTCTTACCCCCGATGTGTCCCATTATCGTTGACGGTGTACAATTATGCGCGATGTCTCCGTGACTGAGCTGGCCGGCGTGGCAATCGCTTCGGAAGACTTGGGCTATCCCGTGCCCTGCATGGCGGCGGCAAGGCCGTTAATCGCCAAGAACATTGCCTTTCGCAGCTCGCGTGTGTCTTTGGGCTGCTGTCGCCAACGCCGTAGCAACTCGGACTGAAGCAGGTTGAGCGCATCAGTGTAGGGGTTCCGCAGCAGGATCGATTGCTGAATGACCGGGCTGTTGTCCAGTAATTCCGACTGCCCGGTGATCTGTAGGACGGCCTGCCGGGCCAACTCGAATTCCCGTTGTATTTGCGGGTGAAAGCCTCCCCGCGTCAGCCGCGCATATCGCTGAGCGATATCGAGCCGGGCGCGCGCCATTTCTAGTTGCGCATTGTCAATTACAGTGCGGAAGAAAGCCCAGTTCTGATATTGGTCGCGCAGCATATCGAGGTTCTCTGATTTCTCGTCGATGTATTCTTGCAGTGCGACGCCCAGGCCGTGCCACCCGGGCACGTTGTATCGGGTTTGGGTCCATGCGAAATTCCAGGGAATGGCTCGCAGGTCTTCGAAGTCCACTTCACTTGCGGCCTGGCGTGAGGCCGGCCGCGAGGCAATCGGCAAATGGCTAATGTGCTCAATTGGCGTCACCTTCACGTACCATGGCCAGAAGCGCTTGTCATCAATCAAGCCGCGGTAAGCGCGCATGGATTCACCGGCCAAGGCTTCCATCATCGCAGTTACATCGGGCCGCAAAGTCTCAGTTGCAGGCCTGATCGATTTCAGCATGACATTGATGATTTGCTCCAAGTGGCGATGGGCAACTGCCTCCTGAGCGTAGCGGAATGAGATCACCTCGCCTTGCTCGGTGAAGCGTATGCGTCCGTTGTGGGTTTCCGGAGGCATCGCGAAAATGGCGTGATTGGCGCGGCCCCCGCCGCGCCCTACCGATCCGCCTCGGCCATGAAACAAGCGCAATTCGGTGTGATGCTTCTGACACGTGCGGGCCAGGACTGCCTGAGCCTTGTGCAAGGCCCAATTCGCCATCCAATAGCCACCGTCTTTGTTGCTATCTGAGTAGCCCAACATGATTTCCTGGAAGTTCTTCCGTGCTGTCAAATGCAGCCGGTAGACCGGATTTGTCAACAGCGATTCCATGAATGCTTCCGCCCGCTCAAGATCGTCCACGGTTTCAAGCAACGGGACCACGTCAATGGACGTCTTCACTCTGCCATTGTCGTAGTGCCAGAGCCCGGCTTCTTTCAGCAACAACAGGACTTCCAGTATGTCGCTCACCGAGTCGGTCATGCTGATGATGTAGCTGCCAAGCGACTCCGGTTCGTCCCCCAGGGCTTGGGCCATCACATCCATGGTTTCGAGCGCCAGTTGCGCTTCACCGGTCGGCGTCGTGCCCTTGGGCAGTAAAGGCCGCGGGTTCTGTAACTCACTTTCAAGAATTCTGAGCCGGTCCTTTTCGGGCAGTCTAGAATAGTCCGTGCATACTCCGCCAGCACTCAACAACGAGTGGACCGCTTGCTCGTGGATTTTGCTATGTTGGCGAATATCCAGCGCTGCGAGGTGGAACCCGAACGTTTTTGCACGAATTATCAGGTCCGCAAGGCGACCGGATTCGGCGAGCTTTTCGATGTTGCTCTGCTTCAGGCAACGCTGGAGCATCTCCAAATCACTGATGAAGCCAGCGCTGTTGTATTCATCCCAGGCACTTGCGGACACTTCGTCGAGCATGCGTTTGAGCCGCGCCATCATGTAGTTGATTTTGACACGATAAGGCTCGTGGACGAACGGCCTGATTTCGTCTTCGTGTAGCAAGTCTGTTCGCGATTCTTCTACGAGCGATTTCGTTAGTTCCGCTGGCACCACATTGATGAGACTGGAAATGCTCAAGTCGTTCCACAAGTCGCGCAGTTCGTCCAGGTAGAGTCTTGCGACGGTTTGCCGGTGCAGTCGCAGACCAGTGCGTGTCGCTTCCGCCGTGACGTTGGGGTTGCCATCCCGGTCGCCGCCAACCCAGGTACGGAAACGCAAGAACATGGGAAGCTCCGGACTTTGCCCATAATAGAGTTCCAGCGCCGACTGCAAATCTCGGGAGAGTTGAGGCACAAGCTGCCAAACTGAGGTGCTCAAGTAGTGGAGCGCGTGCTCAACTTCATCAACGACAGATGGGCGTTCAGCGCGGACCTCGTCGGTTGCCAATAGCAGGGCAATTTGGCAAAAGACATCTCGTATGGCAATTTCCCGTTCCGCGGGCAGGAGGTTCTCATCTTGTAAGCGGGCAAGCTGTGCAGCTACCTGTCGCTGTTTATGTGTTACGCTTCGGCGGCGTACTTCAGTGGGATGAGCGGTAAACGTCGGCTGAATGTCCAAACGCCCTATCCATTGCATCACCTGTTCGAATGCCATCCCTTCCTGCTTAAGGTGATTAACGGCTTCGGCAATCGATTCCACGCGCGGTCTTGTCTTGCTGGCTTTCCGCTGGCGGTCTCGATTGATTCGGACAATTTCGCGTTGCTCGGCTTTGTTCACCAAATGAAAGAAAGCGGTGTACCCCCGAAGAAGCCAGACGACCTCGTCAGTCGATAGCGATTGGATGATCTGAGCAGCCTGGTCTCGAAGGTCTTCCTTGCCGGTGACAGCGGCATCTTTGCATAGAATTCGAATCCGCTCGGTCAACTGCAGAATGTCGTCTCCGGCCTGTTGCCGTATGGCATGCCCAAGCAGCGTACCTAACAGGTGCACTTGCTCGCTCAATGGTCTGGTGATCCCGGTTCCGTGAGTGTAGGGTGTCAGCATGAATTGGACAATCTAGCACCGAAGACTCAGGGCGATGAGGCCCTTCTTTTAAGCCGGGATTCCCCAGATCAAACCGGCTTTCCTGGATATAGCTCCCTCTGGGATACCGCCAACTATAATCCCGCATTCCAAGGGCGTCAAATGCGGCCTGATTCGCTCGGATTCCCCGCTTTCATGGGGCAACCGCCGTGCTGCCAAGCGCAAAATCGCAAAAACGCTTGTCTACGCCTGACATTCCCCCCTAGAACAGTAACACCGGCAAGTAGAGTCCTCAGCTAGAATGATACGAGTAAGGAGGGCTCATGGGTCGGAAGAGGTACACGGAGGAGCAGATCATAGTGGTGCTGAACGAAGCTGAGGCCGGGGCC
>DASCOB010000029.1:0-6866 GCA_036011785.1 Anaerolineales bacterium | reverse complement strand
GTAGCCTTGTGACGCTGAAACAAGGGCGGGCAGACCCGCCCGGATTGCTCACAGGCCGTCTCATTTTGTTGGGGCGGCCTGATTGTTTGAGAAATTGGAGGTTGTATGAAACCCATCGAAGAACTCTTATGCCAGACGGCCGCAATGCACCGGCATCTGTGTCCACGCCAGGTACTCGGCGTGCGCATCGGGCTTGCGGGCAGGGCGGCGCTCGGCTTGGACGCGTCACGCTGCGATAAACGGTTATTGGTCTTTGTCGAGACGGACGGCTGTGGCGCAGACGGTGTGTCCGTGACCGCTGATTGTTGGGTGGGCCGCCGTACGTTGCGCGTGATAGACTTTGGTAAACTGGCCGCTACCTTTGTGGACACGCACACGGGCCAGGCCGTGCGCGTCGCGCCGCAACCCAGCATTCGCGAGGTTGCCCAGCGCTATGCGCCGGGAGCCCGCAATAGCTGGGCAGCCCTGAACAAAGGCTACCGCTTGATGCCGACAGCGGAGTTGTTGAGCACGCAGTCCGTGACTCTAACTGTAGACCTAGAAGCGCTGATTAGTCGCCCCGGCGTCAGAACGGCCTGTGAAGTTTGTGCCGAAGAGATTATGAACGAACGCGAAGTCATCTACGATGGGACGGTTCTGTGCCGGGCCTGCGCGGGCGCTGTGTACTACCGACCTGCGCTGGATGACGCCCCGGCGGCTTATCTGTCCAGAAAGGTTGATCAGGTTCATCAATTGATGGTTCCTGCCTAACCGTAAAAGTAATCTCCAACCTTCCGCGCCTCATCTACAACTACCCCAGGGAATTGCGCATATTCCATGCGATTTCTTTCATGTTGGTGGTTGCCGTGTATATAACCAACGTCCAACTGGAGACGAACGATAGTGTCTGCGCCTCGTGCTACGTTGAACCGGAAACCAGTTACTATCAAGCCAGACAGCATCCCAAAGATGCGGTTACACCGGCTGCTTTCCACAGAGGAGAACACATTTCTTGCATTGATTGCCCTGACCGACCCGGCATCCACGCCGTAAACCTGTGGTTGATGGATGATGAGATCGGGTGGGAACCAGTATTCTCCGGTTTGGTGGCGGTGATTGAAGGACGGGTGCGCACGTTGGTCTTTTCGGGGATGAGTACGGGACGTCCACGCTTTACTGATTGCTTGTGCAGTTTAGCGCACGGCGAGTGAGATGCGTCACCCAATTGGCCGAGAATATCTGGTAAAATCCAGATACCCAAAAGACTGCGGCTCGTGGCGATTTCGCTGGGAGCGTAATGTTGGAGATTGGAAATGAAAACTCATGCTCAGGTAGTGGTGATTGGAGGCGGTGTGGTGGGGTGCAGTGTCCTCTACCATCTCAGTAAGGCCGGATGGAAAGATGTGGTTTTGGTCGAACGCAAGCAGCTTACCGCCGGGTCAACCTGGCATGCCGCGGGTGGAATCCACACCCTTAATGGTGACCCCAACGTGGCTGCGCTGCAGAAATACACAGTTGAACTGTATCAGAAGATTGAAGAAACCTCCGGTCATGAATGTGGGATTCATCTGCCGGGTGAGCTGATGCTCGCCGATACTGAGGAGCGCCTGGACTGGCTGCGCATGGCTCACGCCCGCGGGCGTTATCTCGGCATGGAAACCGAGATTATCACTCCGGCGGAGGCAAAGAAAATCATGCCTTTTATGGACGAGAGTCACTTTGTGGGTGCTATGTACGATCGGCATGGGGGTCAGGTCGATCCATCCGGAGTGACCCACGCCTACGCAAAAGCGGCTCAAATGGCTGGGGCGGAGGTATATTTGGACACGTGGGCTCGGGAAATCACACGGCATACTGACGGCAGCTGGGATGTGGTCTGCGACCGGGGTACCATCAATTGCGAACACGTGGTCAATGCCGGCGGTCTGTGGGCGCGCGAGGTCGGACGTATGATTGGGCTGGAACTTCCCATATTGGCGATGGAACACATGTATCTGCTAACGGATGAAATCCCGGAAGTACAACGCTGCATGGAAGAAAGTGATATTGGGATTCCGATGGTGATTGATTTTGGGGCCGAGATTTACAGCCGCGAGGAGCAAGGCGGGTTGCTGCTGGGCACTTACGAGAAGGCGTGCGTGCCGTGGTCGCCGCTGGAGACGCCGTGGGATTTCGGTTCACAATTGCTGGACCCGGACATCGACCGAATTTCCCCGTCGTTGGAGGTGGCTTTCACGCATTTTCCTATTTTCAACGATGCGCGCATACGTCAGGTGGTGAATGGCCCCTTCACCTTTGCGCCGGACGGGAACCCGCTCGTCGGGCCGGTGCGCGGTCAGCCGGGGCAGTGGGTGGCCTGCGGCGTGATGGCCGGTCTTGCTCAAGGTGGCGGAGTAGGGTTGGCGCTGGCAAACTGGATGATTGAGAGTGACCCGGGTTTCGATATCTGGGGAATGGACGTGGCGCGCTTCGGCGACTGGGCTACGCCGGTCTACACGAGCACAAAGGTGCAGGAGAATTACTCGCGTCGCTTCCAGATTGCCTTCCCCAATGAAGAGCTGCCGGCGGCGCGCCCGCTGCAGACTTCGCCGATATATGGCCGCCTGGGGCAGGCGAACGCGGTGTGGGGCGTGGCTTTCGGGCTGGAATACGCACTCTGGTTCCAGCGCGAGGGGGAGCCGCCGGTGGAGGAAGTGACCTTCAAGCGTTCGAACGCCTTTGAGCGTGTGGCGGCGGAGGTAGCCACCGTGCGCGAATCAGTTGGCCTGATGGAGACCACCGGTTTTGCTAAATTTGAGTTTACAGGGTCCGGCGCGCGCGGCTGGCTGTCCAATCTGTTGGCAAACGGGATTCCGTATGGCGGCCAAATGGCGCTGGCACCGATGTTGAATCATGACGGCAAGCTTATCGGGGATTTCACCGTGGCGACGCTGGGTGTGGAACGGTTCATGCTGGTTGGCTCCGGCGTGGCCGAGCGCTATTACGAGCGCTATTTTGATGCGCATTTGCCCGCCGATGGGTCGGTGCAACTGCGCACGCTGGGGCCGGAACTGGCCGGGCTTTCCATCGCCGGGCCGAAATCGCGGAAGACGCTGCAAGCGCTTACGCGCGCCGACCTGGCTGCGGATGCGTTCCCGTTTCTGCACATCCGCGAGATGAACGTCGGGATGATCCCGGCACTTGTCGGGCGCATTAGCTATACTGGTGATCTCGGATACGAGTTCTGGGTTCCGGCCAGCTATCAGGCGGCGCTTTTTGATTTGCTGCGCGAGGCGGGCGAGGAGCACGGTATGGGTCTTTTCGGTTTGCGCGCGCTCGACTCGCTGCGACTGGAAAAGAGTTTCGGCGCCTGGGCATCGGAGTATCGCCCGGTTTATGACCCATATGAAGCCGGGCTGGGGCGCTTTGTCAGGCTTGATAAAGATGGATTTGTCGGGCGGGAGGCGGCTGAACGTATCCGTGCCAAGGGACCAGCGCGGCGGTTGATGACCTTCGTGGTGGAAGCTGAGGACGCGGACGTTCTCGGCGACGAGCCCATCTGGCATCGGGGTGAGGTCATTGGATGGGTCACTTCGGGTGGGTATGCACACTGGTCGCGGGCGTCGGTGGCGTTGGGGTATGTGCCGATTGAGCGGGCGGATGCGGATGACGGTTTTGAGATTGAGGTCCTGGGTGTGCGCCGCGCGGCGCATCCGCAGCGCGAGGCGCTATTTGACCCCACAGGCGCGCGTATGCGCGACTGAGCCCGCGGCGCGCGGCCTCACACAGCCACCACCTCGCGCGCTACCAGGTGCACTGCGCCGTGCTTGAGTTGCAGTTGCCCGCGGATGAGCGCGAAGGCCGCCCGGCAGCCGGCGCGATGTTGGGCATAGACATCCGGATAAACGACCACATTTAGCAGCCCGCTGCTGTCTTCCAGAGCCAGAAAGCAGATGCCGTGCGCGGTGGGCGGGCGCTGCCGCGCCACCACCATGCCACCCACCGTGACGCGCTGCCCGTCCTGCAAGGTAGAAAGCTGCGCTACCGGGAGTGCTCCGGCGCGGGCGAAAAGCTTGTGGCGCAAATCAGTCGGGTGGCGGCGTGCGCTCAGCCCGGTGACGGCGAACTCGGTTGCCAACCGCTCGGCGGCTGTCATTGGCGGCAGCGTCATGCCTTCATCGCGGGCGGGCAGCGCCAGCGGCGGCGGCCCGGTTGCAGCGCGGTAGGCCTCCGCCAATTCCCAGAGCAGTTGGCGGCGATCCCCGGAAGGGTGCAGATGATCGAGCGCTCCGGCCAGCAGCAGCGATTCCACCACCGGGCGCGGCAGCGCGGTGCGGCGCAGCAGCCCGGCCAGAGAGCGAAAAGGTGCGCGGCGGCGCTCTTGCAGCAGTAACTCGATTTGCTCTGCGCCCAGCCCGTGGATGGATTGCAGCCCCAAACGCACCGCGCCAGATTGCAGCGTGCTGCCAGCCTGAGAGTGGCGCAAATCCACCGGCAGAAAGCGCACCCCCGCGCGGCGCGCATCGGATAGCACCACGTGCGCGGGATAGAACCCCATCGGCTGCTGGCGCAGCAATCCGGCGAAAAACGGGGCGGGATGGTGGCAGCGCAGCCATGCTGACCAGTAGGTGATGACCGCAAAGGCGGCGGCGTGCGCTTTGGAGAAGGCGTATCCGCCAAACGCTTTCAGCTGCTCGAAGGCTTGCTCGGCGATGGCGGCGCTCACTCCGCGCGCCTGCGCCTGCGCCAGAAAGCGAGCGCGGCAAGCCTGCAGCTGTTCGCCGGCGCGCTTGTGGCTCAGCGCCCTCCGCAGCAGTTCTCCCTCGCCGGGCGTGAAGCTGGCAAGGTCGCGCGCTATTTTGAGCACCTGTTCCTGAAAGAGAATCACGCCCAACGTCTCACGCAGAGCCGGTTCGAGCAGCGCGTGCAGGTATGTCACCGGCTCGCTCTTTTCGCGCCGCCGCAGGTAGGGGTGCACCATGTTTGCCTGCATCGGCCCGGGCCGAATTAGCGCCACCTGCACGGTTAGGTCGGCGAAGGAGCGTGGCTGGAAGCGCGGAATCAGCGTGGCCTGCGCGCGGCTTTCCACTTGGAAGACCCCGATGATCTCGGCGCGGCAGAGCATATCGAACACGGCGGGGTCATCAAAAGTGAGCGTATCCAGATCCGGGGGCGGGTCAATCAGAGCGCACGCATCGGCGATGGCGGCGAGCATGCGCAGACCGAGCACGTCCAGCTTAATCCAGCCCATGAGTTCGAGCGAGTCTTTATCCCATTGCACCACGGTGCGCGCTTCCATTGTGGCCGGCTCGACCGGGATTTGCGCGGCCAGCGGGCGCGTGGAAAGCACCATGCCGCCGTTGTGGATGCCGAGATGGCGCGGAAAGCCCTCCAGACGGGCAGCCAGCTGCAGCAGCTGCTGCCAGCGCGGGGAGTGGAAATCATCCCCCAGCGTGGCGCGCAGGCTCTCGGATTGCGGCAAGGCAGCCGCGGAATAATCGTCCATCCCGGCGCTGACGCGCTGCAGTAATTCCTCGTCGAATCCCAGCGCAAAGCCGACATCGCGCAGCGCAGAGCGCGCACGGAATGTGACCACGGTGCAGGCCATGGCCACATGCTCCGGACCATATTTGTGATAGATATATTGGATGACTTGCTCGCGGCGGTCGGCAGCGAAATCGATGTCGATATCGGGCGGGGTGGGGCGTTCGGGTGAAAGGAAGCGTTCGAAGACCAGGCCGGCGGCCAGAGGGTCGATGGGGGTGATGCCGAGCAGGTAAGCCACCAGCGAGTTGGCGGCACTGCCGCGCCCTTGGCAGAGGATGTCGCGCCGGCGGGCGTAGCGCATTACATCCCACACTAGCAAAAAGTAGTTCGCCAGACGCTGCTCGGCAATTAGTTTGAGTTCGCGTTCGAGCGTGCTCTGGTATTTGCGCGTACCTGCTCCAGCTTTGTGGCCGAGCGCTGTGCGGCAGAGCGCACGCAGGTGTGCATCCGCACTGACGTCGGATGAGATCTGCGTTTGTGGCAGCGCCTGCGGGCCGGTGGGCGGGCGCGCCCGGCATCGCTCAGCCACGGCGAGTGTGTTGCACAGTGCCTGCGGCCATGCGGCGAAGAGAGCTTCCATCTTTTGCGGACTGCGGAAATAATATTCGTGGTTTGCGCGCAGCTGGTCGCCGATGCGCTCCAGCGGCAGCCGCTTCCGGATACAGGTGAGCACATCGTGGATGTGCGCGTCGGCGGGGGTCAGGTAGTGCACGTTGCCGGTGGCTATCAGCGGCAGCCCTAGCTTATGCCCCAGTCGCTCCATCCCGGCGTTCAGGTAACGGTCGTTGCGCTCGTGGTGGCGATGCAGTTCTAAGAAGAAACACTCGTGGCCGAACATGTCGGCGTAGCGCGCAGCAATGCGGGCGGCCCGCTGCTGCTCGTGGGCAAGCAGCGCGCGCGCTATCGCGCCACGCCGGCTGCCGGAAAGTGCAATCAAACCGGCGGTGTTTTCTGCCAGCGCACTCTCCGGTAGGGCCGCGTGCCCTTTTTCGCCCTCGCGGTGGGCGCGGGTGATAAGGCGGCACAGGCTGGAGTACCCGCGCTGAGTTTCGGCCAGCAGAGTCAGGTGGCCGCTGTTTTGCGCCAGAGTGAGTTCGCATCCGATTATTGCTTTGAGGCCGGCCTGTTGCGCAGCCTGCCAGAAGCGCGGCAGACCGTAAAGGCCGTTGTGGTCGCTGAGAGCCAGCGCGGGCATATCCCACTCGGCGGCCTGCGCTACCAGCGCCTCGGGGGTGGGCACGCCGTCCAGCAACGAGAAATAGGAGTGGGCGTGTAATTCAATGTATGGCACGGTCGAGAAACCAGAGCCCTTCGCCATCGCGGAAGAGGGTGAGCACGCGCCCATCGGCGATGCTTACCTG
>DASCOB010000028.1:0-5660 GCA_036011785.1 Anaerolineales bacterium | reverse complement strand
CTTCACTGCTCTCATGCTCCTTGTCTACATCTTGCCGGGTATCTTGCTGATGATTCCGATGGTCAAAATGTGGGCGCGGTTGGGGCTTACGGGAGGGTTGTTCCCGCTGGCAGTGACCTACGTCTCCTTCACGCTTCCTTTTTCCATCTGGATGTTACGATCCCACTTTGCAGGCATTCCTGTGGAGTTGTAACAAGCGGATTTTGTGTCGCTACATGTGCCCCTAACCGCCGAAAACCAGCATATGATTGACGCTAGCGCTTTGGTGAAAATGCGACCGGATGCCTACCTCATCAATGTCGCTCGTGGCGGTCTGGTAGATGAGACCGCACTTTACCACGCCTTGGTTGATGGGCAGATCGCCGGCGCCGCGCTGGACACCTTCCAAGTGGAGCCGGTTTCGCCGGATAACCCACTACTGGAACTAGATAATGTGTTGGCCACCCCGCACTATCTGGCTGCTACATGGGAAGCATTTGAGCAGGTTGCTGACGCCGCGCAAGAGGCCACCCTAAGGCTGTTGCGGGATGAGCATCCAGGCTATCAGGTAGTCAACCCGGGAATTTTTTGAGGACGACTAGGAGACTGACTTCAGGATGAAAATTAGCAAGAAGTTGAGCTGCAAACTGCTCCGAAAAATGCATCTTATCCGGGCTTTTGAGCAGCAGGCGGAAAGAAGCTATATGGAGGGCAAAATTCACGGTACGATGCATCTTTCGATTGGACAGGAAGCGACGGCCGTCGGGTCTATCAGCACGCTCAATCCTGATGACTACATTCTGAGTACGCATCGCGGACATGGTCATTGCATTGCTAAGGAACCCAACCTGGATTTAGTGATGGCGGAGTTTTACGGTAAAGAAGTCGGCTACTGCCGGGGCCGCGGCGGTTCCATGCACATTGCCGATGTAGCGGGGGGCAACCTAGGGGCGAATGGCGTTGTCGGTGGTGGCGTGGCAATGTCGGTTGGCGTGGGGCTCGGCATAAAGATGAGACATGAGAACAGAGTGTTGATTTGTTTCTTTGGCGACGGTGCAGCCTCCACCGGTGCCTTCCATGAATCAATGATATTGGCAGGCCTGTTCCACATCCCGGTAGTGTATTTATGCGAAAACAACCAGTACGCCATGTCGTTCCCGGTAAAAAACTGGGCCACAAGCGCGCGATTGGCCCAGTTCGGAGAACTTTATGGGATTTTGGGTTCGGACGTAGACGGTAATGACATCCTAGCGGTCCGCAGGGTTGTGCAGACCGCTGTTGACCGCGCGCGTGCCGGAGACGGGCCATCGCTGGTGGTTGCGGACACTTATCGCTTTCGTGGTCACTCCAGGAGTGACCGCAATCGTTACCGCCGTCAGGAAGAAATCGAAGAGTGGCAGCTGCGAGACCCGATCATTCGTTTCAGGAACTTCCTTACCGAAGAGGCTTTGTTAACCACGGAAGAAATGGATGAAATTGAAGAACAGGCTCTTGCAGACATTGAGGCCGCCCGCATATTTGCCGAAACTGCCCCCGAGCCGGCGCTAGATACAATCGAGGAAGGAGTCTTCGCACCGTGACAGTCAGGGAGATCAGGTATTCGGAAGCGGTGCGAGAGGCGATGGTCCAGGAAATGGAAAGAGATGAGACCGTGTTCTTGATTGGCGAAGACATCGGCGCGTACGGTGGGGCGTTTCAGGTGACGCACGGCATGTTGGAGCAGTTCGGGTCCGAGCGCATTATAGACACACCTATCACCGAGCTTGGCATTGCGGGAGCAGCCACAGGGGCGGCGCTCGTCGGGATGCGCCCCATTGCCGAAATTATGTTTATGGATTTTGTCACCCTAGCGTCTGAACAGCTGGTCAACCAAGCCGCTAAAATGCGTTTTATGTTCGGTGGTAAGGCCACGGTACCGCTGGTACTGCGTGCTCCCATTGGCTCAGGGACAGGTGCGGCTGCGCAACACTCGCAAAGTTTGGAGAACTGGTTCGTGCATATCCCGGGTTTAAAGGTGGTTATGCCGAGCACACCCTACGATGCAAAGGGATTGTTGATTGCGTCCATCCGTGATGACAATCCCGTCATATTCCTCGAACACAAGCTGCTATACAAGGACCAAGGTAATGTGCCAAACCGGCCATATACCATCCCGCTCGGTAGCGCCGACGTGAAACGAAAGGGCACTGATTTAACCATTATTGCGACCTCTGTAATGGTCAAACGCGCCTTGGAAGCTGCAGAAAAGTTAGTCGAGCTTGGTATCGAGGCTGAGGTTATAGACCCCCGTACCCTTAAACCGCTCGATACAGAAACCATTATTCAATCAGTGATTAATACCGGTAGAGCACTAATTGTCCACGAGGCGGTCCAAACTGGCGGCTTTGGAGGCGAGTTGAGCGCGACAATTGTTGAGAGTGAAGCATTTGGTTATCTTGAAGCACCTGTAGTCCGATTGGCTGGGCGCGAAATTCCGATTCCATACAACCGTACGCTGGAACACCATTCGGTGCCTCAGGTTGAAGACATTGTAGAAAAGGCACGAGATTTAGTGCAGGAAACGCCCTGATGGCTACGGCTGTTGTCCTTCCCAAAGTGGACATGGATCAGGAAACCGGCACTGTCGTCGAGTGGCTGAAACGTGACGGTGATCTGGTGAAAGCAGGTGAACCCATATTGGTCATCGAAACAGACAAAGTATCAATTGAGGTCGAGGCACCCGCCTCGGGGATATTGCGTGGAATTCAGGCACAACCCGATGATGTGATACCAGTTGGCACGGTCATCGCGTATATTCTGGAGCCTGATGAGAAAGTCCCGGGAGGGGCAACACGCCAGGATGCTTCGAAACAACTAGCGAAAAACCAGCGAGTGACTTCCCTCGATTCCTCGACCGGCACCACTGTAACACCAATTACTGAGAGTCTCGCCGCAGATCACGAGATTGAACTGGCGACAACAGATGGCACCGGGCCACGTGGAAAGGTGACCAAACGGGATGTAAAACAAGTATCGACGATGACGCCTGAAGTTAAAGGTGATGGAAAGGTAAATGCAAGTCCGGTGGCGAGACGGATTGCGAGAGAGCACGGAGTTGATCTAAACACTGTCACCGGCAGCGGGCCTGGAGGCCGGATTACGGCCGACGATGTTTTGGCTGTGCCTGTCACTATTCCTGATTCTGTTTCCGTATCGGATGCGAAAGTGATTCCATTGCGAGGGATGCGGCGCACTATCGCTGAGAGGATGACAGCCAGTTACCAAGCGGTACCTCACATCACCCTTACCGTGAGCGTGGATATGAGTCGTTTCGATGAGACGCGCACACAGTTGAACGTCAAGGCTGAGGCTGCCGGACATCCTCGTGTCTCGATCACAGCACTATTGGTCAGGGCGGTGGCTTGGGCGTTGAACCGCCATCCGTTTTTGAACAGCACGCTTCAGGACGATGGTATTCACCTGCTTTCCGATGCCAATATCGGCGTAGCGGTGGCGTTGGCAGAGGGATTGATTGTGCCGGTCGTACACAATGCCGGGCAGAAGGGTATCGGAGAAATTGCCAGCGAGGTAAACGACCTGACCACCCGCGCCCGCCAAGAACAGTTGACGCCGGCTGATGTTGCCGGAGGCACCTTCACAATCTCCAACTTGGGACCGTTCGGTATCGAGCAATTCACTGCCATCATCAACCCGCCCCAGGCGGCCATTCTGTCCGTAGGAGCTGTCCGGCTCGAGGCGGTTGTTGGTGAAGGAGTGCAAATCGTGGTCCGACCGATCATGCGGATGACGCTGTCCGCCGACCACCGCGTTGTGGATGGCGCAGTCGCAGCCCACTTTTTGACTGATTTGCGAGATGCCCTGAAATCGCCGGAATTGCTTCTGTGATGAGTAAGGTGTCTTCACGACAAATCAGGGAAGATGAGAGGTTCGTAAGCGTGCAGAGCACGCTTACGAACCTCCTGTTCTTGAGAAGATACTAAATCAGCTGGTTTCTCTATGAAGGATAAATACCTTGATTATCGATTGCGAACTCTATTTACTTGACTTTCCGGTAGCTGGCCGGGTTTACGATATTCATGCTCTGGAATTGTTACTGGATGAAGCCGGTATTGACCTGGCTGTACTCATGCCTCCGGTGACCCTTAAACCGGATAACTACTGGATGAACGAGCGAATACAAGGCAATTCACGTTTTGTTCCCTGCGCTCTGCTCAACCCTCATTTTGGCGACGAAGCCGTGGCGGAATTAGAAACCGGCGCCCGCGAGTGGGGCATTCGGGGTCTCAAACTGATGCCGACCAAGCATGGTTTTCGTCTCAACACAAAAACTGTTCGCCAACTGGTGTCCAAATGCGCTGAATTGAACATTCCTGTTTCGGTTCATTCCGAAGGGGGTTGGGCCAATCCTTTGTTCATCGGCGTGTTGGCCGAGGCGTTCCCGGATGTACCAGTCATCATGGACCACATGGGGTACCGCTATTGGGTGGCCGAGGCCATTGAAGCTGCCAAGCGAACCCCCAATCTCTATCTGGCCACAACCGCGGTGATGGAACCGCACTTTATCGCGATGGCAATTGAAGCGGTAGGCGTAGAGCGAATTGTCTTCGGCTCGAACGGCCCGCTGGTTATCCCTAAAATGCAAGTTGATGTCGTCAAGTCTCTGCAACTTGCGCCGGAGGATGAAGCCAAAGTTCTGGGCGGCACGCTGGCGAGATTGTATGGGATTGGAAAGGAGATTGGAGATTAGGAGACGGGAAGATTGGGAGATTGTTGCCATAAATCTTCAACCGTTAACCTTCTATAAGGAGCCATCTATGAGACTCACAGTTTCACACGCACCATGTGAAACTCAAAGCTGCGCGCAAGTTTGAAATGAATGTGTCGACATAATCCAAAATCATTTTACAGGAGCCAAATCAATGGTGCCCAAGTTCAAATATGCCGCAGCCCTGATACCTTGGAGCGGCCCTGGAGATCGATTTGTGCGAGACGGCTACCGCGAGGCGCTGCTGCCCCTTGAACGGCTAAGACGCGCTGCATCTCTGGGTGTGCTCGATGGAGTCGAGTTGAGGTACCGGGCTGATGTCAATGAGGATAATGTCCGGACAGTCAAACAGATATTATCCGACACTGGCCTGGCTGTGGCAATTGTGGGCACGTCCATCAGCAGCGAACGCCAATTTGCTAAAGGCACGCTCACCTCGCGTGATCCCACCACGCGCCAAAAAGCCATCGAGCGGGTGAAGGCCGGGATGGATATGTGCGCCGAGTTGGGCGGAAACCAAATTATGTTTTTTTTGGGGCAGGACGGTTGTGATTATTCGCTTGAAGTGGATTATGAAGATGCCTGGAATTGGATGGCGGAAAGTATTGCTGAAATGGCCGCTCACCGCAGCGATGTGAGGATTTGCCTGGAGTACAAGCCTTTCGAGCCACGCCGCCACATTTTTATGAATGATGTTGGAACCACGCTCCATATTGTTGACCGGATCGGCGCGGAAAATGTGAGAGTTGCCTTAGACACGGGCCACGCGCTGATGGCCGGCGAGGTGCTGGGCGAGTCAATTTGGTTGCTGCACCGCGCCCGGAGGCTGGGCCACTTCCATTTCAACGACAACTATCGCGGTTGGGATGATGATATGGTCGTTGGCGCGGTTCATTTTATGCCATTTCTGGAAGCC
>DASCOB010000027.1:0-15685 GCA_036011785.1 Anaerolineales bacterium | reverse complement strand
CCGAATCGGCCGTCGGCTGTGGAAGTGGCATGTCTGCGGTGGTGGCAGTTGGCTCAATCGCCGCTATGGGAGGTGTCTCTTGTTTGGCGGACGGTGTAGATGGAAGGAAGCTCTGCATAATCGCCTTTGCAACATAGATAAAGATGATAACAAAGACAATCCAGAAGATCGGCCAAAAGACTTTTTTTGTTACCCGAACGATCATGTTGTTTTGCATAGGTTATCCAATCCCGCAACGCCTTCTCAAGTGCTGCTTTCTTCTCGTCCAAAATGGGATGTCGCTCAGGATTCATCACCCCACGCATGGCCAACACACCAATGAATGCGTCCGGGTATTTCAACTTCCACGCAGCTGTAACCGCTAGCACTTTTGCTCTCGGAAGCACCTTGTTGCGCAATAACGCGCTTTCATACCCGGGTCCGGTTTAGGCTGCAAAGATGTTTCAATCCTGCTCACATTTGCATTCTTCGATCGGTTTCAAGTCAGGGCGTTGAAAACAGACTGACACAATCGGTCCACGTGCGCCACCCAATTTTACACGCCCTGCAAGTACGCGCTGTTATGGCCTGTGTGTTGAAGTGCCCTCAAACCGGTTCCAGGTAACGCATTTCACGCTCTGTCATCCAGCGTTGCGCTGACCTCACTACCGAAAAAACGAGGTGTAACCGAAAAGCCCTACCGTACCGCCGGTGTGCAGAAAGACAATGTTCTCATCGGTCTTGAAGAATCCCTTCCCCACCAGGTCAATTAAGCCGGCCATAGCTTTGCCTGTATACACCGGATCAAGCAGCAAGCCCTCAAACCGTGCCAGCATTTGGATAGCCTCAATCGCCCCTGCTGTGGGTATGCCGTAGCCTTCGCCAACGTAATTGGCGTTGACGACCACATCATCGCGGCTGATTATTCCGGGGCAGTCAATTTTCTCTGCTGTCGCTGATGCCAGACGAAAGACGTTCTCTTCCTGGAGTTCTTTCTTCGCGCGGACACTGACGCCCAGCACTGGAATGCCGCTGTTCATGCCCGCTAGGCCGGTCACAATGCCTGCCTGTGTGCCCGTGCTTCCGGTAGCATGGATCACGTGATCGATCGCCA
This sequence comes from Anaerolineales bacterium, assembly GCA_036011785.1. GTDB lineage: Bacteria > Chloroflexota > Anaerolineae > Anaerolineales > UBA11657 > CAJWGI01. The sequence goes on along the minus strand of DASCOB010000027.1, from coordinate 14,592 downwards.
GCCCGACTTCATTCGCTTGGGTAATCAGTTCCAGGGCAGCGTTGACGTAGCCCAGGGCGCCCGTGGCGTTGGATCCTCCACCGGGAATGGCGTACGTCTTGTGCCCCAATTCACGAAGACGAAGAGCAGCAGATTCCATCGCAGCGTTCATATCAGTGCCATCAGGGTGCTCTTCTATGGTGGCGCCGTGGAGCTGATCCAGCAAGACATTGCCGCTGTTCTTGTAGTTTGGATCATCGATGCCGGTTCTGTCTTCCAGCAGAATATGGCTGGCAACGCCCATGCGGGCCGCAAAGGCTACGGTCTGACGGGCGTGATTGGATTGCGTTGCGCCGATGGTCAGAACGGTATCAGCCCCCTGCGCTTCCGCCTCCGCCATCAGGAACTCCAGCTTGCGGGTCTTGTTGCCACCTGTTGACATTCCGGTGCAATCGTCCCGCTTAATCCAGATGTGAGGACCGTTCAGCTCTCTAGTCAGATTCCTGAGGTATTCTAACGGGGTGGGAAGATGACCGTAGCGCAACCGGGGAAACCGTGAAAGATTCATTTGCTTACTGTCACCATACCATAAAGAACATTGTTCACTCGCTCCCCCCTAGAACACCGCGTTCTCAAAACTTCATCTACTATAACGCTCTTGTGGCTTTACTACAACCGACCGGATCGTCTTCGTGCCAACTCTGGTCAATGCTGATTCCACCAATCCCTGCAGCTGTACAAAGGTGTACAAAAGATTGCCGGTGTGCCTTACAATTGCTCTTGGTGCCTTCTGAGCGCTGGGGGCCCATATGCATTTGTACAACAACCGATTGGGAATTGACTATGGCGACAGGTAATCGGTGCCATCTCTGCCGTTGTCACTTATTTCGGCTCCATCTGCGGCCGTACATATGTGAATTGCCGGCTGTACACCTGTAATCTCTTGATACTCCGCGGCAGCCACTTCGACAAACCGGTCCGCTGTCGTGGAAGCAACCAGTGCCACGGCGCAGCCTCCGAATCCCGCTCCGACGAGCTTGGCTCCGTAGCATCCAGGCTGCTGCCGGGCGACATCCACTATCGCATTCAACTCCCGACTTGAGACCTCGTAATCATCGCGCAAACTTGCGTGACTGGCATCCATCAACCTTCCCGTCTCGGCTGTGTCGCCGCGGCGCATAGCAGCTGCAGCCAGTTTAGTGCGCTCGTTTTCCGTGATGACATGGCGGGCACGGCGATGCATAATGTCTCCGAGTCGCTGTTCTTCGAGGACAAGTTGCTCCGTGCTTACATTCCGCAAGGATGGCTCCCCGAAATGAGCAGCTGCCGCCCCACATTGGGCAACCCGATCGTTGTAGGCTGAATCACTCAGCCTTCGCCGGGTAGTAGTGTCCAGCGCTACACAAACTGTCTCAAATGGCAAGGGCACAGGTTGGATTGCCAGCGAACGGCAGTCGATCAGCAGTGCATGGTCGGCGATCCCCGCGGCTGCGGTCATCTGATCCATGATGCCACATTTCGTTCCCACCCATTCGCTCTCTGCACGCTGCCCGATCCGGGCGATTGTCAGAGCATCCCACGGAAAACCGGACACACACTCAAAGGCACGCGCCGTAGCCATTTCTAGAGCCGCGGACGAAGACAACCCTGCGCCGACAGGTATGTCCCCGGCCAGCACGCCCTCCCACCCTTGAAGTTGGTGACCCGCTTCCTTTAGTGCCCAGGCCACGCCTTTCAGGTATTCGGACCAGTGCGTCGACCCGGGCTGCAGACAATCCAACGAGAACTCCGTGTGCTCATCGAAGTCTAGAGAGTAAACGCTGATTTGTCGATCAGGGCGCTTGTGCAGGGCAATCCAGACTGCGCGGTTTATCGCCATCGCTAGCACATAGCCGTCATTGTAGTCGGTGTGCTCGCCGATCAGGTTTACTCGGCCAGGGGCACGCACGATGAAACGGGGCGGTATCCCAAAACGGGTCTGGAATTCAGAGGAGACGAGTGGATCGAGAGGCATGGATGACGGCAACCCTTGTGTGAATTCTGCGTACTAGCTACCAACAACAGCCAGCATTATAGTATGCTGATTATAGTTGCTGAAGTCGGGACGCCGTTGAGATTGCCAGATAGTGGCAATTGGCCTCGTCCGGCGGGGTTTCTCACACCTTTGGGAAGTCGACGAACCTCATACTAGATTGATGTTATATAATGGATGCACTTCTTAATCTTGATACGCGGCAGCGTCCGGTGAAATGAGAGAGTAACACACTCGTTTGCCACTGCGCGTTGAGGTGGCCTATTCTGCCACAACCAGTTTGACGTGCTGCGGCATCAATTTCCTGTTATCCGAAAATCCACTGTGACACGGATCACGTCACCTTAACTAGAGTACACAATGAAAGGAATTGAATGCAGAGTGGGAGTAGATCTTGGTGGGACCAAGATTGAAGGCATTGCAATCGCAAGGGATGGTCATGTGCTTACGCGCCAGCGGGTGGGGGCCCCCAGGGGCACTGGGGACGAAACCTATCGCGAGATTCTGGGCGCTGTTCGTGATTTAATTTTCGAGATAGAGAGCGCTATTGGTTTGAAGGGAAGCGTAGGGGTGGGAATTCCCGGCACACGCTCAACGACAACAGGGGTGGTCAAGAATGCGAACTCGATCTCACTGATTGGTCATCCGTTGGATTGTGACTTAGAAGATCTGTTGCAGCGCCCGGTGCGATTACAGAATGATGCCAACTGTTTTGCTTTTTCCGAGGCTACGGATGGTGCGGCGGCCGGTGCAGACAGTATGTTCGGGGTGATTCTTGGTACGGGGACGGGGGGAGGGATCGTAATCCATGGCACACTCGTCACTGGGGTGAACGCCATTGGCGGAGAATGGGGGCACAATCCGCTACCCTGGCCGCGCAATGACGAGCTTCCCGGCCCTGATTGTTACTGCGGAAAACAGGGTTGCATAGAGACCTTTCTATCAGGCCCGGGTCTCCAATTGAGCTACAGGTGCAGAACGGGTCTTCGAATAACAGCAGAGGAAATTTCTCGTCGTGCCGATGGGGGAGAGCGGCATGCCGATGCAGTACTTACCCTGTATGAGAATCGATTGGCGCGAGGTCTTGCGGCGGTGATTAACCTGCTCGACCCGAAAGTGATAGTTCTCGGAGGTGGTCTCTCCAACATCGGTCGATTATATGACAATGTACCAACACTATGGACCGACTACGTCTTTTCAGATGACGTGTGTACTACGTTGGTCAAGGCGCATCATGGCGATTCCAGTGGAGTACGTGGTGCTGCGTGGCTCTGGTCAGAAAGTGAGATTTGGGGATAGAAAGGTGTGACGTCACTCAGGAAAGTCAGCATGACGGGAGACGCACATGACTTTCCCAACAGGTATTGGAGGCGGCGCAGATGGGCTGTCACAGCACTACGTGGATTAGGCCGTTGATGGCGCATGGCCTGATGGTGTCTTGCATCAGAAAATAGCACCGTGCCTCGAACAATGAAGAAAGAGAAAATCCTCAATACGCTGTGGTTTTTACTAGCTATCGCCGTTGCTATCGGTGTTGCCACGTTCGTTTACGCTTCCACAGGCCTTGACCGCTGTTACTGGAGCAACATTGACTCTGATTTCTGTTATTCCGTCGCCGGACTAAGATTCGTCGATGGTCTCCCGTCCGGGTTTGTGGAACATTCTTCGTCTGGTGTAGGACTGCCGCTTGTCCAATTACTGGGTTGGACTTACGCACTTGCCTCAAAGATTGGCCTTCTCAGCGTTGCCTCGTTTCAGGGCCTAGCTTCTAATCCGGACCCACTGCTGTACTTGAGGCAGTTTGTAATCGCTGGATGGCTGTCCGGAGCAGTAATATTCCTGCTGACAGTGGGGACTGTTTTCTGGTTTGCTCGCTTCCTGACCGGATCGTACCTCATCAGTTTCTTTGCGAGCTTGATTGTGGCTGTCTCATGGTCAAACTTGCAGTTTCTGCTGAGGATTCGCGAAGAGGCTTTCAGTGCATGCATGGGATTGCTTTCGCTGTATCTTGTGTTCAAGGCAGCGCGGGCGGCGAGGTTATCCGCGTTTGGGACTTGTCTGATCGGCAGCGGTGTGGCGCTGGCTTTTGCTCTGTTCGCTAAGCGCAACGCGCTGCCATACCTCGCCTTTTCACCGCTCGTTTTTTTGCTGACTGCGGAGACCGCTCTAGATCGGGCGCAGGCCGGTGCGCGTACTGTGGTGTTGAGGTACGCCTTTGTGGCCAATCTATTCCTTGCCCCGCCACTAGTTTTGCTGCTGCGGCATTGGCCAGAGTTTATCGCCTCATTCACTTTATCACTTGTGCCGTATTTGGCAGTGGAAATCCTGGGTTTCATGCTGTTGCTGGCCCTGTGGGTATTCCTAATCTCCTGTGTACGGTTATGCAAGAGTTGTGTCATCGGCCAACTGCTTGGGCTTCTGAAGCGCGGCGCGGGTGATGCCGCGACGTACGCGCTGCTTTTCATGATCGGGTTCGAACTGGCGGTTTATGCCAGTTTTCTGCATCCCAAAGTGAATGCGTACACCCTTTTCATGCTCGCGGTGCTTATTGCCGGCGGGGTGTTGGTAGTGGCGGCCCGACGCCGCGGACAGAGTAGTATCGCTGCCATGCTGCGCACATCCCCGATGCGACCATTGATCACCGCCAACAACGGCATTATCGCCCTGGCAGCCATTGCCTGGGGTGCCCTGTGGCAGCTGGCGCGCGTCTCTCCGGAAGCGTTCGGCGCCCACATGGAGGTTGCGGTTTCGCGAGTGCTCTTTGAAATGGTGCATCCACAGAGTTCAATTTCGTTTCTGTCATCCGCTGACCACGCATCTCCGCTGGCGTACTTAGGCTCGGTCGGCGCTGAATGGTGGGGGCATTACCGCGGCTCACGCTGGCCGGAACTGCTCATCGTGGCGCTGACTGTGTTCGAACTGCTGCTTGCGCGGCGAATGCGTGCGGTGAACGTTATCCTCTTTCTTGTTTTGTGCGGGATGGGCTTGCTGTTCTTCTCATCGCTGCGGCACCTTTTTCCGTTTTACGTGACATATGAAGACACTCTCACCATCCTAGCCGTGGCGCTCTGTTTTAGCCACTTGGTCGGTCTTTTGCGGAGCCGCGTTGGAGGAGGTGCAGGCGCTGCCATGCGTGTGGCGATCGTGTTCGCGCTGGCAGTCTATCTGGCGACATTCTCTTTCATGGGCAGAACCGCTGAGTTGCGCGGTGTGCAAGCAGGCGCTGCGGCGGTCGGCTGCAGCTCTCCACCCAGCGGGGACACCTGTCTGTGCGACCATTTCTATGCGGGTACAAAGTACGGTGGCACCGGATTGAAGGGCATAATCGAGCAGCAGTACGGGTCTGATTGCATGCAGGCGGTGGAGGCACGCGCCGTGCAAGGGCTGCCGTGATGGAGAGAGAAACGCCCGCGGGTGGCACCCAATGGCGGGCTAGCGCATCGCCTGCGGCTTCTGGAGTATAATGGCTGCGGCACATTCGGAGGCACAACAATGAACGCAACTGTCATCATGCTCGCCGTTCTCGTCATTGTGGTACTCTGGCTGGTAGGCGTATACAACCGGCTGGTGCGGTTGCGCAATCGCTTCAAGAACGCCTTTGCGCAGATTGACGTGCAACTTAAGCGGCGTTACGACCTTATCCCCAACCTGGTGGAAACTGCTAAAGGTTATATGAAGCACGAGCGCGAGACGCTTGATGCCGTCATCAATGCTCGCAATCAGGCTGCCAGCGCCGGGAAGGCGGCGGCGGCCAATCCGGGCGATCCCGAGGCAATGCATGGTCTGATGGGCGCAGAGGCGGCGCTCACCGGAACGATGGGGCGCCTCTTCGCTCTAGCCGAGGCCTATCCCGACCTGAAGGCCAATCAGAACATGATGCAGGTGAGTGAGGAGCTGACCTCCACCGAAAACAAGGTCGCTTTTTCGCGCCAAGCCTACAACGATGCGGTGATGACCTATAACACGGCATGTGAGACTTTCCCCAGCGTATTGGTTGCCGCTCGCTTCGGTTTCCAGCAGGCATCATTGTTTGAGGTGGAAGAGGCTGCCGAGCGCGCGGCACCGAAAGTTTCCTTTACCTGAGCCGGTTTTCTGGGAGCGCGCGAAGAATGTCGCGCTGAGAAAATGGTTGTTCATTCTCACAGTGGATTTCGGCTGACGGTTGAAAACCCGCTCAGAATCACCTGAGTCATATGGACTTCTTCGAACTTCAGGACGCGGCGCGGCGCAAGACAAGCGTCCTGGTTTTCTACTACTTCCTTGCAGTTGTGGCGATCATCATCGCGGTGTATTTCGTTGTCGCGCTGGTCTTCGGCAGCCGGGGTGGTTGGGATCCGGGCCTGTTCACCACTGTTGCGATTGGCACCCTCGGCGTGGTGGCCGTGGGCATGCTCATCAGGACCGCTCAACTAAAGCAGGGCGGGCAGGCCGTGGCGGAAATGTTGGGGGGCCAGCCGGTGGATGCCTCTACGCGCAACGCCAGTGAACGCCGACTGTTGAATGTGGTGCAGGAAATGGCGCTCGCGTCGGGCACGCCGGTTCCACCAGTGTACCTGCTGGAGAACGAGGAAGGTATCAACGCTTTCGCTGCCGGTTTCAGCCCCGGCGATGCCGTCATCGGGGTGACCCGTGGTTGCGTCGAGCAGCTCAGCCGTGAGCAGCTGCAGGGGGTGATCGCGCACGAATTCAGCCACATCATTAACGGCGACATGCGCCTGAACATCCGCTTGATTGGTGTCCTTGCAGGCATTCTGGCCATCGCCATGATTGGTTTCGGCCTGATGCGCACGGCCGCTTTTTCGGGTGCTGGATTCCGACACTCACGCCGCCGGGAGCAGGGTAACTTGGGCATGGTTTTGCTGATGCTTGGCATCGGCCTGATTGCGGTCGGATACATAGGAGTCTTTTTCGCAAAGGTGATCAAGAGCGCTGTCTCGCGGCAGCGGGAGTACCTCGCCGACGCCGCTGCAGTGCAGTTTACGCGCAACCCAGACGGGTTGGCGGGCGCGCTGAAGCGCATCGGTGGGTTGGAGCACGGCTCCAAACTGCTCGCGGACAAAGCGGAGGAGGCCAGCCACCTATTATTTGCTAATGGCGTGTCCAGTTTTCTGAGCACCATCATGGCGACCCACCCTGCGCTGCGCGAGCGTATCCGGCGCATTGACCCGAGTTTCTCGGGCGAATTCGATCTCATCGAAACCCCGCAGAAGGCCGGCGCAGCTGCGGCTGCCGGGATGGCGGTTGCGAGCCGACCGACCAACTTCGTGGCAGGCAGCCACGCCGTCATGGATTCCATCGGTGCACCGACGCCTACTCATGTCGCCTATGCGGCTGAGATATTGAAGCGTATTCCGGATGAAGTGCGGCGGGTCGCTCAGCAGCCTTTTGGAGCGCGTGCCGTGGTCTATGGCCTGCTGCTGGACGAGCAAGATGCCGTGCGCGCGCATCAACTGGAGCATTTGCAGCAGCAGGCAGACGAGGCTGTGTACAAAGAGACCCTGCGTCTGGTGCCGCTGCTCGCTTCCGGCGGCGCTGTATCAAGGTTGCCTCTCGCTGAGATTTCGCTTTCGGCGCTGCGGCAACTTTCTCCAAGCCAGTACCGCGATTTCCGCGCCAACGTGCATTGCCTGATGGAAGCAGATGAGAATATCAGCCTGTTCGAATACACATTGCAGCACATGCTGCTGCGCCACCTCGAGAGTGCTTTCCACCGGAAAGCGGCGACAAAGAAGTCGATGCGATCGCTCGCGGTGCTGCGACCGGCGTGCGTCGACCTGCTTTCCAGCCTGGCGCACGTTGGTCATTCAGACCCGGAACAGGCCGGTCATGCCTTTGAGGTCGGTATGCGCGAGCTTTTCCCGGAAAGCGAACCCGTGGCGAAGATGACTGAGCCATCGCTGGTAGCGATTGACGGCGCGCTGGACGACCTGGCGGCGGCCGTGCCCAATTTGAAGCGCGGCGTTGTGGCGGCCTGCATTGCTTGTGTGCTCGCCGACAGGCAAGTTACTGTTGCCGAGGCTGAGTTGCTGCGGGCGGTGGCGGATTCACTCGGATGTCCGGTGCCCCCGCTGCTGCCATCCGCCTCGGGTTGACTGGTAGTCGGACGTGATTTCTGTATATCGGAGTACAAACACGCCGCGTGTTAGAATAGCCTCTTATGCCCTATCGCCCGCCGCGCCAGCGAAACCTATACGATCCAGAGAGCGAAAAGCCTTTCAAACTTAGCCGCACGCGGTTAGACCGCTTTATCGAGTGCCCGCGCTGTTTTTACCTCGACCGCAGGCTGGGAGTGGACCGACCACCTGGCTTCCCCTTCAACCTCAATTCTGCAGTGGATGCTCTATTGAAAACTGAGTTCGACATCTACCGCGAACAGAGAAAACCGCATCCTCATTACATGCAGGCTCACGGTATTGACGCGGTGCCCTTTCAGCACCCCGAGCTGAACGATTGGCGTAACAATTTCAAAGGGGTGCAGCATCTGCATGAACCCACCAATCTTCTCATCCATGGTGCTGTGGATGACGTCTGGCAGGCTGCGAACGGCGAGTTAATTGTGGTGGATTACAAAGCCACCAGCAAGAACAGCGCGGTTTCGCTGGATGCGGAGTGGCAGCGCGGCTACAAGCGTCAGCTTGAAATCTACCAGTGGCTACTGCGCCGCAACGGATTCACAGTCTCCGACACGGGCTACTTCATCTACTGCAACGGCGACCGCCGTCACAAGGAATTTGCCGAGCAGATGCAGTTCATGGTAAGCGTGCTGCCGTACACGGGTAGCGATGCGTGGATTGAAGAGACTATTCTGGATGCGCACCATTGCCTGCATTCAGATAGCGCACCGCCACTCATCTCCGGCAGCTGCGATTACTGCGCCTACCACTCGGCGCGGATCGCTGCCGGATAACGGCTTCCGCTCCCGGACTCGATTTCAACTAGGAAGGTATGATGGGGTTGTTATCGTGCTAACGGTAGCGCAATAGTGGCGCGTCCGCAGGCTGGTCACCGCTCCCGGCGGCCGCATTGTGTGTCATGGCTGCGCGCAGCAGATTCAAGTCTGCCTGCCCGTATTTGTACACGCGCAGAATCATCATGGTGCTGGTGCGGCGCACCCCGGGGATGCGTTGCAGCCGCTCGGTGACCAATTCTGTGAGATGGCTGTTGTCGCGGCACATCACGTCCACCTGCAGGTGGAATTCGCCGGCGACGCGCGCGAGAAAACTCACTTCAGGGAAGTCGCCAATCTGCTTGATGGCGGCGTCAGTCAACTCAGCCGGCTCGATGGAAACGAAAACCGAAGCGTACGCATCGAAGCCGGCACGGTGCGGGTGGACCCGCGCCACAATGCTCAGTGTCTTGTCGCTCAGCATGCGCGCGATGCGGTTGCGCACCGTGCCGACGGATACGTCCAGCGGCCCGGCGATGGCCGTGAACGACTTGCGTCCGTCATCGCGCAGGTGTGCGAGAATACTGAGGTCTAACTCATCCATCGGGGCATTGCTTTTCAAAGCCATATAATCTACGTCCTTTCATCATGGTCTGAACAGAAGCAGTGCTCCGCCCTGTGAATCAAAAACCTGCGGTTTTGTCACTGCGATATTTCCATCATTGGCATGTATATATCACAATGTCGCCATATATTCAATGAGGTGACGCTGCGGTCGAACTGCAGCGCGGTGCCAAAAAACCCGCGCTCAGCGCGGCGGTGAGAAGCGGCTGACGCGCAGCGGGCGCAGGTCGATGTCCGGCTGCTCATCCGCCAGCAGCTGGGTCACCAGCTGGCCGGTGACTGGACCTTGAGTGATGCCGAGGGTGCCATGGCCGGTGGCGATAGTAAGGTTGTCGTGCTGCGGGCTGCGCCCGATGATGGGCAGGCTGTCGGGTGTGAGCGGGCGGAAGCCGCACCAGAGTTCCACCGGAGAGCTTTCATCGATTTCCGCAAGGTAATTGCGCGCGTCCGCATAAATGGCGGCAACCCGACGCGGGTTGATAGCGCTGTCGTAACCGACCAGTTCGAGCGCGCTGCTCAGACGCAACCGGTCTCCCATCGGCGTGGCAGCCAGTTTGCGCTCCTCCAAGGAAAGAGGCAGCTGCAGGCAGGCATCGGGCTTTTTCATGGTCAGGCTATAACCTTTCGCTGGCTGGATGGGCAGGCGCAGCCCGAGCGGGCGCGCCAGCAGTGGCGTGAATGCGCCCGCCGCGAGCACCACCTCCTCCGCCCGGTGGTCGCCACGCCCGGTACGCACGGCGGTGATGCGTGCGCCGGATGTTTCGAAACCGTGCACCTCGGTGCTGCTCTCGATGGCTACCCCGAGGCGACGCGCTGCATGCGCCAACGCGTGTACAAAGCAGTCGGGGATCAGGCTGCCGTAATCTGGGTAGTGGATGCCGCCGATGACGGATGAGAGCAAATGCGGTTCCGTGCGCTGCAGTTCAACGGCCGCAAGAACGCGGGTTTCCACGCCGTAGCCGCACAGCAATTCGGCCTCGTGCAGCCCGGCCTCGAAGTGAGTGTGGCTGTTGAAAACGTACAAACGCCCTCTGTACTGATAATCGCAGTGCAGATTCTCGGTCGCGTGCAGCTGCTCATGCAACTGCCGGCTGGCCTGACCCAGCGCAAGCAACACCGGGATAGTGCTCTGCATCTGGTTCTCGTTGCAGGCGGCGCGGAAACGCCACAACCAGCGCAGCAACTCGGGGTCGAGCCGGGGTCTGATGTGGAAAGGACTGTACGGGCGCAGCAGCCAACGCAGACTTTGGGCGACTACACCCGGCGCAGCCAACGGGGTCACGTGGCTATACGCGGTCAAGCCGGCGTTTCCGTGCGAACTTCCGGAGCAGATTTCTCCTTTCTCCAGCAGCATCACGCTGCGGCCCGCCTTCGCGAGGAAATACGCGATGCATACTCCAATCACCCCGCCACCGACGATGAGTACCTCGGGTTGTCTGGTAGTCATCTCAGCCACCCAGAATGATGCATAGCGTGCCGCCAGTAATGAGCATCGTGGCAACTATGCGCACGCGCCGCGCTGGTTCACGAAACAGAATCGCGGCGGTGTATCCGATGGTGCCGACGGCCGCGACTGTAATCCAGAGAGTGGTGACGTTCCAGTAGCGCTTCAGTGTAATTTCACGCAGCCATGTGAATGGCGCGAGAACATAACCTAGCGCGACTAGCAGCAGATCCAGCCAACCCAACAGGTTTGGCGCTTGCCCACGATCCACGTCCAGCACGGCTATTGCCAGAACCGACGCCGCCCGCGCAAGCAGATAAACGACGGTGAAGTCCCCGCTCCGGTATCCGCGCGAGAGGTCGAACAATTGATGTCCTGTGAGCAACCTGCAATAATCATGTGCCGCCATACAGAGGGCAACAGAGCTATCCCGCTGAATTTTACCACCGCCGCCAGAGCGAGGCCGACTGCGGCCACGATCACTGAAAGACGCAGGAAGAAGCCGATGCTGCGCTGGCTGCGTGCAAGTATATTCCAGTTGGTGTGCATGCCGGCTGAAAGTATTGTGAGCGCAAACGGAAAGAGCGCCACAGTCTGGCTCCTTCAGAGCGGGAGTAGCCGGTTAAATACCCATCCCGCTGTGCGGGCGGGATAATCGCAGGCCAAACTACGGGCGTTCGCCGCGCGCCATCCGCACGTTGATTTCTGCGATAAGTGGCGGCACATCATAGATTCCGTCAACCACATAATGCGCGCCGGTCTGGGCCATGCGCGTATAGGCGCGCTGCCGTCGCGCCTGATAAACGTTCGCGTCCAGCGCTTCTATTTCGGCCTCGGTCAGGCCAATTTCATTCCCGGTCTTGGCCAGGCCAATGGCCCACATGCCGGCGTTTAGACCCTCTTCAATGCCGGGCAGGGTATCGTCCACTTTCACGCAGGCTTCCATCGGATAGACGCCCAGCATCTGCGCGTTCTGCAGGCACATCCAGGGCTCCGGTCTTCCCGCCGGCACCTCCGCGGCGCACACCGATGAATCCGGTTTATAGCCGCGCCGGGCAGCTTCCTTAATGAGCACCTCCATCATCTCGGTCATGTAGCCGGTTGTAGACCCGATCTTCAAACTCATTCTGCGGAACTCGGTCACAGCCTCAACTGTGCCTGGTATCAACTCGGCGTAATCGGCGAGGCAGCCCAGCTGCAGTGGCACAAAGTCGGCAAACATGGTCTCCACGTCCTCCTCGTTGGGCGCGCGGCCGTGTTCCTCTTGCCAGCGCGCGGCGACTGATGCCATCTTTGAGAGTTGGCGGATATGCACCTTTTTGTGCGCCCCCATTGGCACGCGCGCCTCTTCAATGCTGATGGGCACACCCTGGCGCTGATAGACTTGCACGAACACCACCGCCGGCGCGTAGCAGCCATAATCCAGCGTGGTACCGGCCCAGTCCAGAATCACTGCCTTTAGCGAGCCCCGATATCCGCGCTGAAAATAGAATTCCATAGTAGCCTCCTAATTGGTTTGTGGTTTTCAATGTGAAAGACAAGCCGCTCTTCACGCCTGGACCACTGACTACCCGCCGCGGCGTAAAAAAATGCCATGCTGCGCGATTGCCGGGAGTGCGGCAAAACGGTCGCAGATTGCGTCGGCTTTACTGTGCTGGCTACCGCGATTCGTTGTGCCAGTGACAAGCACAGCCCTCATTCTAACTTTATCCCGGTAACGAGCTAATTGTGCCAGAATGGCACTATGCTCCGTTGCCTTCCTTCACCAAGTATATGGTCTGAGATTAAAAAATACAAATACTGCTTCAGGATTGCAACCACGGCAGCGTATAGTCGCGGCCCCCTATGGGATTCGCTCCGAGCAACATCGAATTTGTAATACACCAGTGTTACAATATAATTTCGGAAAACCCACGGCATCGCGCCAGCATATCGACGCCGACCGTCTGCCGGCAGCCCCTGATTGCGGGTTGGCGATGCTGCCGCGCGAGACGGCTTTAGCCAAAGTGCAGCATCTGTGCGCCGTGGCGCGTGCGGTCGATTGAGAGGCGCGTGTATGCTTTCCATCACAGCGATTACGTGATAGGCGAGAGGTGGCCGCAGCCGTACTTCCGCCGCATTGCTGCAGCCGGTTTCCCGCACGTTTACTGGTGCCACCATTGGCATACCGATTTCATCTACAAGCTACCGGAACTAGAGCAGATCGGGCGCTGGTTGCACGAACATGGCATGTAGTTCAATAATGCGCATGCATGCGGCCTGCGCCTCGAGGAGATGATTGCGGCGGCTGCAGTACCATAGGGGATCCGCTTGACGCTGAACATCGCCCATCGCGGCGCGCGCAGCCTTGCGCCGGAAAACAGCCTCTCCGCCGCGCAGAGCGCGCTGCAGGTTGGCGCGCACATGTGGGAACTGGACGTGGCCGTGAGCGCCGATGGTGCGCTGTTCGCGTTTCACGATTTTTCGCTGGTGCGTACCAGCAACGCGCGGCAGATTTTCCCCGACCGTGCGCCGTGGATCTTCACTAATTTTTCACTATCCGAGTTGGAAAAACTAGATTACGGCAGCTGGTACGAGGAGACGGACCCTTTCGGGCAGATTGCTGCCGGGGCAGTGACTGCAGCGCAGGCAGCCCGCTATCGGGGCGAGCCGCTGCTGACACTGCGACGGGCACTCGAATTCACGCGCGAGCACGACTGGCGCGTGAATATCGAAATAAAGACGCTGCCGGCCCCCATGGGTGATTTTCCGGTGGCGGCGGCGGTAGTATCGCTGATTGAAGAACTGCGGGCGGAGCGGCACGTGGTGGTGAGTTCCTTCAACTTCGCCGTCGTCCGTCAGGTTGTCGCCTGCAACGATGCCATCGCCGTGGCGGCGCTGGCCGGTCACTCCGAGAACGTGCCCCTTCAGGAGCCGCCAGACAATCTGCCGTTAAGCGGGTACTTTCCGCGTCATTCTATAGTAACCGTGCAGCAGATTCGTGCGTTGCAGGTACGTGGCCACAGTGTGATGCCGTGGGTGGTGAATGACGCAGCTGAAATGAGCCGCCTGGTGGAGGCCGGCGTCAGTGGCATCTTCACCGACTTTCCGCAACGGCTGCTGCCGCTGCTTCAACCCGATGCAATAGCATCCACATAGCTTCAATCTGCGTTACGCGACTGAGGATTCATACTGTTTTGGCCGTGGAATCAACCTCCGATGATGCTCCAAAAGCGCCCGTATTGCGGCTCTGGGCAGCCGCCGGTGGCGTCGCGACACTGCACCACAACGCAACGGATCCATAGCAAAAAGGACACGAGGTTAAACTTGGAGTCAAATTATCTTAATTATTACAATTTGTGAGCAGGACAATGTGCACATGCAGCTGCTGCATTCTATTATGCAGTTTCAATTTCAGTTGGCAAAACACTCGGTATGCTCGTTTGTGGTTCCAGCTGTAGCCCTGCTGATACTGCAAGTACGCGAACATTTTCTTGAAGAGTCAGTGTGGTTTGCGGTCAGCCAGTTTTCGCAACTGCACCTGGATTTCGCTGTCGTCAGGCCTCTTCGCTGGACAACAAAACCCTGTCCGGTTAAGACCTAGTAAGTGGCACGCTGCCCATTTACTAGGAGCATGTACGTCGATGG
>DASCOB010000026.1:0-8859 GCA_036011785.1 Anaerolineales bacterium | reverse complement strand
CGCCGAAGCCGCCGCCGGGGCCAGGTCCATGCATCATCATGTCCATGACCGCCATCGGGTCCGGGCCTTCTCCACCGCCGAAGGGGTCTACGGAGGTCATCATCATGTCCATGAACATACCGACATCATTGGCCGGATTAAACTCGACCAGTCCGCCCGGCATCAGCGGGCCTCCTTCCTCGCCCATCGCTCCAAAGTGCTCGTCAAAGACCGCTGCCATGGAGCCCATATCAAATCCACCCCCACCTCCAAACATTTCGCCAAAGCCGCCCTCGCCTTCCATTCCTCCAAAGCCACCCCCGCCCGCTCCCTCGGCATCACCGCCAGTGTCTCCTTCACCACTACCCGGCCCGGGTGTGCCGCCCTCGTCCTGTGCCTCCTCCTGTGGCCCGAGTAGTACCTCGGTGTCCAGTTGCATCACGTTACCGGCCGCGTCTTCAAATTCGGCGCTGACGCCGCCCTCGCTGGTCTCGGTAACACGCATAGTGTTCCCGGCTGCGTCCTCGACCTCGTTAGTAATCCCCTCATCAGTCACGATGGTGGAGCTGGTGGACTGCTCGAAATCGCCGGTCTCGTCCTGCTCAAAGCTCAGTCCCACCACGGCCGCGCCACCCATGTCGCCGCTGGTATCAGCTTCAGCCTCGAACACCGTCTCGCCTGTTTCCGCGTCGGCAACCCCGATATTGGCCTGGCCAGTCTCATCCACCTCGAATGAAAAGTCCTGACCCTCAGTCACTGCCATGTCCACCTTCAGCGGTCCGGCTGCCACCGCCACCTCCGCGCCGGCGTCAGCACTCACCGCAAAATTGGCGGCCTCATCCACTACCAGGGTCGGGGCTTTTTCCACTGCCGCTTCCTCAATGGACGCCGGTGCGACTTCCGCGGTTGTCTCCACCACCACACTACTGCCAGCGCTGAATCCACCGATGGCGAGGTCCACGGTGGATGGCGCTTCGGATGCCACAGCATTGCCCGCGGCGGCGGCCTCTGCCGCCACCTCGGCCGCTATTTCCTCCAGTAGGCCCGCAATTGGATCTACCTCTGCCGTAACCTCAACCTGCACACCGGCCGGCACAGAGGCCAAGCCGATGGTGCGGTACATGCCGGTGGGCGCTCCATCCTGCCGCAGTACAGCCAGTTTCAGCGCGGTGTAACTGCCGCCTTCGACTTCGTTCTTGTGCTCTCCATCGCAGACACCCAATTGTTTATCGCCTTGTGTGATGCACATGCTGGCGTTGCCCGCCTGGCTGCTGGCCACAAAGGCCTGCGTAGCAGTCGTCTTCTGTCCCATACTGCGCGCGTTCAGACTGCCGCTGCTCTCTGCCCCTGCCATGGTCGTGACGGCACAGAACGGGCACTGCATTTTCTTTTCGCGCACCGACAGCGGCGTCAGGTCCAGCGAGCCGGTTGTCCCAAACCAGGGACTGCTGTCCTCACGCGGGTTGGTCGCAGCAAACGAGTACGCCCACACCTCCTCTACGACGTCAAACGCGATGTAGCGCGGTGCACCAGGCCAGTTGTTGTCGTACACCCACAACCAAAAGATGCCCTCGCCTACGTCCTCCACCGCAAAGGGCGTCACCGCATGGCCGCCCATCTCGCTGTAGATGCCCAGTGTGTAGGTGTCCCCAGAGCCCCCTTGGAAGGAATCCATCAGCGTTTGCAGAATGGCGGAGGGCGGCAGCGCCTGGTATTCCCGATACGCCGAGGCGACCGGCTCCAGGAATTGGAGCGAGAACTGGTAGGCGATGTCGCGCATCAGTGGTTCGGTGGTTGTGGTTAGGTCATAGGTGGTCCCGGCGGCCACATCGTAGCGATCGGCACTGCCCAATCCTTGGTGTAGCTGCAGGCTGAGAGAAGCCAAGCCCTCGCAGTGACCAGCCGTCATGGAGTCGTTCACCAGGTTCATCCACATTTCGGCGGCCGGGAAGGGAATACAGCGCTCACCCGACACGTCAGCACACACGCCCATCGTGCCGAATAAGCGTCGCAACTCGTCAACTGTCAGTACGCTCCGAGGGATGTCGGCACCGAAATTGGCAAAACTGAATCCATCCTTGTCCGGCCGGAAGCCCAGGTCGGCCACCATTTCGCCTGTCTCGCCGATGGCAACGTCTAGCGTGCCCCCCCCGGCCGGCCCGTACACCCGCACGGGCATGTCCACACCGGTCTGTTTATACGGCGTGAGGAAGTTGAGGCCCTGCCGTTCCACCAGGACTCCTTCTTCCTCCACGTAACAGCACCAACGGTTGCCTTCGGCGTCCAGGAAATAAACACTGCCGTTGCCGTCCAGCATCTCGTTGAAGCGTTGGCCGGTAAAATTGACCCAAACGTTGCCGAGCCCCAAGCGCAGTAGCGTTTCGCCGCCTGCAAGAAGCGCCCGCATGGGCGCTTGCTGGTTGGGGACGGCCTCGGGTCCGGCCTCCGGAGCGAGAGTCAACTCGGAGTCATACACCAACTGGTTGCCCTCCATTCTGTAGCAGCAAATTGTTTCACTGGCTGCGTTGAGGAAGTAAGTGTTGCCATTGAGGTCTTGCATCCCAGCGTAGCGCTGCCCGGCCTCATCCTGCCACTGGTTGCCGAAACCGGCCTTGCGGATAAAGGTGCCGTCGGGGAGCGCTGCCTCCGGCTGGCCCACGTCAGCGAGAGCGCAGGCCGCCAGTAGGCTGTTGGTGATGATCACACCGAAAACAAGCAGGCATTCAAACAGGTGCGCCGCTCGGAACCGAGCCCGTTTGCGAGTGCTATGTGTGGAGTGCGCCGTATCCATGTAGTTCACCTCTACGCAGACTGTTTGAGCGAGTGCATGCGGGCGTTACCATAGGCCACTTTAATAGCAGCTATCGTGGTTGGAACAGCTGGGGCTAATTCAGCCCAATGATATGCTTGATCCGCTCTCTATGCACAAAGCGCAAGCTTATAGTAACAGTGTGTGCTTAGCATCGACAATGTCCGGTTGGTGTCAGAAAAGGGACCAGTTGGTAGTAACATGTAAAAAAGACCTTAGAGAAGCAAGGCCCCACTGGATGTCGGACACATACCGAAACGGAGTACCATTTCCGACACGGCATTACCCACGAACCTCTGTTTGCGTCTCATGCTGTCACAGGACAGAGTTGGGTCACTGCAACACGCGCGCGCGTAGCCCTTGTCTAGTTTCATTGTGCGCCTTCCAAGCTTTCATGTATACTGAGATTCCGAGATTCCGAATTTGAAACGGACAAACTGATTGGCTAGGCTCGCTCACCATATTATACTGCAAACAGCAGATGTCTTCAGCCAATGTCCAGGAACATCCAGAGAGACCATATGGCTGACGCGCCGATGACAGCGGACAAAAGGTCTGACATACTACGTGCATTGGGCTTGCGTGTCGCCTGTGTGGCTTTGATCCTTGCCTCCTGTACCTCTGCAGGTGGACCGGTCAGCATGGGAGCCGACGACCTGCTGTTGACCCACCACGGTCTCGGCAACACCTGGGCGGATGACGCGGGCAACCTATATACCGAGATGCTCGACGCCAATGGTAGCGTCTATTTCCTCGACGGAGCAGGCGACAAGGTTTGCTGTTACGCGGTGGCCGAAGGGCCGCTGGGAAGGTTCATACACCTACCGGATCGCAGCTTTGCCTCGCCGTTCGGCGAGCATGCTGTGGCGGTGGCCGCGCCGCTGCCAGAGGATGCAGTTGCGCCGGTCGTGGATGTCTCCGTCCAGATCAGCGAAGGGTTTGCCGCGCTGGAGGACTGGGATTACGCGCGTGCAGTAGCCCACTTCGGTGCAGCCATTAAGGAACAACGTGGCGCGAGCGAGGCTTACTACGGCCGTGGCCTAGCCTATTATCGTCTGGGGGATTATGAACGCGCCATCGCGGATTTTGACCACGCGACTGCGCTGGATCCAGCACACTCACAAGCACATTATTACCGTGGCGCGACCGACCTGCAACTGCAGGCGCCTGCGCTGGGGCTGGTGGATTACCTGGCCGCAGCCTCGCTGGACCCAAGCCTGTCGGCAGCGGTTCAGCGGGCCGGGTCGCTGGATCAACTGCTGCGCTTCGGGGCTCAGGGTTACATGGACGAGGGAGACTATAAGCGCGCACTGCTGAATTTCAATACCGTGATAGAGAAGGTGCCGGGAGAAGCTGCCCTGTACGTCGCGCGAGGGACTATCCACGCAGCCCGCCGGGACTATGACCTGGCAGTCGATGATTTCGGTTTCGCCATCCGTCTGGATCCTGGTCTGGCCGACGCACACTTCAGACGTTCGGTGGTGCGGCTGACACTGGAGAATGTGGATGGGGCTCTCAGCGATTACGAGATCGCGATAGGACTCGATCCGCTGTTCGCTAACTCCGACTACGCAGACCGCATGATCGGCATGTTTGCTGAGGCGATCCAGGCTGCGCCCGAAGACGACGAGCTGTACGTCGGACGGGGGGACGCCTACCGCGCGATCGGCGCCGACAAACCGGCGCTGGGGGACTACACTCGCGCGATTTCTCTCAACCCCGCCAACGACCTCGCATACTTACGGCGCGGCGAGGTCTATCTGGAAGCGAGTCAATTTCAGCAAGCTATCACTGAGTTCAGCAGCAGCATTGGTCTGAATACCTCGCGGGCTACCAGCTATGCGCAGCGCGCCGAGGCCTATATGGGCCTGCGCCAGCAGGTCGCGCAACAGGAGGATCAACAAGAGCAGGCGGCCCAGTGGCTGCAGCAGGCGCTTTCCGATTACGGGCAGGCCATAACGTTGGATCTGACGAATGCGGAGCTCTACTTGGCGCGGGGGGACACTCGACTGACGTCCGGAAACGCGCAGCTGGCGTTGGCCGATTATGCCCGTTCGATCCAGTTTGATGCCGAAAACAGTGAGGTCTATTTCCGCCGCGGGCAGCTGTACCAGGTCATGGCGCAGCAGCGCGCGCAAGAAACCAACCTTGGCCGGGCCGCGGAAGACTACGGCAGCGCTATCGTCAATGACCCACTGAATGTGGACTATTACACGGCGCGCGCGGGGGTTTATACAGCCCTGGGACAGCATACCAACGCGGCTGCCGATTACACCAGCGCCCTCCAAATTGAACCTGACAGTGCCGCGTTCTATGGCGCCCGAGGCCAGACTTATCACGCCCGTGGCATGTACTCAGCGGCCATTGCAGATTTCACGCGCGGGATTGAACTCGATCCTGGAAATGGGGGATTGCACAACCTGCGGGCGGAAAGCCACAGTGCCACCGAAACAAAAGTCCACGCCAGCGGTTTCGTCCAGGTCGGCGGGTTTGAGCGGGCGGACGATGATTTCGCGCGCGCCATCGAACTGGAGCCTTCCTCTTACCAGCACTTCTTGGGGCGCGCCAACCTCCGCACTGCGCAGGAAAATTTTACGGATGCCGTTACGGACCTCAGTAGTGCCATCCAACTATCACAGGCAAACCCGGAGCTGTATTTCCTGCGGGCGGAGGCGCTTGTCTCCCTCGGTAACCCCACGCAGGCAGTCGCTGATTACGTTCGGGCAATACAGCTGAACCCGAGCAACCCTGACTACTATCTCAGCCGCGCTCTTGCCCTGATTGCAGCGGGGAGCTTCGAGCTGGCTCTGGCGGACGCTGACCTGACGGTGCAGGCGTTCCCAAATGATGCCCGGTTCCACAGCGCGCGCGGCGAGGCCAACCTAGGCCTAGGTAACTATCAGGAGGCACTTGAGGATTACGAGCAGGCACTTTCGCTATTCACACTCCCCGAGCCGACCGTATTACTGCAGCAGCCGGGCAGTCCGGTTGGTGGGTGGACACCGTTGCCAGAATACTATGCGGGGCGGGCCACAGCACAGGCGGCTCTGGGAGATGTGGCTGCTGCGATGCGGGACTTCGACCATGCCATCGAGATGGCGCCGGAAGCGGCACATCTGTATTCGCAGCGTGCGAACGGATTGATGATGGTGGTGTGCGGGCAGCCAGAAGCTGCTGAGGAAATCGAGGCCGAAGAAGAGGAGCAGGTAGACCTACCAGCTGGGTGCTCTCCCGACCCATTATCAATGGAGAAACTAGATGCAGCCATAGCAGACTATGGCACCGCAATTGACCTCTCTCCGGACGCGCAATATTACATGGAGCGGGCGTATGCTTACGAAGCTCTGCAGGCGCGACTGGCCGTGCATGATATCGACGCGGCTATCGAGAGTGCCGAGGCGCGCGACGCCACCAGATTTGACCAGGCACTCGACATCCTGGGTCGCATCCTGTCATCCGATGCAGGCAACCTGGACGCGGTACTGGCACAGGCAGGCGTGCACGCCCTCCTGCGGCAGACCGAACTGGCCGTCGACGATTACAGCCGCGCACTGGAGCTAGATGCCGAAAACGCCGAGACCTACCAGCAGCGCGGCACGCTGCAAGGGACGCTCGGCGAGTTGGAAAGCGCCATCGCGGACTTCTCAAGCGCCCTGGCTCTTAACCCCGACGAAACCGAGTTGTACCGGCTGCGCGCTGGTGCTTATCTGGCGCTAGGCCAGCAAATTGAGGCTGAGGCTGAACCCGAGACGGAAAGTGAGGCCAGTTATCAGGCTGCGATTGCGGACTACGACGCTGCTATCGAGCAAGACGCGCAGGACGCGGGGTTGTTTCGGGCGCGCGGCAATGCATACGCTGCCTTAGACCAGAACGATCTTGCGATAAATGATTACACGACGGCCATTGCAATCGAGCCAACGACCGCCGAGTTCTACGGCAGGCGGGCTATTGCGCAGTATGCCCTGGGCGAGGATAACCTCGCATTGGCTGAATATACACAAGCTATCGACCTCGACTCCGGCAACGCCGCTTACTACAAACAGCGCGGTGACCTGCACCGGGAATCAGAGGCGAATGATCTGGCGCTGGCGGATTACAACCGCGCCATTTCGCTCAACCCGCGCCAGCCCGTCTATTACGTAGGTCGGGCCGAACTGCACACTACCATGGACAATGTAGGGCTGGCCGTCACTGACTTGAGCAGCGCAATCCAGCTGACCGGCGGTAGCGCGGACCTATACGCGCAGCGGGCGGCGGCGCTTCTCTCTCAGGGCAACCCCGCGCAGGCTGTGGCAGACTACGATCTGGTGGTGGCGGCAGAGCCCGACGCCGCCGGGTATCGCGCCGCCCGGATCGGCGCTCATCGCGCTCTGCTGGAGGACCTCAATGCAGCCATCGAGGCTGCCCCGGAAACCTACGGCTACTACGGCTCTCGCGCTGCGACTTATGTGACACTAAGCGAGACCTGCTTGCCCCACGCCCCGTCGTCAGCTCCGTGCGGTCTTGGCGGCAGAAGCTTTCACATTCTCGCGGCTGCAGACTACACCCGGGCTCTCGAGCTCCTCGTGGCTGAAAACTGGGATGCTGTAGACCAGGCGACAAAAGATCAATTAACAGAAGCGGTGGGCGAGACCGCCCAGGCACAATGGGAGCAGGCAACTGCAGAAGCGCGTCAGGCGCAACGTGCGGCTCGGGAAGGCTACTATTTTGGCCGCGCCGAAGCGCACCGCGCAGTGGGGGAACCCGACCTGGCGGTCGCTGACTACACCCGGGCTCTTGAGCTGCTGGAGAGCGCCGCCGTGGCCGAGAGCTGGGTCGCTGTAGACCAGGCGACGAAAGACCAATTAACAGAGACAGCGGGTGAAACCGCCCAAGCACAATGGGAGCAGGCAACTGCAGAAGCGCGTCAGGCGCAACGTGCGGCTCGGGAGGGTTACTATTTCGGCCGCGCTGAAGCGCGCCGCGCGCTGGGGGAACTGGACCTGGCGCTGGCCGACTACGACCTCGCTATCGAGCTTGACGAGTCCAACGGCGCCTATCTCCTAGGGCGCTCCAAGACCTACCTCCAATTGGGGCGCGACGAGCAGGCCCAGACTGATTACTCGGCCGCTACAGAGCTTGACCCAGCGCTGGCCGATGACGAGCACGAAGCGGCGCTTGCAGGTGAGGTGCCCGCTGAAACCGAGCAGGGTGATGAGGCCACTGAAGAGATAAGCACCGGGGGATGAGCCTCGCCGATAGCACTAGTGTGGCACAATAGGGGCTGTCCTGACAACATGAGAAACAAATATGCAAACAGATGTCCCGCCTGAACCAGGTCTGGATGGGTAAGATTATGACTAAGAGATCAGAACACTCGCGCACTCGGCGGTGGTGGCTAAGGTCGCTGCTCGTCGCCGGACTTGTCCTGCTGTGCCTGCTGCTGGTTCCACTAGCCGGCGCTGCACCTGCTCCCGGCACGCCGCCACCTGATGAGGACAGTCCCACCGAAGTGTATCTGTCGTTCCTACTCCTGGATATCCCCGAGATTGACGTACAGTCTGAGTCATACCAGGTGGAAGGCTTGCTGTATGCCGGATGGTACGACGAGCGCACTGCCTTCAGTCCGGCCATCCTGGTTGAGCCGGAGGAGGAAGAAAGTGGGCAGGCCGCTCCTGAAGATACGGGCGCGTCCTTGGATGAAGGGCGCCACCTGGCGGCCGGCGACATGCGATCGCAAATTGAACCTAGCTTCGTCATGGGCGGTGTCAAAAGCTATAGTGGGGATGCGGCGCTGGGCGTACTTGAGGAGCAGATTTGGTCGCCCCAGTTTGAAATCGTCAATTCGCGAGGTGAGCCTTTCCGCAACCTGTACACTACGGTGCGGGTTTACGAGGATGGATTTGTGGAGTACGAGGAACGCTTCAACGGCCTGCTGGCCGGACCGATGGACCTGCGAAAGTTTCCGTTCGACAGCCAGGTGCTCCCCATTCGGATCACCACGTTCGATTACGATTCGCGACAGGTGGTCTTCAAACAGATTCAAACCGATGCAAGTCCAGACTTCCGGCTGGCGGAGTGGACTGTGAACC
>DASCOB010000025.1:0-8160 GCA_036011785.1 Anaerolineales bacterium | reverse complement strand
GGATTCGTGTCACGCGCCGCTGGACGCTGATCGCCTGGCTCTTTCTCTCGCTCGGGCTGCTGCTTGGCGGGCGTTGGGCTTATGATGTGCTCGGCTGGGGCGGCTACTGGGGATGGGACCCGGTCGAAATCGCGGCCTTCATGCCCTGGCTAACCGGCACTGCTTTTCTGCATTCGGTCATGATTCAGGAAAAGCGCGGCATGTTCAAGCACTGGAACATGATTCTGATCATCCTTACCTATGCGCTGGTCATTTTCGGCACTTTTCTCACCCGTTCGGGCGTGCTTTCCTCGGTACACGCCTTTGCCCAGAGCGCCATCGGCCCGCTCTTCTTCATCTTCATCGGCGTCACCTTCGCCATCTCATTGACGTTGCTCTTCCGTGGCTGGGAGCGCCTGCGCAGCGAAAACATTCTCACCAGCTGGCTGTCACGCGAGGGGCTTTTCCTCCTCAACAACCTGCTCTTCATGGGGATTTTGCTGGCCTGTTTCTGGGGCGTGATTTATCCGCTCATTTCCGAATTAGCCACCGGGCAAAAAGTGACTGTGGGACCGCCATTCTATGAACGCACCACCGGCCCGCTATTTGCCGCGCTGCTGCTCCTGATGGGCGTGGCTCCACTGGCTGCCTGGCGCGTGACCACCGTCAAGCGGCTGGGGCATGCCATCTGGAAGCCGACTGCCGTTTCGCTGCTGCTGCCAGTAGGCATTCTGGCTGCCGGCGTGACAAACCCGGTTGCCCTACTCAGCTTGTGGCTGGCAGCCTTGGTATTGTGCGTTACTCTGTATGAATTTTATCGCGGCGCAACTGCGCGCAGAAAATCCACCGGCGATAATTTCTTCAACGCACTCTGGAATATGGCTGCCCGCAACCGCCGTCGCTATGGTGGCTATGTGATCCATCTGGGTGTGATATTCATGGCAGTCGGCATCATAGGCATCGAGATGTTCCAGACCGAGACGCAGGGCACGCTGGCCTATGGTGAGCAGATGACGCTGGGCGATTACGTGCTAATCTACAACGAACTGACTGAATTTCCTACCGATGACGATCGCATTGTAACGCGCGCAATGGTCAGCGTTTACAAAGATGGCAAATTTGTGGATGAACTGCACCCGCGGCGCGATTTCTATGTGGATAGCCAGCAGCCGATGACCATTCCGGGCGTGTATAGCACACTGGAAGGCGATTTCTATGTGCTACTCGTCGATTGGAAACCGATCGGCGTGCAGGGCGCGACTTTCAAAGTTTATTTGAATCCACTGGTCAATTGGCTCTGGTTAGGTGGGTTTGTGTTCATTTTTGGCACACTGATAACCGCCTGGCCAGAAAAGCGCGGCTCGCGTTCGCGGCAGCCAGCGGCGCTCGCGGCCAGGGTTGTCTGACAAGGAGGGCACCATGAAACGCTGCGTTCATTCGTCATCCGTCATTCGTCCGCTAACAATCATCGGGCTGGTTTTACTGCTCATCTTCTCCGTTTTCGAGGAAACCGCAGCGCAGGGTGACGAACCGACGGACGACGAAGTCAACGCCATCGCCAAGCAGCTCTATTGCCCGGTGTGCGAAAATGTGCCGCTGGATGTGTGCGGCACCCAGGCTTGCGCCCAGTGGCGTGCCACCATCCGAGAGAAATTAGCCGCCGGATGGAATGCCGAACAGATCAAGCAGTATTTTGCCGATCAATATGGCGTGCGCGTCCTGGCGCAGCCGCCAACGCAGGGGTTCAACGCGCTATTCTGGGCACTGCCGCCAGTCGCTTTTCTTGTTGGCGCACTTTTCGTGCTGCGCTTTGTTCGCAATATCCGGCACGAGCGGCCAGCCGATGGGCAGCCACCTTCCCGGCATGCGGAGGGCGATGACTACGCAGCTCGCCTGGAGCGCGAACTGGAACAATGGCGATGACTCAGACGACATCAGAGGAATCCCCCGCCATCCCGGAGGCAACACGCGCCCCGCAAATACGCTGGGGGCATCTCGCCGTCTGGGCATTGTTTGCAGCGCTCATGATCCTGATGGGCATCAAATTGTATCAGGTGACGCTCAGCCCGGTCTCCAGCGGCAGCGCGCCCGATTTCACCCTGACCACTTTCGATGGGGAAAGCTACACGCTTTCCGATTATCAGGGACAGGTAGTTGTCATCAACTTCTGGGCTTCGTGGTGCGGCCCGTGCGAATTGGAAGCCGCCGATTTGGAACAAGCCTGGCGTGACTACAAAAAGCGCGGGGTGCTGTTCTTGGGCGTGGACTACGTGGACACCGAAACCGAGGCACGGGTTTATCTGCAGGAATGGGATGTCACCTACCCCAATGGCCCTGACCTGCGCACCGCGATTTCGCAGGCTTATCGCATCAAAGGCGTACCGGAAACCTATATCGTTGGCAAAGATGGCAGGGTGGCTGAAACCATTATCGGCCCCACCGACTACGCCAGACTTACGGCTATTTTGGACAGACTCTTGGACGAGTAAACGAACTATGGACTTAGCTTCTCTGATGTTGGCGTTGGTGCTTTTTCTGATTGTTGCAGCTTTTGTATTGCTACCTCTCTTACAGTCGGCTGCGTCTGAAGACACCGCCAATCCCGACACCAACTTTCTCCTGGCACGCCGCGCCAGCGTACTCAGCGCCCTAGTCGACCTGGATTTTGAGCACGCTACCGGGAAAATCGACTGCCTCGATTACGAATCAGAACGCAACCAACTCGTCGCCGACGGAGTTGCGGTTCTCAAACAACTTGATGTGGCCTGCATGACTGCACCTGCCATTGTCGACGACCTGGACGCGCGCATCGAAGAAGCCATCGCTCATATTCGCAAACCAGAATCCACTCCGGCTGTAGGGCATCAATTCTGCTCGCAATGCGGCGCAGTCACACAACCCAACGACGATTTCTGCGCCCAATGCGGGTTTGCGCTTGACCCTCGCTCGGAAAGCGCATGAGGGCGACCTTCCGCCCTCTCGGCTGGTTGCCGGCAGCCATACTGCTGGCCGGCTGCTCGTTGGCCGGGGTTATCACGCCGCCGCCAGGATATCAAACCGCAGCAGCAGAAATCACCGCCGTGGCTCCGACTGCGGCCACTATCACTCCCGCCCCGGCGAAGGACGACGCGCAACAACCACAGATCCGCCAAGTGTCTGGTACACTGCGCAATATCACTAGCGGGCAACCCGGCGCGGAGCAAAGCAAGGTGTCATTGCACATCTACAACGATTTCCAAGAATCAGAAACGCTGAAGAGCGAATTATCCATATTACTGACGCATTACCAGCTTGATGTTTAGCCGATAAAATTGTGATTGCAATCCGCGCTCTTTCAAAATCCTTTGGGCTGAAGTCGGTATTACGTGGCATTGACCTGAGCGTAGCGCCTGGTGAATTTGTCGCTTTACTCGGCCCGAACGGCGCTGGAAAAACCACGCTGTTGCGCATTGTTGCGACGCTCTCGCGCCCTAATACGGGTGAAGTGAAGGTCGGCGGATTGAGTCTGACGACCCATGCCAGTGCGGCGCGCCGATTGCTGGGCGTGGTCTCGCACCAACCCCTACTTTACGGCGAGTTGACTGCCGAAGAGAATTTACGTTTTTATGCGCGCATGTATAGGGTGGAGGCGGCTGAGACGCGCATCAGCGCCGTTCTGGATCAGGTCGGGTTGGCGCGGCGGCGGCGCGATCTAGTGCGCACTTTCTCGCGAGGGATGCAGCAACGGCTGGCGATTGCGCGCGCTACTTTACACCAGCCGCAAGTGATACTCTTTGATGAGCCTCACACCGGGTTGGATCATGATGCGGCCACCATGCTCGATGATGTGCTCCGCTCGGTGGCAGCCGCCAGCCAAACTGTAATGATGATCACGCACGATCTGGCGCGCGGGCTGGCCCTGAGCGACCGGGTCGCTATCCTGCGCAAGGGCAAAATCGCTTACGAAGCAGACAGCAGCACGCTCACTCCGGCCACATTTGCAGACCAATATTACGGACTCGTCCATGCCTGATCCTGCCAAAAGCCAACCGCCGACGGCCGGCTTTTGGCGGGCCGTCAGTGCGATTGTGTGGAAAGACTTGGCTGCCGAGCTACGCAACAAAGAAATCGTCAGCGCACTTGTTGTTTTCTCGTTGTTGGTCATACTGATTTTCAACTTTGCCCTAGAATTGGACAAGGCCGTGCGCGAGAATGTGGCTGCTGGCGTGCTCTGGGTCACTTTCGTATTTTCGGCCACTCTGGGGCTGAACCGCACCTTCGCCCCTGAAAAAGACCGCGGCTCACTGGATGGATTGCTGCTGGCACCGATTGACCGCAGTGCGCTCTATTTTGGCAAGCTGTTGAGTACATTCGTTTTTATTCTGATTGTAGAAATTATCGTCATTCCAGCATTCAGCGTCCTGTACAATATCTCGCTGTTTTCGCCGCCATTCTTGCTGGTGGTGCTGTTGGGCACATTGGGCTATGCCATGGTGGGCACATTGCTGGCCGCGATGGCCGTCCATACTCGCGCCCGCGAGGTGATGCTGCCGATACTGCTTTTCCCGGTCGCAGTGCCGGTGGTGATGGCCTCTGTGCGCGCCAGTGCCAGCATTCTGGCAGGAGCTGAGTGGGGGCATATTGCCGGCGCGTTCAATCTGGTGGTCGTTTACGATACAATCATGCTCGCTATTGCGATAATGACCTTCGATTACCTGATAGAGGAATAAGCCCGGTGCATCCGCACCGCAGTCTACGCACCCTGACCATTAGCGCATCACTCCTGGTGCTGCTTTCGCTTTACATGGTCTTTGTGTACGCGCCGCGCGAGGTCATTATGGGCGCTGTGCAGCGGGTGTTCTATTACCATGTTGCGGCCGGCTGGGTAGGGGCGCTGGCGTTTTTGGTGACACTGATTGTCAGCATTTTGTATCTCGCTACCAACCATGTCAAATGGGACCGAATTGCCGTCTCCTCGGTCGAAATCGGCGTAGTCTTCACCAGCATGAATATCGCCAGCGGCTCTATCTGGGCGCGCCCAATCTGGAACACTTGGTGGACCTGGGACCCGCGCCTGACTACCGCCACCGTGATGTGGCTGCTGTACATCGCCTATTTGATGTTGCGCCAGGGATTGGAAGACCCTGAGCGGCAGCGCCGATTTGCCGCCGTTTACGGCATCTTGGCTTTTACCAGCGTACCGCTTACTTTTCTGGCAATCCGCATCTGGCGCACAATTCATCCGGTGGTCATCGGCAGCAGCGACCCCGGCGCCGAAGGACAATTCGACATGACGATGCGCATGCGCACCGCGTTTTTCTTTTCGCTTTTCACCTTCACTGTTTTATACGCAACTTTACTTTGGCACCGCGTCCGGCTTGAAGGCCTAGCCTCCCGGGTAGCCATTATGAAAGCACGGTTGTTACACAACCGATAAGGCTTTCTCATGTTTCTGCAAGAAATCAGGCCTGACACCTCTTTCTACATGCTGTTGGGTTACGCGGTCTTCGCCATCCTTGGTGCGGGCTACGTCATCTCCTTGCTTGCCCGCAGCCGCAAGTTGCAGAGAGAAGCAAAGACAATCGCCCGGATCCAAGTTGAAGACAACGAACAGAGCCCCCCCTAACTTTATGACACTGGTCAGGTGACTCTCCTATGATGGACGCCACTCCCCACGGTCAAGGGAAACCGCTATGCTATTCATATGGCGGGGCAGAGCACACGCATGGTGGAGGCTATTCGATGAAACGGATTTCCAGCAAGGGACAGGCGCTCATCTGGCCCGAGCGCCTGTTGGAGAGGATGCACCGCCACGCCAATAGCTTGTCAGTCTGACCAACACGAGTACAAGCACGCATGCCCGCCACGGAGCGCGCGGATTTACGTTACAATGAGGAGTAGCAATCATCCGGCAGCCTTGATTGGAATTCGGAAGCAAGCCTTGAACCTCGACGACCACGCCCAGATTGAACGGCTGGATTCAGGAAACATGCTCGCACACATCGATGGGCTGCCCGAGCAGCTGCTGGCCGCCTGGAAGCACGCCCCGGATCTGCCACTGCCGGAATCTGGCGGCGTGTCCAACATCGTCATTCTGGGCATGGGCGGCTCGGCCATCGGAGGATCTCTGCTGCGTTCGTTACTTGCCGCAGAGTGCCCCGCCCCCATTCTGTCGAACCGCGATTATGAGCTGCCCGCCTTCGTCGGGCCAGATACGCTGGTCATAGCTTCGTCTTATTCCGGCAACACCGAGGAGACATTGGCAGCGCTCGCCGCTGCGCAGCGGCGCGACGCGCAGATCGTGAGCATCTCCAGCGGCGGGAAAATCGCCGAACTCACCGCAGAAGCCGGCGGGTTGGCCTGGCGCTTCGACTATGAAAGTCCACCGAGGGCGGCACTCGGCTACTCGCTGCTGCTGCCGCTGCGGCTGCTTTGCCGGCTGGGGCTATTGCGCGATTTCAGCGCGGACGTGGAGGAAGCGGCGCAGGTGCTGCGCCAGCAGCAGGCTCGTTTGGACAGCCAGTCGCCCGTGAGCTCCAACCCGGCCAAACGCCTCGCCGGACAGATGCTGGACCGGATGGTGTTGATCTTTGCCGCCGATCCATTAACGCCCGTGGCGCGCCGCTGGCGCGGGCAAATTGCTGAAAACGGAAAGGCCTGGGCACAATTCGAACAGCTGCCTGAGATGAACCATAACGCAGTGGTCGGCTTGGAGAACCCAGAAGCGCTCACAGACAGGACTTTCGCGCTGTTTCTCGAATCTTCGCTCGCTCATCCCCGCAACCAGCGCCGCGCCGAACTGACGCGCCGAATGTTCATCGGCGCGGGTTTCAACTCCGACACCGTGCGCACGCGGGGCGAGTCGCGTCTCGCGCAGATGCTCTCCGTGCTGCATTACGGTGACTATGTCAGCTTTTATCTGGCAATCGCCTACGGCGTTGACCCCTCGCCGGTGCAACCCATCACCTGGCTAAAAGAACAGCTAGACTGACGCATCCATCGCAAAACCATTTCGGTCATGACCTTCGACCTGCAGAGCCTTCCGAAAATAGTCTCTCTGCAACTGCGCATCAGACAGTACCCCATCCTGGGCAGCGCCATCCGTGAGCGCATGCAGGAAGAGCTTTTCAACCGGGGCGTGATAACGCCGGAGCGCCTCGACAAAGAGGTGCACGAGCGTGCCGTTGTCTCGCAAAAACTGGAGGGTTTAGAGGACCCGTTCACGGAGGAGCCACCCGACATCTGGCACGAACGTCTCCACCACGTGCGCGATTATCTCACCGAGTTCTACTTCGCCCACAACGTGCCTGCGCAGGTGTTCGATAAAATCGTGGCGGGGCTGCTAAAAGACCGCACCGGAACAGAAATCCCGGTGACCCGATTGAAGTACAACCCTGAAATGGCGCCGCTTGACCTGGTGATGAAGCACGGAAAACGTATCGAGGCGCTGCCGCCGGAAAAACGCAAGGAGATGCACCACCACCTGCAAGAAATAATCGTCGTTATCATCAAAACTATCGTCAGCGATCGGCTGGAGTATGTGGGCACCGCTCGCAAATGGTTCACGGTCGAGGATTTGCTGGACATACGCCGCCGCCGTTTCGGCAAAGGAAAAATCGGTGGCAAAGCGGCGGGAATTGAACTAGCGTGGAAAATCCTACAGAGCGACAAAAACCTTTTGGAGCACGTGCGCGTGCCCAAATCGTACTTTGTCGCGACGGATGTGTTCGACCGCTTCAAACGCGCCAACGACCTGATGAGCGTGATGAACCAGAAGTACAAACCGGCAGTAGAGATCCGGGAGCAGTACCGGGGCATCAGAGATGATTTCGCCGCTGGCCAGATGCCGGATGAAATCCTCGAGAACTTGCGAAACCTGCTGCAGAAGAGCGGGAGCACACCGCTCATCGTGCGCTCGTCCAGCCTGCTGGAGGATTCATATGGCACCTCCTTCGCAGGCAAGTACGACAGTTATTTCTGCGCAAATCAGGGCAGTCCGGAAGAGAACATTGAGGCGCTCACTCTGGCTATCACGCAGATTTACGCCAGCGTCTATAGCCCGGATGCACTGCTCTACCGGCAGAGGATGGGCCTCTTAGACTACAGCGAACGCATGGCCATTCTAATACAACTCGTCGAAGGGGAGCAACACGGCCACTGGTTCTTCCCTTCCATCGCCGGCGTGGCGTTTAGCCGCAACCC
>DASCOB010000024.1:0-2418 GCA_036011785.1 Anaerolineales bacterium | reverse complement strand
TCCCCCAGTGCGCGCCGGGCCACGCTGCCCGCGGTCAGCGCGTCGAGCGTGACCAGTGTGTTGCTGGGCAACACCCCGCGCCAATAGCGGATGACATAGCCGTCGTCGTCATATTTCGATGGCTTTATCAGGTAGAGCTTTAGCTTTCGAAGCATGGGCGATTTCTCTCTGGGGAACACGCAATTCGGTAGTGCGGCGATTATACTTGAGAAGAGAGTGCGCGTGTCGTGGTTAGCGCGCGTGGACGGGCTGGGATCTGCTCAGCGCGGTCAGGGCACGGCGGGTGAGTACGCCTACCATCCGCCGCCGGTACCAGGCTGAGCCGCGAATGTCGTCAATTGGCGCACATTTTTCAGAGGCAATTCGGGCTGCGTTTTCGATAATCTCGTCTGTGAGCGACTGTCCCGCCAGTGCCGCCTCGGCTTGGCGGGCGCGCAGCGGAGTCGGGGCAACCGCGCCGAGCACGATGCCGGCAGCGCGGCAGTGACCGGTTGCCAGCTCTAGGCGCGCTGCTACACCCACCACGGCGATGTCCATGAATGCGCGCGGTGCATGTTTGATGTAAACCGCGCTTCCCTGCGGAGGCGGAATGTTGATCGCTTGCAGCAGCTCGCCTGCTTGAAGCGCCGATTCGCCCGGGCCGTAGAAAAAATCCTCCAACGGGATTTCGCGTTCCCCGTCCGCGCTGACGATGCGCGCGCTTGCGCTGCGCGCAATCAGGGGTGGCGCAAGGTCTGCAGAGGGAGAGGCGTTGCACAGGTTACCGCCCACAGTCGCGAAACTGCGTATCTGCTCGGAGGCTATTAAGCCGGCGGCGCGCACCACGCTGGGGTAGTTTTCGAGCACGAGCGGCGAGCGCGCCAGCTCGCGCAAAGTGACCAACGCGCCCAGGCGCAGACCGCCAGCGTTTGTGGCGCTAATGCCCTGCAACGGCTGCAATTTCTTGATGTTGACAATCGTCTCGGGCTCGGCTTTTCCGGACTTCATACAAAGCATCAGATCGGTGCCGCCGGCGATGACGTGCGCTGTGCCGTTATGTTGCGCCAGCAGCGCCAGCGCTTCTGGCAATGTTTTGGGGGTATGGTGGTCGAACGCTTGCATGGATTGGGTCAGGTTTTCATTCCGGCCTGATAGCCTATCTGCAGCGCCTTCAAATTAAGTTCTCGCCCGCGCGGGGCTATTTCGCCGACTGTCCGGCGCAGGGTTTCGATATCCAGAGGCATTGCTGGGTGCGCAACGGCAAACCCGGCCAGAATGACGTTGGCGACCGCCGCTGTGCCCAGTTCCATCGCCTGTTGACTGGCTGGCAGGCTGCGCGTCTCGATGGCAAGCCGTTGCAGGTGCTCAGCGACTTCGGCGTGCAGCCCATTGCTGGAATTGACGAAGACGGTGCCTTTCCGGCGCAAATAACCCAGATTGCGGAGGGCTTCGTTGGCTTCCATCGCCAGCAGCACATCAGCTGTTCCGCGCCTGATCAGTGGGGCCTCGCTACCGCCTATCTTCACGTGAGAGATTACCGAACCGCCGCGCTGGCTCATGCCGTGAGTTTCCGAGACCATGACAGGTTGCCCGAGCGCGACGGCGGTGTTTGAAATCATCCGGGTGAGAAACACCACGCCCTGTCCACCGAGACCGGTGATGATCAGTTTGAGTTCACGCATTGGATTCCCGTCTGCTGAAGCGTGATTGCGGAGTGCCATCAGCTATCCGCAATTGGCCGCCCACCATCCGCTAAACGCGATGCTCTTCCGATGTCATAACCTCCGGCATAATGAAACCCTTGTAGCAGGCGTCGATACATTGTCCGCATTCAACACATATTTTGTAGTCAATGTCCACCCGGCTTCTATCGGCACTGAGAGAGATGGCCGGGCATTCAAACGCTTCCACGCAGTAGCGACAGCCGTCGCATTCCTCGGTGACGATTACCGGTAAAGGCGCATCACGCACCGAGGTCGGTTCGTAGAGCACGCAGGGCCGATCTGCAATCACTACCGCGATTCCGCCATCCGCTGCCTGCGTGTAATCTTGAGCCTCGCTGAGCACACCGCGGAATTGCTCATGGTCAAATGGGTCGGCCACGCGCACGAAGCCCACTCCACACGAGCGCACCAGATCTGGAATTGAAACCACGCGGGTGGCAGCCGCGCCGTCGGCCAAATAGTCGTTTGCCGGGGTGGGCTGAAAGCCGGTCATCGCCGTGGTGTGGTTGTCGAGAATAATGAGCACAAAACGCGCGCCGGTGTGCACCGCGTTGATGAGTGGCTCAATCCCGGAGTGCAGAAATGTGGAATCACCGATTGTGGCGACGATGGGTCGTTTGTCGCCGGTGAGTCGATTTGCCTGGAAAAAGCCATCTGCCAGAGAGACGGATGCGCCCATGTCCACGGCGGTATCTACGGCGCGCAGATTGGTGCC
>DASCOB010000023.1:0-14029 GCA_036011785.1 Anaerolineales bacterium | reverse complement strand
GCCGCTTCAAGTGCGTGCTGGTTGGCGTGAACGTCGGAAAACACCGCGATTATCATTATCATCCAAAACGACCGGTGATGTAATCTTCTGTGCGCTGCACAGATGGCCGCGTGAAGATGGTCGTGGTCTCGTCGAATTCTACCAGTTCACCCAGCCAGAAGAATCCGGTCTTATCGGAGACGCGGGCAGCCTGCTGCATGCTGTGGGTGACTATCACGATGGTGTATTGTTCCTTCAGCCGGCGCATTAATTCCTCCACTTTACCAGTAGCAATCGGGTCCAACGCAGAGCAGGGCTCGTCCATCAGAATCACGTCCGGCTTCACGGCCAGCACGCGGGCGATACAAAGACGCTGCTGCTGACCGAGGGATAGCGACAGGGCTGGACCCGTCAGGTCCGTGGCCACTTCGTCCCACAGGGCTGCGCCGCGCAACGACCGCTCTACCAGCTCCCCCAAATCTGTGCCCTGCGGCAATCCTAGCACACGCGGCCCGAAAGCTACATTGTCAAAGATGGACTGCGGGAAAGGATTGGGTCTCTGGAAGACCAACCCCACCCGGCGACGCAACTCGGTCTTGTCGGTATCCGGGGCATAGATATCCTTGCCTTCCAGCGTAATGCGGCCGCTCATGCTGGTGTCGGGAATGGTGTCGTTCATGCGGTTGAGGCAGCGCAGAAAGGTGGATTTGCCGCAGCCGGAGGGTCCGATGAGCGCCGTGATTTCGCGAGGCAGTATGGCCATAGATATGTCACTAAGCGCCTGCGTGGGCCCATAATGGAAATTGAGCTGCTCAATCTGGAACGTCGCCTGTGCGGTCATTTTCGTGTTCCCTACCCGAATCGGCCGGTGACGTAGTCCTCTGTTTTTTTGTTGCGTGGCGTGCTGAAAAGATCCTCGCCCTTGTTCCATTCCACCAGCTCTCCCTGAAGCATGAAGGCAGCCCAGTCTGCGATGCGCGCGGCCTGTTGGATGCTGCTCGGCGCGATGACCACGGTGTAATCTTGCTTCAAAAGCTGCAGCGAGGCCTCCACCTTCGCGGTGGATATCGGGTCCAGACCGGAAGTCGGTTCATCGAGCATCAACACTTCCGGCTCGAGGGCCAACACGCGCGCGATGCACAGGCGTTGCTGCTGCCCGCCGGAGAGCGCGATGGCGGGGTCGCCCAGCCTGTCTTTGACCTCGTCCCATAACGCGGCTGCCCGCAGGCTGCTTTCAATCGCCGTATCCAACCGCGCACGCCGACGTTCGCCGGCAAGTTCCAATCCATAGCTGATGTTCTGCCTGATCGAAAAGGGCAGTGGGATGGGCTGCGCAAAGACAATGCCCACCCGTCGGCGGAGCGTGACCACGTCGACGCTGGAAGCGAGAATGTTCATCCCGTCGAGCAGTACCGAGCCAGAGATGCTCACATCGACCATATCGTTGAGCCGGTTAAGCGTGCGCAGCAGCGTGCTCTTGCCGCCTCCGGCGGGGCCAAAAAGCGCCGTAATTGCGTTGGCCGGGACGTCGAAATGAATGTCACGCAGTGATTCGGTTCCGTCATCTTCGTAACGGACGGAGAGATGATTGATGCGGATTTTGGGTTCAGGTATTTCTGTGCCTACCATTGTCGTTTGCGCCGCTGCCAGCTGCGCACGCTGGCGGCCAATACGTTCATAGCCAGAACAAAAGTGAGCAACACTGCAGCAGTGCCATATTGAATCTGGATGGGCATGCCGGGTACCTGGGTGGAGATGACAAAAAGGTGGTAGGGCAGCGCCATGGTCTGGTCGAAAACGGAACTGGGCAACCGTGGCAGGAAGAACGCTGCGCCGGTGAAGAGGATTGGTGCGGTTTCGCCCGCGGCCCGCTCCAGTCCTAGTATCACCCCGGTAAGAATGCCGGGCAGCGCCTGTGGCAGCACTATGCGGCGAATAGTCTGCCAGCGCGTGCCTCCCATGCCGATGCTGACCACCCGGAAGCTCTGCGGCACGGCTCGCAACGCTTCCTCCGCGGTGCTAATTATCACCGGCAGTGTCATGATTGAAAGGGTGAGACAGGCAGCTGCGATTGATGAGCCAAGTTTCAGGAAGAGCACAAATAGGCCCAGTCCGAACAAGCCGTAGACGACGGAGGGGATACCGGCTAGGTTGACGATAGCCAGCCGAATAGCTCGCGTCCAGGCACTGTCGCGGGCGTATTCAGAGAGATAAATGGCTGCGCCCAATCCCAGAGGAACGGAAATCAAACCGGTGCCCAACGCGAGAGAAGCGGTGCCGACTATTGCGGGCCAGATTCCGCCAGAGCGCATTCCATTGCGCGGCATTTCCACCAGGAATTCCCATGAGATTGCGTCAGCGCCGTAGACGAAGATTGCGCCGACTACGATGATGATGGGGGCCACGGTCAGGAGCGCGGCGACTCCAATGGCCACAAACGCAATTCGTTCGGTCTGGTATCGAGATAAATGCATGCGCGTTCAGACTCCGGTCAAGAGAGTAATCGTTCGGCCCGCCTGCGGGCGCGGAACAGCACCGCCGAGGCGGTCAGGTTGACTGCAAGGCTTATCAGGAACAATGTCAGGCCGATGGTAAAAAGGACATGATAATGCACGCTGCCGCTTGCCACCTCGCCCATCTCGGCTGCGATGGTGGCCGTCATGGTTCGCAGCGGCATGAAAAGTGCGTTCAAACCAGCGGGAATTTGCGGGGCATTTCCCGTGACCATCATCACGGTCATGGTCTCTCCAATGGCACGCCCGATGCCCAGCATGGTCGCGGTGAGTACGCCGGAGCGGGCAGCTGGGAGGGTCACCCGCCAGATAGTCTGCCAGTGGGTGGCGCCCAGCGCGAGCGCCGCATCGCGATAAGCTTTGGGTACCGTATCCAGTGCGTCTTCTGCCACGCTGACGATTGTCGGGATGGCCATTCCCGCGAGCAGCACCGCGCCGGTGAATGCGGTAAGGCCGGTGGGGACGTGCAGTATCCTTCGTATCAGCGGAGCCAGCACAAGGATGCCCAGGAAACCGAGAACCACCGAAGGGATACCCCCGAGCACCTCCACCAGCGGTTTCAGCAATTCACGCAGCCAGCGCGGCGCGATTTCAGCGATGTAGACTGCCGTCATTAACCCGAACGGGATGGCTATGAGAGCGGCGCCAAGCGTAATTACCAGTGACCCGAACAGGAGCGGCAGAATGCCGAAGTAATCTTCGATGGGATACCAACGCCGGTTGAATAACTCGTCGGTTTCGATTTCGTTGAAAGTGGGCAACGCCTCCCTCATCAAGAAGACGAAAATCAGCGCGACGAACACGACAGCCGAATAGCCTGCGACGCGCACCAGCGTCTCTAAGAGAATCTCAAATGGGTTTCGGCGTGTGGCTTTACGCGTACTGACAGTCATGTCCCTTGGTCCGTCTTCCAACTGTCGGGTGAATCGGCGGCTCATTCGAGAGGCACGAAACCCAACTCCTTGACAATCGCTTGTGCGTCCGGTCCGAAAATCCAGTCCAGATAATCTCTGGTCGCTCCGGTCGGTTCTCCGAGCGTGTACATGTAAAGCGACCGTGAGACCGGATAAGTGGTGTCCACAACGGTCTCAACAGTGGGCGAGACATATGGGCTGGTGTCGTCAACGGCAATGGCGATAGTTTTCACGGCATCAGTGACATAACCGAGTCCATCGTAACCAATGGCGTTCCTATTCTGGGATATTTCGGTCGTGATGCCTTCGGATGAGGGTAGCAGCAGTGTACTGGTCGAGAACAGGGTCTCATCTTTCTTGTCGCCCATGCGCACTACGGTTTCTAGAAAATAAACGTGGGTACCTGAATTTACCTCACGCGAGAGCCTCACTATAGGGAAATCATCGCCATCCACCTCGCTCCAGTTGTTGATTTTCCCGCTGAAAATATCAGAAACCTGTTGTAGCGTCAGTTTGTCCACCGGGTTTTCAGGGTTGACAATCACCGCGATGCCGTCACTTGCTATCACAAATTCCACCGGTGTGACGCCGGTCTCCTCGGCATTTGCGATCTCCTTGTTTTTCATTCTGCGGGAGGCGTTGGCGATGTCCACCGTGCTGTTTATCAGCGCCGCAATGCCGGTTCCGGAACCGCCGCCCGTCACAGAGATACTTACATTAGGGCGCATTTTTTGGTATGCTTCGGCCCAAGCCAGAGCGAGATTGACGATTGTGTCGGACCCCTTATTAATCAGAGTGACTGTTTCGACAGTTTGCTCACTGTTGGGCTGCTGCCGACCCGAATCGCAAGCACCCAATGTGAAGACTGCGATTGCCAGCGCGAGAAGATATCCGGAGCACTTCACGGGTTGCACACGTGCGACTATATGACAATCATAAAATCAGGACAATGCATCTATTCCTGCACTCAATTGCGCCCTAAAGCATTGCGTAGTCTGTCCGGGTAATCGGTGACAATACCGTCCATACCAAGTTCGCTCATGCGTTTCATGTTGTTCTCTTCGTTTATTGTCCACGCGTGCACTTCCAGACCGCGGTCGTGGGCGGCACGCACGAACCCGGGTGTGAGCACGCGCATCCCGTTGCGCTGTTCGGGAACCTGCAGAGCGTAGAACTCGGGGCTGTAGATCGGCCCCAGAAAAGCCAGATTGAGTGCGAAGAAGGCCCTCGCTTCATCCTCGCTGGCAGAGGTGGCCACCCCCGGGCACATTGCCCGGAATTGCTGCAATGCGAGGTGATTAAAGGAAGCCACCAGCACTCGTTCGGTCACCTTGTGTTCCTGAATGAGCGCGCATAAAGTGGTGGCCAGCGAGGGTTGCACCGTTTTCATCTCTATGTTCATGCGTGCTTCCGGAAGAGCGCTGAACACATCCGCAATTGTGGGAACGGTGATGCCCTTGTCGCGATAGCGGTACGTTTGCCCGCCGTCATCTGACCAGTGGTAAGCTGCGTCCAACGCCTGTAATTCAGCGAACGTGAGTTTCCGCACTGCGCCCATTCCGTTGGTGGTGCGCTCCACTGAGCTGTCATGCATCAGCACGAGCACGTCATCCGCACTACTGCGCACGTCCATTTCAAGCATATCGATACCCATGGCGGCCGCGTGCTCAAAGGCATAGAGCGTGTTCTCGGGCCAGAGACCAGCCCCGCCTCGGTGGGCGATTATCTCGGTGTGGCTCTGTTGTGCTACTGGTGCGAAGAACGGGTGCGCCGGAGCCGGCTGCGCCAAAGCCGCCATCGTGCCGAATGCCCCGATGGCGACAGCCACCGCAGCGATGATTGTCAGCAGAGGTCGGGGCAAGTGCATCAATGCTCGTGGGGCGTCCGCCTGCTACTGTGCGCCGCGGCGAGATTTGCGCTTGCCGCCTTTGTACATCGGCGCGGTGATGGGACAAATCGTGCTGAGTTGCGGGTCGAGCAGGCGGCTCTCCAGCCTCGCGCCCAATTTGGATTTGTCCGTGGCGGTGGTGACCACGGTGGGCAAGCGCGCCACATAGCGGTGATCTATCAATTGCAGCAGTTTTTCGCGCGCCCACGGTGTGGCACTCTGCATGGTCAGGTCATCGAGCACCAGCAGTGCGGTGTTGCGCAGTTCGAAGAACTGCTTGTCGAAGCGCACCAGCGAGTTCGGGCTGAAGGTGGCGCGGAGATGATCGAGCAAGTCTGCAGCGGTGATGAACAGGGCCGGGTGACCGTTGCGGATGCGCTGGTTGGCGATAGCAGCCGCTAGGTGCGTCTTCCCGCAGCCGTGCCCGCCCGTGAGAATCAGCCAGCCGCGGGGTTGTTCGGCGAATTGCTGCGCGGCCTGCGCTGCCGTGCGCAGGAATTTCTGGTGCTCCGAGGCGATTTCGCCCAACCGCAAGTCAAGCGTCTCAAAGGTCTGACGCGCGTGCATGGCCAGCGAGGAAAGATCGGTCTGGTCGGATTCGGCGCGGCGGAAATCGGGCGCATCGATGACAAATTTGCGTACGAGATCCATGTCCACCAGCCGGCTGCGCACGCGCGGCTCGATGCGCTCAAGTTCCACATTGCAGGTAATGACGGTGGGCAGCGCGGCGTTGTAGCGATGGTTGATGATCTGGTACAGTTTTTCCTGCGCCCACTGAGTGGGGTTCTCCGCGCCTAGGTCATCTAGGACGAGCAATGGTGCGTTGCGAGTCTGCTCGAAAAGATCGTCGTAAGCCACCGGTGAACCTGGCCCGAAAGTGGCGCGCAGATGGTCGAGCAAATCGGGGGTGTTGACGAAGAACACATCGGTACCCTGCAATAGGCAGTGGTTGGCGATGGCCGCCGCAAGATGTGTTTTGCCGCACCCGTAACTGCCGTGCAGTAACACCCAACCACGCGGTTTCTCCGCGAAGCCGCGTGCCTGCTCATACGCACGCTGTAAGCTGTCACGCTGGCGCTGGTCGTGGGCATGGCCTTCAGGTAAGAAGTTGTCGAAAGTCTTCTCAGCCAGTGGCCCCAAGCTGGAATACTGCTGACGCTGTGCCGTCATCTGCTGCTGCAAGTCGTCAAGTCGGCAGCTGCAAGGATATAGACGGCCAAAATCCGAGTCCTCTATGTCGGCATCGGCGCTGACGAAACCCAGCCCGTGGCACTGGAGGCAGTCGGGCGCACCCGGTCCGGGCAGCGCAGTCCGCTCGGGTTCAGTTCTCCAGGTACTCGAGGTATCGCCGGCGAGTTTTTTCAGTGTCTGCTCGGCCTTTTCCATGGTCGTCCTTTCCGTCGCGCTGCCAGCGTTCGAGGATGGCAAGCACATAGCGCCACGAGCGCGCATTGTTCTCCACCGCCATACGTATGGCATCCTTCAGCCAATCGGCGGGGAAGTTGCGCTCCGCGTCGCGCAGTTCGTCCGCGATGAGCGGGGTGAGAGCGCCAATGTTTTGCTCGTACAGGTTGAAGATGTTGGGTCGCTCCACCGTCACACTGATGGGTGTCTCCCCGTCGATGCTGGGCCGCCACTCCCCGCGAGTGATGCCCTCCACGGCGGCGCGGCCTTTCGGGGTGTTCAGGAAGTAACAATGCTCGCTTCCGGTCGCGCTTTCCACCTCGATGTTCAGCAATGTGCCGCGCGCGCAGGCGCTTTCCAATGCTTGACCCAATGCGTCCCCGCCCGGTTGCTGGAAGCTAGCCAGCAATGCCTCGTCCTGTTGCAGCTCGCTGCGGCGCACATGGCGCAACTGTCCCTCTTTCAGCGCCAGCCGCCAGAAGCAGTACAGTGTCAGTTTGAGTTCGTCCATGTCATCAATCTGCGGTAATAACTCGCTGAAGAACAGATTGGGCACCGGAGTGGTGCGCGTTTTTCCAGCAGGGAAACCGGAAAACCCTTTCACTGCCTAATCCTGCAGAACCACGCTTCTGTGAGTGGCGTCGACGAACTGGGCGTACGCGGGGAGAAAGACGAGCTCCATAGAGCCGGTCTTTCCGTTGCGATGCTTTGAGACCAGGAGTTCGGTTACCTGTTTGCGTTGCGGGTCTTCGTCCCACGCGTCAGGGTGGTGTAGGAACATCACCACGTCGCTGTCCTGCTCGATACTGCCGGACTCGCGCAGGTCGGAAAGCAGTGGGCGCTGACCAGCGCGCTGTTCCACCCCGCGCGAGAGCTGCGCCCCTGCCAGCACCGGCACATGCAGTTCGCGCGCCAGCGCCTTCAGGCTGCGCGAAATCTCCGAGACCTCCTGCACCCGGTTCGCATCGCGACGCACGTCGGCCACCATCAGTTGCAGGTAATCGACGATGATCAAATCCAGTTTCACCTCGGCGGCAAGCCGGCGGCTTTTTGCGCGCAGCTGCATCGCCGATATGGATGGCGTGTCGTCTAGGTAAATACCCATATCGCTCAGAAGATTCACAGAGTGGATGAAGCGGTCCATTTGCTCGTCTTCCAGCTCGCCGACGCGCAAGTGGTGCGTGTCGATGTGCGTCTCCTGCGCTACCATGCGCTGCATCACCTGTTCGTTAGACATCTCCAGTGAAAACAGCGCCACGCGCTGCTTGTGTGTGTGCGCCGCATTCAGAGCCACAGAGACCATAAAGGCAGATTTGCCTCTTCCCGGGCGTCCGGCTACGACGATCAGGTCTGATTTCTGCATGCCGCCCAGCAGCTTGTCCAGATCCCGGAAGCCGGTGGGCACGCCCACAATTCTGCCGCGATTATCGTACAGTTTTTGCACGCGGTCGTAATATTCGTGGGCCACATGCCGGATGGGGATCAGGTCGCGGCTGGCGCGCCCTTCGCTCACTCCGAAAAGCGTCTGCTCGGCCTGATTGACGACCTCGTTAATATCAGTTTTTTCGTCGTATGCCAGCTTGGCCACCTCCCCGGCGGCCTGAATCAGCCGGCGGCGGGTGGCTGCTTCTTCCACCAATTTGGCGTAGGCAGCCACGTTAAACGCCGTGGGCACGCGTGTTACCAGCTGCGTGAGATACGCGAATCCGCCGATTTCTTCTAGCTGCCCATTGGCATCCAGCTCCTCCTGCGTGGTCAATTGGTCGATTGGCGTGTGTTGATTGTGCAGCGCGGCGAAAGCGTTCCAGACCCAGCGGTGTTTGACCGAGTAGAAATCTTCTGCCTGCAGGGTGGAAGCGACCTCGTAATAAGCGTCCGGGTCGATAAGCACCGACCCGATGACCGCCTCTTCGGCTTCCAAATTAGAAGGATGAACGAAATCCTCGCGCATGTTTCCCATCAGGTTCTGCGGGTATTCATCGACCTAATGTCAGAGAGTGCTGCACGCTGTTGCAGGTGCTGTTGTGTAGTCGTTTCCAAAACGTTGCGGGTTAGACGTGCTGCGCACGGGGCGCAGTTCCGACCCGTGCGCAGCAGCAAGACACCAATGGCGCACTAGTACCCGTCATTCTTGCTGTTCGTCGCTGTCCAAATCTTCCAGATCGAGCGTATCCACAAAATCGGAGAACACCGACAGGTCCTTGTCATTCACTCCGGCGCTCTCCGGGCCGTCCACATCGTCCTCGATGTCTTCTTCCGGAGTGATGCCGGCCTGTTC
This sequence comes from Anaerolineales bacterium, assembly GCA_036011785.1. Taxonomy (GTDB): domain Bacteria; phylum Chloroflexota; class Anaerolineae; order Anaerolineales; family UBA11657; genus CAJWGI01. The sequence goes on along the minus strand of DASCOB010000023.1, from coordinate 5,053 downwards.
CATCACCTTCTCTTCCACATAAATTGGCACATGCGCGCGCACGGCCAGCGCCATGGCATCTGAGGGGCGTGCGTCGATTTCCAAGCGCTCGCCATCATGGTCGACCAGAATGTTGGCGTAAAATACATCGTTGCGCAAATCACGGATGAGAATGTGTGAGACGGCGCCACCAAGTTCTGCAATGGTGGTCGCGAATATGTCATACGTGAGCGGGCGCGCCATTTCCATCTCCTGCAATTCCACGGTGATGGCGTCGGCTTCGCACGGGCCAATCCAGATGGGCAAATAGCGTTCACTCTCCCCGTCTTTGAGGATGGCCACTCGATGTTGTGACATTAGGCTGACACGGATGCTGTCAATGGTTACTTCAATCATCTGAGAATCTGTGTTTTCTCGCCCACGCTGCTTGCTGCGATTCTAGCACAACACCGGCTGCTGCTGGGCAACGGTTGTCCTGCGGCAGGGTGGGGCCGGCCTCCTGCCATCAGGTGAAATGACCCGCTTGCCAGCGCGCAATCATCACGTCAGTTGCGTGGAATGCTATTTCGGGTAATTCTTCCGGCCCGAACCAATCCACTGCATCCGCGTCATCCCCGGCTTGCAGCTTGCCGGCAGTTATCTCTCCGCGGTAGAAGATTACGAAGCCGGCCCCGCCTGGGTGCTCGCGTCCGGGCACCAACTCGAGCAGGTCGGACGCGGAAACAGTGAGACCGGTCTCCTCGGTGCACTCTCGCGCGGCTGTCTCAGCCGGGTCCTCCCACGCGTTCACAAAGCCACCGGGAACAGTCCAGCGGCCGCGTGCAGGCGTGGCCGCGCGGCGTACCAGCAATACTCTGCCGTTCTGTTCCACCCACATCGCCGCGGCCACTTTGGGGTCGAAGAAATGGGTGTAGTCGCACTGCGGGCATACCGGCCGCTCTGCCCCGAAGCGGCGTCTGCGCGTCAGGCCGCAGCCGCAGCGCAGACAATATCTCACTTCAGCCGGTTCCATCAGGTAATCGTACCAGAGGGCGCTGGAATGGCCTCAATCCTCAGCGTGCGCACTGCGCGTGGCGGACCGCTGATGCTCCCGGCCATACTTCCGGGCGAGAGAGGGCTGCATTACTGTCGTTACTGCAATTCTACAGTTGCCCCGGCTTCTTCCAGTTTCTTTTTTGCTTCCTCGGCGGCCTCTTTGGCCACGGCCTCGAGCACTACTGCTCCCGTGGTCTCAGAGACTTCTTTGGCGTCCTTCAGGCCCAGGCTGGTGACTTGACGTATCGCCTTGATGACGTCAATCTTCTTTGCGCCATGGTCTTTCAGCACCAGGTTCCACTCGCTCTTTTCCTCGGCGGGTTCGACGTCGGCTCCGGCGCCGCCGGCGGTGGCCGCCACGGCTGCTACCGGCGCGGCCGCGGAGACGCCCCATTCATCTTCAAGCATCTTGGTCAGTTCCGCAGCTTCCAGCACAGTCAGTTTTCCGAGCTGCTCGACCAGTTTTTCCAGATTTGCCATGATGTTCTCTCCTTGTCTTGGATATGTTTTGTGCGCGCAGAATCACGCGCTGACTTCTGATGTGTCAGTATTCGCGAAAGCATGCACCACGCTCACTACTCGACGCACGCTGCTGGAAAGCGTCCCCGCGATGCCGCGCGCGGGGGAATTTAGCAACCTGAGCAGCTTGGCGCGCAATTCCGGCAGCGGCGGCAGGTTGGCGAGAGTCTTCACCTCCTGGGCACTGAGTAATTGGGTACCCAGCAATCCGCCCTTGATTTCGATTGTGTCGTTCTCCTTGGCGAAATCGTAAATGGCTTTTGCCACAGGCGGGATTTCTCCAAACGCGAAGCCCGCTAGAGTGGGCCCACTGAGCGTCTCCTCCGTCGCCGGAAGCCCGGCTTCTTGCAGAGCCAGACGCGTGAGCCGGTTCTTGGTGACGCGGCACACGCCCTCCGCTTCGCGCACTCTGTTTCGCAACGCGGATATTTCTGAAACAGACAGGCCCTTATTGTTCACCCACACTACCCCCTGGCTGCGATGCAACAACTCGGTGTATTTTTCCACCAGTTCTTGCTTGCGCTGTTTGCTGAGTGCCATCTTATTATCTCCTTTCTGCATCTGCCAGAAAACACAAAAGTCTTTGCTCACACCTCAGATGAAGCGACGCAAAGACTTCGAGCGGCCTCGGCGGCCATGGGCATGTTGAAGTCTTCACCTCGGTGGGGAATTAAGCCAGCGTGAGGCCGAGCACCCACGGTCTGTGGTGAAGCTGCAGTTACGTAATCGTGTCGTTATTCGGTAGCGCCCACCAGATTCGGGTCCACCCGAATTCCTGGCCCCATCGTTGTTGCCAGTGTAATGCGGCGGAAAAAGTTACCTTTTGCCGCCGACGGTCTCGCTCTTCGCACAGCATCGACCAGAGCCACCAGATTGTCGCAGAGAGCATCCGCCGAAAACGACGCCTTTCCGATGGGCGCGTGTACATTTGCTGTCTTGTCCAACCGGAATTCGATTTTTCCAGCTTTGGCCTCGTCAATCAGCCGTGGCAGATCCTCGGCTGGCGCCACTGTGCCCGCCTTGGGATTTGGCATCAGGCCGCGCGGGCCGAGGATGCGGCCAAGACGCCCCACAGTACCCATCATTTCCGGCACTGCAATGGCAACATCGAATCCGGTCCATCCATCCTGGATTTTTGTGATGGTCTCTTCATCCGTGATGAAGTCCGCCCCGGCCTGTTCCGCCAGGCGCGCGCCCTCTCCCTCGACGAACGCGAGAACGCGCACAGTCTTGCCGAGCCCGTGAGGAAGCTGCACCGAAGAGCGCACCTGCTGGTCCGCTTTGCGTGTGTCGATGCCTAGCCGGACGTGAACTTCAACCGTTTCATCAAAGTTCGCAGTGGCGCTTTGCTTGGCCAGTTCTACCGCCTCACGGGGGGGGTAGAGCTGGTTTCTTTCAATTAGATCGCGCGCCGCGCGGTATTTCTTGCCATGTGTTGCCATGATAATCTCCACTGGTGCTGGCGGGCTGCTCGGCAGCCCTCCCACCTTCTGATTTATCTCTCGACCACGATCCCCATCGAGCGCGCAGTGCCCTCTATCTGCAGCATTGCGTTCTCAACATCGTTGGCGTTCAAATCTTTCATTTTCGTTTCGGCGATTTCGCGCACCTGAGAGCGGGTGACCTTGCCCACTTTCTCACGCAAAGGGTCTGCCGAGCCTTTTTCCAGCCCGGCGGCTGCGCGCAACAGCACCGCAGCAGGCGGCGTCTTCAGCACGAATTTGAATGAGCCGTCAGCGAAGATGGAGATATCCGCTGGCAGAATCTCACCGGTGCGATTCTGAGTGCGCGCATTGTATTCCTTGCAGAACGCCATCAGATTCACACCGTGAGGTGCCAGAGCCGGGCCGACCGGGGGCGCCGGGCTTGCGCTGCCCGCCTGCAATTGCAGCCTTACCACTGCTTTTAGTTTCTTTGCCATTGCACCGCTCCCGCTGTTAGATCTTTTCTACCTGCAAAAAATCAAGTTCTACCGGTGTTTCCCGCCCGAAAAACGAAACCATGACACGTACTTTCGCGCGGTCGACATCGATTTGCTGCACTGTGCCGATGAAATCATTGAAAGGGCCATCGACAATGCGTACTTTTTGATCGACTTTAAACGTGACTGTTATGCGTGGTGCGTCCGCCTCCATGCGCTCAATAATGTGACTAACTTCCTGTTCGGGCAGAGGGGTGGGTTTATTACCCATACCCACGAACCCGGTCACGCCCGGGGTGTTGCGCACTACGTACCACGACTCTTCCGACAGTTCCATCTGCACCAAAATATACCCCGGGAAAACTTGACGCTCAACCGTCTTACGTTTTCCGTCCTTGACCGCGATTTCTTCCTCGGTGGGGACCACCACGTCGAAAATCTCATCGCTCATGTCCATGCTTTCAATGCGTTGTTCAAGGTTATGGCATACCTTGTTTTCGTAACCTGAGTAGCAGTGCACCACATACCAGTGTCGGTCGAGCTCTCCGGCCCTCTCAGTCTCGGCGGAGGCTTCCGCTTCCTCCGCATCGTTCTCGCTCTCCCGGGCGGTGTGCACCTCCTGGGTGGCGGCATGCAGCACCTCCTCCAGTGAGGGGCCGAGGTCGTCTTCGAAGTCGATATCGAAGTCTATCTCCGGTTGATCAGCGTCTACATCAGGCAACTCCGCGGCAGCATCCGGCGTAGTCTGCGGTTCTGGAATTGTGCCGATCTGAGTATCTTCTTTTGCTACGTCGTTGTTTTCCATAGTGTCACTATATTACCTGCGCAAACACCCAGGTGAAAACCGCATCGAAAAACCCGAGAAACAGTGCGCTGACGGTGATAGTAACCAGCACCACCACGGTCAAATCGGTGGCGTCGGCCCGGCTTGGCCACGAGACTTTCCCCAATTCTGCCCGCGTTTCGCGCATGTATACCACGATCTTCTGGCGGGTGCTGAAAAGGGTGAACGCCACCAGCGCAATCACCAGCCCGAGGAGTGCCGGCCCTATTAGCTCGCGAACATCCATCAGTGGTCCGTTCCCAGAATAACCCCTTTCATGGTGAGGACGCCGGTCTGACGCGCACGGCCCCGCTCACTTCCCGTGTCTTTCGCTTAAGGCAGGCGAGGCAGGACTTGAACCCACAACCTACGGTTTTGGAGACCGTTGCTCTACCAGTTGAGCTACTCGCCTAAGTCGTCTCGAAGCAAACAGGCGGGTTGGGCTCCCTTTGGTCAAGACCTGCCCTCTGCTGACGATTACTTTGTTTCACGGTGCGACTGATGCTTGCGACAGCGGGGGCAGTATTTGCTGAATTCCAGCCGCCCAGGATCATTGCGCCGATTTTTCTCGGTGGTGTAATTACGCTCCTTGCACTCCGTGCATGCCAACGTCACCACCGGTCTGATGTCCTTTTTGGCCATGCTCTACTCTGTGATTTCGGTAATGACGCCGGCGCCAACGGTTAGGCCGCCCTCGCGGATGGCGAATTTAGAGCCTTTCTCCAGCGCAACGGGCGTTATCAGCTCCACGTCCATGTTCACGTTATCGCCTGGCA
>DASCOB010000022.1:0-1965 GCA_036011785.1 Anaerolineales bacterium | reverse complement strand
CTAGCGTGCACGGTCTGGCCGACCGTTTCGTGGGGGAGCTCTCGGGGGGGGAACAACAGCGTGTGGTAATTGCGCGCGCACTGGCTCAAGAGCCGGACGTTCTGCTACTGGATGAACCCACCGCACATCTCGATTTGAAACACCAGAACTCCATCCTCACCCTAGTGAGGAACCTCGCAGTGGATTGCCGACTGTCCGTGCTGCTTACCATGCATGACTTGAATCAGGCGGCGGCCTGTGCGCACGAGGTCGCTTTGCTGGTAGATGGAAGAATTCAGGCAATTGGTCCGCCGGACGAGGTTTTCACTTCCGAGCGCCTGAGCCAAGCATACGACGCTCCGGTGGATGTGATACCCCATCCGCACAACGGCGTGCCGCTGGTGACGACCAACGGTCGCTCGCTGCCCACATAACTGAGCAGCGCTTTCAGAAAGCATCCATGCCACGCATTAGCAGGCCGACCACCCGCACTGGCGACGACGGCACCACCGCCACCGTAAATGGAAAACGAGTTTCCAAGGAATCGCCCCAGATTCGCACTTTCGGCGCTATTGACGAGCTTAACTCGGTCATCGGGGTCGCGCTCAGCCAACAAACTCTCTCGCCGGAGATAGTTGAACCACTGCGCGCAGTGCAGAACGATCTCTTCCATCTTGGCGCGGAACTCAATCGCCTTGAGTCCTCAGAGGACGCGCTTGCTCAACCTCGCATTGAAGACCGACACATCCGTGTGTTGGATCAGATCATCACCGAGCTCTACGATGAATTGGGTCCGCTACAGAATTTCACCCTGCCCGGAGGCACTCCCACCGCTGCCAGCCTGCATCTTGCTCGCGCTGTCTGCCGCCGCGCTGAGAGCGAAGCGGCAGCACTCGCCAGTTCAGCCAAAGTGCGCACGCTTGCACTCCAGTACCTCAACCGGCTCTCAGACGCACTGTTCCTGATGGCGCGCGCGGAGAACCGGCGCAACAGCACTGCCGAGCCACTCTGGCAAACTCATCGCTAATTCCGCCTCCGGAACAACGGCGCCGGGCTTGCGACATCCTGTGCCCCGAATAGGGTGCGTCAGGGCGTATCCGCGTTAGCCCGTGCCAGTTTTCGCATGGGAATGGGCATCCGCCTCTCCCTGAGATAGGTCTTGTGATAGCATTGTCTGTGTGACCTCACAAACCCTCCCGCCGAAACCCCGCTTCCAGACCGACCGAGTGCTCACCATTGTCGGCGGGCATTTCATCCACGATAGTTTCACCGCTTTCCTGGCGCCCCTGCTGCCACTCATCATCGAGCGGCTTTCGCTTTCCTTCACACTGGCGGGAGTGCTTAACTCGGCACTAAGTCTGCCCGCAGTGCTAAACCCCTTCATCGGATATCTGGCAGACCGGCTCTCAGTGCGCTATTTTGTCATTCTCGCTCCGGCCGTCAGCGCCACCCTGATGAGCCTGTTGGGCCTCGCGCCCGACTATCTCACGCTATTCACAATATTGCTGCTCGTAGGGGTCAGCATCGCGGCATTCCATGCCCCGGCCCCCGCCATGATCGGTCGCATGTCCGGCAATCAAGTCGGCAAAGGCATGAGCCTGTTCATGGCATCTGGTGAACTGGGGCGCACCGTAGGCCCGCTCGTCGCCGTTTGGGCCGTTTCCACCTGGACGCTGAGCGGGTTTTACCGCGTCATGGTGATCGGCTGGGCAGCTTCATTATTGCTTTATTGGCGGCTGCGCCAGATTCCGGCTCGCACCGAAAAACCGCAGCAGATCAGCAGCCTGATGCGGACTGCGAAGCGCTTGTTTATACCGCTCTTCATCATGGTCATCTTTCGGGATTTTTTGCTAACTTGCCTGAGTGTATTTTTGCCCACCTTCCTGAAAACAGAAGGCGCCAGCCTGTGGGCAGCCGGCGCGGCGCTTGCGATTTGGGAATTTGCGGGGGTTGGCGGCGCATTGGCCAGTGGAATACTCAGCGACC
>DASCOB010000021.1:0-5661 GCA_036011785.1 Anaerolineales bacterium | reverse complement strand
CCTATAGTCGCATGCAGCAGGTTGTACATGCTTGGCTTGGGCTTGATGGCCTTGATGGAGCCTTCTAGTATGTAGGCGATGTCGATAGTCGAGCCCAGCAATTTCTTTCGTTCCTCATCTGTAGCCACTCTCCAAATCTTCCCAAAGGCCTGTGCTCACTACTTTTTCCCATGGCGTTAAGTGCGCTGCTCTTGGCTCGGATGGTCGGACGTTCAGATGGCCATCCGGGCACATGCAGAGCGCGTATTAGATTTCGGGCCCACCTCGCAGGACTTTATGCCGGCAGACTTTGAGTGTAATGCAATCAGGGTGGAGGTGGTTTCCTTAAGTGTTATGCAAATAGGGCGGAATTGTTTGCCGACCAGCAACGTCGCCAGCGTGCTCTTGCCCGCGCCGTTGCGCCCGATGTGGCGATATTGACAATCGTGTAAAGAGCCATTGAGCCTCACCTTGTTTCGATTGCTATACTGATACCATGGTCAATTCAGCGCGTCGTGCTCACGGAAGGGTTTCCAACCCCATCGCGCGAACCTCTGACTTGACCTCCACGTACATCTGGCGCCATTCGGGCACCGGTCGCAGTGTTTGCAGATCGTATGCGTGATCAAAACGTACACCCGGATTACCCTCTGGATTGTCAAACACGTGTTCATATTTCTCAAGGAGTTTCAGCGTGATGCTATTGGCTTCAGCCAGACTCATGCCCTGACGAGCGACAGCATGGCCCACTTCTCCCATAAAACGCGCTTCCAGCCCGGTACCGTTGGGAGCAATGCCATCGGCGGAACCGCAACCCTCAAGATGTCCGCCGCTTACCGTAATAACTATGGCGTTTGCAGCCGTTTCATAAAGAAGTTCACGAGTTAGTGCTCCACTCTTTGGATAAATGTCGGAAACGATTATGCAAGGCGCGTTGCGGGCGAACGCCTGCTCGACAATGCTCTCGACCCAGAGCACACTGCGCGTGCTGGTAGCGACATGGCGGATATGAATGGGGTGGCACAGGTGGTAATCCGCTAAACAGGTCAGGTTGGACAGAATGAACGAGGCCACGTTCACTATCGCCGCTCCGGGAGCATCGCCGCCCAACCCGCCCACGATGACGCAGGGAAGCGACGCATTGCGCATTCCATACTCGATGGAGTTTACGGCGCGTGCAACATTGCGGTTATCCATTTTTAATTCGTTTAGCATTGGCACAAGATGCGAATCACATGGCCGCAGATAATCGGGATGAGCCACTGCCAGGTCGCCCAATTCGGAGACAGAACTTTGTGCAGCCAGCATGCCCATTCCGGGCCGCCCGACGCGTTTCAAGCCCTGGCGCATGTACTGTAACTCGCGGCGCGTGGAGGTTATTTCAATCGGGTCGGCGGTGCGCACCTCGCGGCCGTCGACGTGGGTCAGAGTACCGCATGTTACCAAGTCAACAATTGATTCCTGCATCCAGCTCAGCACGCAGGGTAGAAACAGTTCTTCGGGCGTTGGCGCACCAGGATTCCCGGCCCATACTATCGGCAGGCGATCATCCATTATCTCGCGAGAATAGAGCGTGCGGGCGTCTTTCCCCTCGCCCATGACCAGGGTTTGCGGCATCCTACGCAGGCCTTCCTCCAACTCGCCAGACTCAAACTGAATTATGCGCTCCGTGGACCGCGAATAGGCACCTAGTTCACACGCAAGTTCAAGTCCGGCTTCGAAGACGGCGTCCGCCAAGCCGGGATCATCCGGCACGACATTCTCTCGATCCCATTCTAAGCCATGATTTTCCACCAACCTGCGTGTGGTCATGGCGACCTTGTTGAGATCCCAATCCTCTTCAGTGATATAAGGCCCGGTAGTGGCCCGGTCCATGATCTCATGGTAGCTACGCATGAGTCGGAACCCCTCTCTCTGCATGCTGGGCGCGGATAAGTCGCCTTGCGAGCTGAACCGCTTTGATGGCATTAGGCGCCGTGCCGTCTGCACCGATCTTCTCTGCAAACTCGGCCGTGACCGGTGCGCCTCCCACCATTACTTTGAACCGCTGTCGCTCGCCCATTGCCTCGAGCAGTCCGACAAAGTCACGTATAAAAGGCATTGAGGTTGTCAGCAACGCGGAGCAGGCGATGACGTTAGCTTCAAGTTCTTGTGCCTTTGCGATTATATCCTTGATCGCAACGTCCACTCCCAGATCGGTTACGGTGAAACCGGAGGCGGTGAGCATCGATGCGACCATGTTCTTTCCAATGTCGTGGATGTCGGTCTTCACCGTGGCTATGACCACGGACCCGGTGTCAAGGCTTTTCTCGCTGGTATGTTGGCCCCCTAATGTCGGTGTGACCGTCTTCATGGCGGCCTTTAACGCGCGGCCGGTCAGCATTAGTTCAGGCAAAAAGAACTCACCCGATTCGAATCGCTTGCCGACAATATCGGCGCCGGCCATTATGCCATCGTTAAGGATCACAAGCGCGTCAATTCCTGCCTTCAAGGCCTGCCTACACAATGCCTCTGCATCAGGTGCATTGCCATCGATGACTGACGTTCTGATGGCTTCGATCAATTCATTCCGTTCTTGCGCGTGCGCCATATTCGGTGTGGGTTTCTCCTTTCCGTGTCGTTTGCGGAATAATTAAGTTTCGTGAATGCTACACCTTGCTCAGAGAGTGCGACATGGCTAGCTAACGTCTAATCAGTGGTATTCGCTTGTACCCATTACTATACACCTGCCCCCAGTGGGTCGGCAAGCATGCACGGTTCAAAAACAATGACCCGCTCCTATTGGAAGTGGGCCAGTGTCAGTCAGGGGAATGGGGTAAGTGCGTATGCGGAACAAGCTAGTCTTTCTGGACCGCCGTGTCTGTGGACCGGTTTACCGTATACAAGGAATGTCCTCTAGTAAGCCAACAATGTGAGGGATTGGTCGATTGCTCTAATTGCGTACAGGCATTTGCCCTACACAAAATCTTCTTGTCTTTACCCGCTCCAAACATACCCATCCCCGCGATCCGCCGAGCCACTGGCGCACCTATGCACTCGCCATGTTCTGCCACTCAGCAGTAGGCTGGAAAAGGTGCTTGTTAGCGGTAAAGCACACCCCAATCGTTGAGTTCTGCTTTGACCTTCTCGAACATCGCCAGCCATTCTTCCTTTACCTTGAGCTTGTCGATATCGTAGAGGTCTTGCAAGCGCTTTCCTTTGGGCGGGTTGCCCAGGGTGGGCTCGTACTTCTCCAGACACTTGACCGTGATCTCGTTGGCCTGCTCGCGGCTCATTCCAGTCACCGCCCGGCTGGTCTCGCCCAACAGACGCAGTTCAATTCCTGAGATCATGTCGACATCATCGCCGCCAGTAATTCCGCTGGGACCAGGGCCGGTGTGCTGGCCACTGCTGACCGCCACGATAGCGTTGGCCGCTGCTTCCCAGAGGACTTCATATGTTCCAGCGCGCGCGTCTAAGAAAACATTCTGCCCAATCGGGAAGCAGGTATTCCTAGAGAACGCCTGCCCTACGACACTTTCGATCCATAAAGTCGTCCGATGAGTAGTTGCCCCGTTCTTGAGGCTCATGTGCACTGGATGATGGACCACGATGGTGGAACTATGGCAGATGGCGCCCAGCAGGGTTTCTGCCGCCCCACAGATGGCTGCACCCTCAGGTGGACCAGCCCAACCCCCGACCATAGGGGCCAACAGGGTGGCGACATGCACGCCGTTCTCGACAGCCGTCACCGCCCGGATCAGGCGGTCATAGTCAGATTTCAATTCCGTCAGCAGGGCGGCATACATGAAGTCACCTTTGCGCAGACCGCGTTCTTCATTGATGATCGCTACAGCAGGAGGCGCAGAAGCCGCACACCCAGGCGCTACAAACAAAGGCATGCCAGGGCGACCCGCACGCCGGATGGCCTCGCGGATCCAGCCCACCTCTTGAATGGCCCCGTGTACCTCGTTGGGCGACAAGGGCCGGATCTCGCGCCCTTCGATCCGGGCCGGGTTGCCGTTGGCGATCATGTCGTTGGTGGGCTCTAAAGCGAAGTTCATCATATGCTTGACGTAAATCTCGCCTTCAGACATGCTGGAACCCGCCGCGCCACCAATCACCAGCGGACGCACATCGCTCTCCGGTTTGCGGGGATAGAGCGTGACCTGGTCCTTGCCGTAGCCGAAGGTCAGCGGGGTGCGGTAGTTATCCAGGAAACGCCAGATTTCGGCTTCAGTGAACTTGACCACTTTTTGGGTATCCAGGACCCATAGCCCCTTTTCAACAGCGAACTCCATTCCAGCCGCAAACAGACGGTCGGCCATAGCGTCATCAGCAGGGATCGGGTTGGCCGGATCGTATTTGATGTCATATTTCTCAGCCAACTCTTTTACACGCGGGAAAATGGACTTGTCGAATTCTTCCTCTCGGACACGGGGGCCTTGGCTAACCCGTTCGATCATTTCAAAATGTAATCCAGGCATCTTTTCCCTCCTTTAGGAACCCGCCTTTTTTCTCTTAATTTCCGGTCATCTGATTGCACAGTTCTACGGCGTCATAAGCTGTCGCGCCATAACCATCTGCACCGATACCATCCGCATAATCCTGACTGGTCGGGCCACCACCAATGATGATCTTGTATTTATCACGCACACCATCATCACCTAGCATCTCGATGATGTCGCGCATCATTGGCAAGCTAGTGGTCAGCAGACCAGAAAGACCGATGATGTCAACGCCCATTTCAATTGCCTTATCTACAAATTCGGTTGAGGCAATGTCGCGCCCAATGTCAACAACGTCATAGCCGTTTACCTTGAGTAAGGCGGTCACGATATTTTTGCCAATATCGTGAATGTCACCCTTGACAGTTCCGATTAACACTTTTCCTTGTTTGCTGCTCTCGTCACCTTCAAAATGCGGTTCAAGAATTTCCAAGGCAGCCTGCATTGCATCGGCACTCATAATCATTTCCGGCAAAAACAGTTCTCCCAGCCCAAATCGATCTCCTACTTCTTTTATTGCTGGGGCCATGCCACCATCGATTACAGTTAAAGGGGAAATCCCCATTATTAGGCATTGGCTGGCTAAATCATGCGCCTGAGCAGCGTTTCCTTCTAAAACAGCCTTATACATGTCTTTCAAGACATTTTCTTGCGTGCTCATTTATCTGCATCTCCTTTGATCTCAACTGTATTGCGTGCATACAGTGCTTTGCGTGAGAAATGGACATTCATTGCATGGCCAACAGACATCCATGGAATTGTTTTGGTTACGGCTTCTGCACGATGCGTCGCACAACATGAAAATTCATGTATTCAGAGACGAAATAATTCTTCCCATGTTGGACAGGAATGCCTTTTCCGGTGTAAAAAGTCTCATCCAAATGTATAAGCGCTTTACCTGGATCAATCCTTAGCCACTCAGCAATCTCCTCGTCCGCTTCAACTGCAAAGATGCTTGTGCTGGTGTGCGTCAGCCTGTGTTCATCCTTGGACATCAAATAGTCGAGAAATGAACCATCATCAAAATTCTCTAACTCCTCCAAATCCACATATTTTGGGAGCCATCAATAAACAATTTGACACCCATCACCTTAAAATAGTTGTTGCCGTGGTTTGGTTGATAATGAGACTCATCAATGAATTCATACAAGGGATAGGTATGCGATCTCACAGGTGCGCCTTCATATTCGGATAC
>DASCOB010000020.1:0-3638 GCA_036011785.1 Anaerolineales bacterium | reverse complement strand
GGGTGGGGACTTCTTCGATACAGAGCGGTTGATCAGGTGTTTTGAAGACTGCGGCTTTCATTATTGGTCTCCGTTTAGCGATGTTTCCAATCAGGACGGCGTTTTTCCATGAAAGCCGCCAGTCCTTCGTGGGCGTCCTCGGTTGCCATCAGTTCGTCCAGATAGAGCCTTTCGAGTGCGGCGGTGCTCCCCATCCCGTCCTGTGCGCCCATGCGCAGCGCGCGTTTGCACATGCGCAGTGTGGGCGCGCTGAGCGCCTGCAGCCGGCCTGCCAGCGTTTCGATTGCGGCATGGAATTCCTCCGCGGGTACGGCACGGGTAATCATACCCATTTTGGCCGCGGCTGACGCGGTGACGGGTTCGCCGGTGAAAAGCAATTCCGCGGAGCGGCGATAGCCGATGACGCCGGGCAGCAACATGGACGCCACTGGCGCGACGGTGGCCAACTTGATTTCGGGCTGCCCGAATTTAACGTTCTCGGCTGCCATAATCAGGTCGCAGCTCAGGGCGATTTCGCAACCACCGCCCAGCGCATGCCCGTGCACGGCTGCCAGCGTGGGGGCCGGGAAACCCGCAAGGGCAGTGCACACCCGGTCGACGAGCGGTATCATCTCAGCCACTTTTTCCGCAGTGTGGTCGGCGACATCCACCCCGGCGGAAAACATATTCCCCTCTGCACGCACGAGTATTACGCGCAGGCTTTCGTCTTCGGCTGCGGCAGCTAGGGTGTCCTCCATTTCGCGCAGCATGGCGATATTCATTATGTTTAGCGGCGCGCGGTCAAGCGTCAGTGTGCCAATTCCGGCCGTACTGTTCCAGCTAACGAATTGCGAAGCGGTCATTTCCTGGTCCTCATTCAGATATGGGCGTGGTTGCCAACACAGCGTCCACGTAGCGGTTAGCTCGGTCGGTGAGCAAAGTCTGGTAGGTGTCGAAAAGGCGCGTGGCGGTTGCGCCCAGCCAGTCGGCGGGGAGTAGGTGGGGCGGCAGGTGCGGGTCACGGTAGGGAAAACGGCGAAAGTCGTGCACCACGCAGAACCTGCGCACGAAACAATCACGGTCAGAGAGTTTGCTCTGCCCGTTTAGGATTGCTTCCTGATCGCGCTCCAGATGGGGCTGGTGATCAGCGAGGAATAACTGGTAGGCGTTGTTCAGCGCCTGCAAATCCCAACAGTGGGCTACGAGGGCGGCCTCGTCTGAGAAACCCAGAAAGCGTGAGCGGAAATAACCGACTTCCTGATGGAGCCCGAGGTCGTCAATCAGGCGGGTGAGGTCCGCGCGCAAGTCGTGTGGCGAAATCCAGGTGCCGGCGGATAGTTGCCCCAGACCGAGGGCGAGCAGTCGTTTGCGCAGATAGTTGCGTTTCTCGCGCCGTGATTCGCCCAGAGAGTAGTTGATGATGTACCAGTCGCCATCCCAATCACTTCCGCGCAGGCCGTATATGCGCTGATTGGCATCCGCGAGAAGGGCCGCCATATTGGGGGTCTGAGCGTAAAGGCTGCGGCGGCCATCTTTGCGAGGGGATAGCCAACCTTTTTGGGAAAGGCGCGCGATGGCGGAGCGCGCCGCCGGCGCGGAAATGTCGAGATCGCCGAGCAATTGCAGCAGGTTTCTGGTCCAGGCCTCACCGCCACGATGGCAGATGTAGTCACCGTACAGCGTAAAAAAAAGGTCAGTGGTGCGGGCGCGCATAAGAGAGTATATTAGTTATTGTAAGTCTATGCCATAATCGAAACGAACGCACCAATAATAACATATAAACACATCTAATGCAATATAAAAAGACGCCATAAACCATGGCAAAAACCATGCTGACGTGCTAGCGAAGCACTATTACCGGTAAAGAAATTGGACAGAATCTGGCCAGTTGATTGCGGCTGGAGCCGCGGCGAAAAAGATTGTGGCAGGCGTTCACACGCCCAGATAGCATTGTAGTACGTCTGTATTGTTGCGCAGTTCGCTCGGGTTGCCCTCGAACACGATGCGGCCTTTGCTCATCACATAGGCGCGGTCTACATTACGATACAACATAATGCAGCTGTGGTGAGATTGGAAGGATGAGTTCATGAAATGATTTCTATGCGAGAACCTTTTTGAGCAGCTCGCCCTTTTGCTCGCGGAGGGCGCCGCCGCTTGCGCCGCGTTGTGTTCGCACTATTTCGGCGAGAACGGAGAGCGCAACTTCGGCGGGCGATTCCGCGCCGATATCCAGCCCAGCTGGGGTGTGCACCTGCCGTAACGCCTCCGCGGAGAACCCTTTGGAGCGCAGCCGGCGGAAGAACTCTCCAGCCTTTACCGGACTGGCGACCAGCCCGATGAAGGCTGGCCCGGCTGCCAACATCTGCTCCAGGGCGGGCAGATCGTAACCCCAGGTCATTATCACCGCGTAGGTGGCAGGCGATATGGCTTTCGGAATTGGCGCCAGAGTCTCGCTGGCGCTATCGTAATCAATGATGTGAATCTCGGCGGCGTTGGGAAAGCGTTCGCTGCTGGCCCAATCTTCGCGGTCATCCACCACCACGATGCGCATGTCCAGCAGCGCAGCCATTTGCGCCAGTGGCTGCGCGATATGCCCAGCGCCTATTATGAGCAACGTGGGGTCCGGACGCAACACTTCCATTAGGATGTCCACCTTTCCCCCGCACAGCCCGACCGATTCGGGGCCGCCGCGCGTGTTGAAAACGTAGTTCTTCAGCACGGCGCGGCCGTTGGACAGCAACTGCAGTGCGTCTGCGGTCACGCGCTGCTCCAGTGTGCCCCCTCCGATAGTGCCGTGTGTGCTGCCCGCGGGCGTGATTATCATGCGCGCGCCCACGTGGCGAGGCGCCGAGCCGCGCACGCGCACGACGGTGGCCATGCACACGGTTTCTCCTCGCGCAAGCGTCTGCGAGGCCGCCCGGGTCACGTGCAGGAATTCACTCATTCATATCGCGGGCGGCAGACTACCCTGACAGTCAGCCCACGTCGTTTCAAACTGTGCAACTGCAAGCACGTAAGTCTATCAAGCCATGCGCGCCAGTGTCAAGTCGCCCCCATGCCGGTTTTATGGAAACGCTTTGCTTTCAACTCGAAGCGGGGCAGGCTGCCGCGCGGGACAATACTCACCCTTGGGCGCAGGCCGAGCGCGTTTTGCACGCTTTTCTCGATGGCGGCTCGGGTGGTTTCGATAGGCGACCCTTCTTCCAGTTCCACTTCCACGGCCAGTTCCCGCATTTCCCGCCGGGTGTTGACCTCTATGCGGAATTCGTCCACGTTGTCGAACTGGCGCACGATGTTCTCGATGGCGCTGGGGAAAATGTTGACGCCGCGCACGATTACCATGTCGTCATAGCGCCCGAGCACGCCGCCCTCAAAACGGGCAAACGTGCGCCCGCAGATGCAGGGTGTGGAATTGAGGCACACCAGGTCCCCGGTGCGATAGCGGATAACCGGAAAGCCAACCCGCCCCAGATTGGTGATCACCAACTCACCCGTTTCCCCCTCCGGCAGCGCGCTGCCGTTCTCGGGTTCGAGCACCTCGACAATGAATTCGCTCTCGATGACATGCGTGCCGGCGGGCTGGGCTTCGCACTCGAAGCTGTGCGCGCCTACCTCCGAAGCGCCGGCGTGGTCGAAACACTTGGCACCCCAGGCGGCCT
>DASCOB010000019.1:0-1868 GCA_036011785.1 Anaerolineales bacterium | reverse complement strand
GCCCGCCAAGCAGCAGCCCGAGCGAGAGAAAGAGCCAGGCGATCAGCGTCCAGCGGCGCGTGACACGAATCCAGATATCATCTTTGCGCCCGACTGCCAGCGCGCCGATGGCAAAGCTATAGGGGACAACAAAGCCGACGAAGCCGAGATAGAGCATTGGCGGGTGGATGATCATGCCTGGGTGACGCAGGAGCGGATTCAATCCCTGCCCATCGTAGGGGGTGAAGGGTTGTGCTCTCGCTGGCGCAAAGAATGTGGCGCTGATTTGTCCGAAGCGGTCTATCCAGAGTTTGGCAAAAGGGTTCTCGACGAAAACGTTCAGACTAACGAAGAAAGACAATGTAATCATTGTGGCAGCGATGACATAGGGCTGTATATCACGCTCCTTGCGCCAGTCGCGCAGCATGACCAGCGCAGTGTATGCAGACATCATCCAGGCCCAGAAAAGTAGGCTGCCGGCCTGTCCGCCCCAGAGCGCTGTGGCTTTCAGATACCAGGGCATTGTGCGGCTGGAGACGCTGGCGACGTATTCAATTTCAAAATGCCCATTTACGAGTAGGTATGTGAGGCTGAAACAGGCCAGCGTGAGCAGCGGCCAGGCGGCAATGGCTGCGTTGCGGGCGGATGCGATCCATTGCCGCTGCTCTCCACGGGCAACAGCGAGCGCCAGAACGGCAGCGTAGATGGCGCAAAGCAACGCAAGCAACATTGCGACAAAGCCAAGATTTGCAATCATGAGATGCAACTGCAGTGGGTGATAGACGGAAAGCCCGACGGACACCGTACGCGAAAATCCACCGGGTTAGTTGGATGCCTGGTCGGGTAATTCACCATCGTATTTTGTAGGGCATTTGAGTAGCAGGGTGTCGGCAATGAAAGTGCCGTCTTCGCTCAGATGTCCATCCATGATGGCTTGCGCTTCGTTGCGCAGCAAGTCGGGCATGGGTCCATTGTGAATTACGTCCAGTCGTGCTACGTGCGGGTCAGTGATGGCCTCGTGCAGCACGGTTGCAAGCCCGCCGCGAGCGTCCACCTCGTCCTGGTCTCCGGGCACATGCGCGATTGTGAAGCGCAGCTCGAGTGAATCGGGGTTGTACTGGATGCTATCTCCCAGCACTGCGCCGGAAATGCGCACGTTTTCACCGGTGGCGGCTGCACCTTGGTTACTCAGTTCAACTACGGTGTAGAAATACTGGCTGGTACTCTGGGTGGTGCTGGCAATCAGATATACGATTGCAGCGGCGATGAGCAAGCCTCCCAGCAGAAATTTGGCGCGTTGCGGCCTCGGCGCCGGCAGCGTGTCTGCGGTTGAGCTCATGGTATCCTCTCCGGTCGGTGCAATCAACCTTCACCGTAATTGTACTTGGGCAAAATTGTACTGGGTGGTGGCGTCTTCCTCGCCGGTGATGTTGTAACCCTCTGTGTCGATGAAGCGCGCTTTCCAATTGTATCCGCCGATGACATAGGTGATGTCATCCCAGGTGTAGCCCTCCGGTGGCGTTGTAACCCCGCCCGTCACGGAGTCGTACGAATAGGTGGGGGGGCTGTCCGTCCACGACCTTTTTCAATTTGTAGGGTTGGCCAGAAAGCACGAATTTTGCCTGTTGGTCTTCGCGCGGAAAACAAACCGGCACCAACCTGTTAGGCCGTGCCGGTGGAGGTCTGGTTAGTTGTATTTGTGCCGCGCTGCTTATCGCAGCGTCATCATGTAAGCAATCAGGTCGGCAATGTTTTGCGCGTCAAGTTGCTCGCCGTAGTTCATCACCATGGTGGAGGGGGGATAGCCATCGACCACAAATGCATCCGGGAGCACAATCGATTCGCGCAGGTACTGCTCTGCTGTGGCGGCCGTGCCGCTATAATCGGAT
>DASCOB010000018.1:0-2584 GCA_036011785.1 Anaerolineales bacterium | reverse complement strand
ACCAGCTTGCAGACAATCCAGAAAACAAGCTGTGAGATCGTGGGGCGTGGTGTCCACCTTCACCGAGGCAAGTTGTTCGGCGTTGCCAAACAGCCCATCAGTAAGGGTGCCGCCCACATCGATATCAATCGTGTACATAGCGGATCCAACCTCCTTTACTTGTGCTAAATGCAGCGAATGAAATAATGCAGCGTTTAGCAGGTAGCTGAACGCTTACAGAATAGCTTGAGTGTATAGGAAAAGTAGACTGGAAATCAACGGCCTTAAGACGAATTAATGGCCGCTAATCAGAGGGGCTTGGGGGGCTTTGGACGTAGGACTAAAGTCCCCCAACTCATTTCCTTTCTCAACCTCATGAACATCAATCATCCGAGCGACCCAGACGAGGGATCAAATCCAACTGGCGCGCGCGGCGCACAGCCTGGGTACGGTTGCGCACATCAAGTTTACTGAGGATATTGCTGACATGTGTTTTGACCGTCTTTTCGGAAACCACTAATTCCTGAGCAATGGTACGATTTGGCTGACCTTTCGCCAGCAGACATAGAACCTCAGTTTCGCGTGGGGTCAAAGGTGAGAGAGCGCTGGAGGTTTCTGCGATTTGTTCGGCAGGGGCGTCACGCCATGAATCAAGCAGCACTTGCGCTGCCCGGGGATGTAGAGGCGCTTCTCCACGATGTGCCTGCCGGATGGCAGCAATCAACTCGCTCGGCTCCACATCTTTGTGCAGGAATCCTGCTGCGCCGGCTTTCATTGCCTTGGTGACGTATGCGTCTTCGGGAAAACTAGTCAGGGCAATCACGCGTATCGTGGGCCAACGTGCCCGAATTTCTCGGGTGGCAGCCACCCCGTCCATCTTCGGCATGACCAGATCCATCAACACCACCTGCGGTCGAAGGGATTCCACTGCTTGCACTGCCGCTCTTCCATTGGTGGCCTCGCCGACAACTTCCACCCCGCTTCTGTGACTGGCAATGCAATGTTGCAGACCTACCCGAACCATAGGGTGGTCGTCAACGATGAGAACGCGGATGTGTTCCATTTAGTGTCAATTCCTCACGATAGCGGAACGCAGGCATCTATTTGCAGACCGATGCTGGCATCGGCGCGGACCCGGAAATCCCCACCCAATCCTGCCAGGCGCTCTCGCATAATGGAGAACCCCATTCCGCCCGACCGGGTTTGGCGCTTCCGGCTGCGGTGAGTGGGCCGTGGTTCCATCCCGATGCCGTTGTCTTTGACCACCAGCCTTATTTCCTTTGCAGAAAGATGCAATTCAATTTCGGCGCGGCGCGCGCGCGCGTGTTTGACCACATTGTGCAAAGCCTCTTGTGCCACTCGGAAAAGCGCTTCTTCCTGTTCCTGGGTCAAACGCTGGATACCATACTGACGCACTTTCACTTCCAGCTGATGGCGCGTCTGAATGGCCTGCCCTAGCTTTCGCAATGCGGTGATAAGCCCCTCGCCTTCCAGGGCTGCCGGGCGCAGCTCATAAATCAGTGCGCGCATTTCCGTCAGCGTATCCCGGGCAGTCTGGTAGAGCAATTCGGCTGTCGGAGCGGCATCTTCTCCACCCTGAAGGTAGTTGCGGATGGCATCAGTCATCAGCACTATGGTGAACAATGATTGCGTGACCGAATCGTGTAGTTCCCGCGCTAATCTGTTGCGTTCATCAATCTGTGCCAAACGTTCGGCATGCTCATATAGCCTCGCGTTCTCAATTGCGATGGCCGCATGCTTGGCAAAGAGTTCCAGCGCTGCGACATCCTGCGCCCCGAAGGCGCGCGTTGGGTCGTCGGTACCGATGGAGAACACCCCGTTTAATCGGTCTTGCCACCATATGGGCACACTCACAGCGGCTCTTATCTGGCGCATGTCTGAATCGTCAACAGGCAGGTTGACTTGCTCCCCGTAGTTGTCTACAATCACCGGCCGCTTGAGGGCGTAAACTTGGCCGCTTATCCCCACGCCTTCGGCAAAGTCGATGTCGAGAAGCGCCTCGGGAAGATTGTGTAGCGCCCGGTGGCGAATTGCACTGCGTTCTTCATCCACCAACCCGATTGCGCCCTGTTTTGCATGCAGCAGGTCGACCGCGCTGACGACCATCTTCTCCAGCAGTGTGGTCAGGTCAAGTTCGGCGCTCATGGCCTCGACAAGGTGGAGCAGCGTGGTCAAGCGTCGATTGTCTCTCCGCAGCACCGCGAGTTCTTCATCGCGTTGCCTTAGGCTTTCGGGGTGTTCCATTAGCTGCATTGCGTTCGCGTCTTTTACCCTCCGGGTGAGAAAGGGTCAATGCTGGTTTTCGGCGCGGTCAATGATGTGGCGACCCGTCGTCCAGAACGCTGCCTCCGACTTTTATGCGGGTGCATGTGCGTGACGCACGAGGGCCAACTCCGGGTTGACACTCTCGCCACGACATGATAAAAACCCGCCGCCGCATCCCTTTGTGCCCGCGTTGCGGCATTGTAGCACGGCCAAGCGCAAGCGGACTTCTCTGTTTGTGCCGGGAGCCCTGAAAAGGAGAATGCCGATGCCAGAATCCATGGTAACTTTCAATGCCGAGGCCGCGGTGGGCTTCATCACG
>DASCOB010000017.1:0-1706 GCA_036011785.1 Anaerolineales bacterium | reverse complement strand
GCCGAAGCAATTGGAGCAGCGAATGACACATCCGGCCATGCACGCGTGCGATGTATCGCTCTCCCCACCGCGCTGCAGCAGCAGGTCGCGCATGGCCTCGCCGCTGATCTGCTCCGCGTGCTCAAACTGCCCGGCAGAGAAATTGCGCGTCGGCAGCGCCCCGAATCCATTGCACATCGCGGTCATAGACGCAGTGCCATACTCGGCATACATTGCCGTTTGCGAATGCGCCTGCAATTTCTGGGTGTAGTGCTTGCGCCCGGCTTTGAACATTGTCGCGTCAGCCAGTGGCGGCGTCTCTCCCCAGGAAGCGTCAATCACAATGGCTTTGACCCGCTTTGAACCCATGACCGCTCCCAGACCGCCGCGGGCGCAGATACGCGAGGCCGCGCCGTCCTTGTCCAGATTCTGCACCCCGGCAGCGCGCAGACCCATCTCCCCTCCCGGGCCAATCAACGCAATGCCCACCTTCGGGCCATAACGCTCACGCAAGCGTTGCGCCGCTGCATCCACCCCTAGGCCGGCGAGCTCATCGGCCGGCTCGAACACGCCCCCCTCCGTACTCAAGCGCAGCAGCCTCCAGCCAGCGTCGCTAGGAGCGCCCTCAAGAATCAGCGCTCGTATCCCCAGACGAGAGAGGCGTAGCCCGGTCGAGCCGCCGCCGTTGCTCTCCTTCACCCCGCCGGTCAACGGGCTTTTTGCCCCGATTGATATGCGATCACAGGAGGAGATGCCATGCCCCACCAGCAGGCCCACAGACCAGATCAGTTTATTTAATGGACCCAGGGGATCAAAACCGGGAGGAATTTCATCGAGAAGTATCCTCGGAATTAGCGCGCGCCCGCCCTGTTTCCGCCAACGCTCCGGCAGCCGCTCCACACTGACGGTCTCCGCAGCGACATTCGCGCGCCAAACGCTTTCATGTGCAATCATCACTCTTTCGCCTCCGTTTTTCCTATCCGACCCTCACCGAAATTATACCGCAACTGCGCGTATGGAGCGTGATTGGCTGGCGGAGTGCGGCCTGCGGAAGTCGGCCGGCCGGGTTTCGATCCAGGGCACAAATTGTCCTTTCTCGCTATTGCCATTACTTAACGTGGGGAGAAAAACGCCGTTGCAGAAACTGTGACGTTCGTCCGCAAACAAGGTAATGTGTATCCTTGCATTTGACTGTGCACATCACGTATACTTATATCAGCATGAGTCATCTGTTGTCAGACTTACTGAAAACACGGATAAACGGAGCGGGGCCATGATCAAAGTAGATAACCTCTACCATTCTTATTCCAATGATGATGTTTATGCGGTTAACGATGTCAGTTTTTCCATCGAAAAAGGGGAGATATTTGGTTTTCTGGGCCCCAGCGGAGCCGGAAAATCCACCACGATCGGTGTCATCTCCGGACTGCTCGAATTACAGCGGGGCGAAATAAATATTGAAGGAAAAAAGCGCGCTGCGCAGCCGGACAAGGAGTTCTTCAACCGCATCGGCGTGGGTTTTGAAAGGCCCAACGTCTACAAGAAATTGACTGGCCTCGATAACCTGAGATTTCACGCGTCACTTTATGACCGGGAAACCGAAGAACCGAAAAAACTCCTGGAAATGGTCGGTCTCGCCGACGAAGCCAAAAATATAACCGGGACTTACTCCAAGGGAATGATGCAGAGAATCGGATTCGCCCGCTCCATGATAAACAATCCGGACA
>DASCOB010000016.1:0-15898 GCA_036011785.1 Anaerolineales bacterium | reverse complement strand
TGCCCATTCACCTTGCGCACAAACTCACTCTGCGGATGGCGCAGGTCCGGCGCGATGGCACCCTTCCGTGGATGCGCCCGGACGGCAAGAGCCAGGTCACGGTGGAATACAGCTACGGGAAACCAAAATGGATTGATACAGTGCTCATAAGCACGCAGCATGACCCAGGCATCGAGGCGGAAGAAATTGAGGCGCAAGTGACCGAGCACGTGATAATGCCGGTGTTGCCGCCCCAACTACTAAACGGCGACCTGCGCATTATCACCAATCCGACCGGGGCCTTCGTTACCGGCGGGCCAAAGGGAGACGCCGGCCTGACCGGGCGAAAAATCATCGTTGATACTTACGGTGGCATGGGTCGCCACGGCGGGGGCGCATTCAGTGGAAAGGATTGCACCAAGGTTGACCGCAGCGCCTCCTACGCGGCGCGCTGGGTCGCCAAAAACGTTGTCGCCGCCGACATGGCGGAACGCTGCGAGATTCAACTTGCCTATGCCATCGGCGTCGCTCGGCCGCTGAGCATCAATGTGGAGACTTTCGGCACGGGCACAATCGCGGACGAGAAAATCAGCACGATCATCGCGGAGGTCTTCGATTTGCGGCCCGGCGCAATAATCCGCGACCTGGATTTACGCCGCCCGATTTATCGCCAGACCGCATCCTACGGGCACTTCGGGCGCGATGACCTCGACCTGCCCTGGGAGCGCACCGACAAAGTGAAGGCGCTGCGGGCAGCTGCCGACCAGTAGAGACCGGCAGCTGGAACCAGGCCCGTGCGCCGCGCTGCGCATTGCCGCGTTGAACGTGCGCATCAACGCCCGCGACATCAGCGACCGCGCAGCGGCCACCACATAGTTACAACAACTGGAAATTTTAGAAGCCCGCTCCAACCAGCTGGAAGAACGACTGGTAAAGCGTCACCGCTTACGTTCCGCCGTACGTCAACAAATACAGATTATTCCCGTCCGGGTCTTCAAACCCCACAATGCGCAAGCCCTACTGGTTGGCTGGCTCGCCTGAGAATTCAACCCCTTTCGCCTTCAGTTCAGCATATGCGTGATCCACTTCAGCAACCAAAAAACTGATGTGATCAATCCCGGGCGGATTGTGGATCAGTGTCGGCTGGCGGGCAACCGGTGGTGGGTTGGGATGCTCGGATTTGAAAAGAAAGAGCACTGCGGTGCCGGATGTCATAATACAACCAGAAATCCCGTCCTCGTACTCATCCCCTTGCTCAAACCCCAACTGGCGATAGAAGGCGACCGCTCGCTTCATGTCAGAGACTGCCACGCCGATATTGTCAATTCCTTTGATCATGTAATGCATCCTAACCGGTTGTTTGGTCCGTCGATGGGTATTGCCATTGCGTCAATTTTGTCAACATAGTCGGCGACAGCAAGCACCACCTCGGCCGCTCCGGGAGTGTAGGTGAATGAAAGATGGCATCGGGTTTCCAGCGGTTTGCTGGCCACCACTTCGATTCCCCCCGCTCGCTTTGCGGTGTGATATTCGAAAACATCCGCCCTGGCGATGTTCATGGGCTGCGTCTCCTTACTTTCAGCGTAGATTCTACCGCAACTGGTGAGTAACCGAGTTTGGCTGCCGTGATAAGCGTGCGAGTGCTTCATGTGTGATTCGGAGCAGCAAACGCGGGCGTGTATTCCATGGTAAACTCCCGCCGTGTCAACCGCGTCCATCGTTGCAGTTTTCGGGGCATCCGGCCCACGTGAGGGCATGCGCGCATATGTCGAAGCGCGTGAATTGGGCGCGCTTCTGGCTCAGGCCGGCTACATTGTCGCCACCGGCGGATATCGGGGCGTGATGGAGGCCGCCAGCCGGGGGGCCAGCGAAGCGGGCGGGCATGTCATCGGCGTCACATGTGAGCGCATCGAAGCACTGGTGCCGGGCCTTCGCGCGAATCGCTGGGTGGCCGAGGAGATCCGTTTCCGTGATTTGCGCGCGCGATTGAATCATCTGGTGACGGAAACTCAGGCCGCCATCGCCATGCCCGGAGGCATCGGTACTCTTTCGGAAATCGTGCTGAGCTGGAGTCTGTTGCAGACCGGCGAGATACCCACCCAGCTGCTCATTCTGGTGGGTAAATCCTGGCAGCAGACAGTGAGCGTATTTCTGGAGCAGGCGGGGGGTTATGTGCGCGATCGCGACCGGGAATTGCTGCGTACGGTGGAAACGGCAGCGGAGGCAGCTGCACTGCTGCAAGAGTGGCTGTGAGCGCGGCAGCTCTGCGATCTGTTGCCCGGGAATAAGAATGGCTGAAGAGAAACTGCCCGCTCGCAGCGCGGATTTCAACGACTGGTATAACACCCTGGTGGTGCGCGCAGACCTGGCCGACTATGGCCCGGCGCGCGGCACTATGATTGTCAAGCCTTACGGTTGGACGCTCTGGGAGAACATCCAGGCGGCGCTTGACCGGCGCTTCAAGGCCACCGGTCATGTGAATGCTGGCTTCCCCATGTTCATCCCTAAAAGCTTCATTGACCGCGAGGCCTCGCATGTGGAGGGGTTCTCTCCGGAACTGGCGGTGGTCACAATTGGCGGCGGCAAGCAGCTCGAAGAGCCGCTGGTGGTGCGCCCGACCTCGGAGACCATCATCGGCCACACTTACGCCAAATGGATTAAATCATATCGCGACCTGCCGGTGCTGGTCAATCTCTGGAACAGTGTGGTGCGCTGGGAATTGCGCACCAAGCTGTTTTTACGCACGCTGGAATTCTGGTGGCAGGAAGGGCACACCGCGCACGCCACATACGAGGAGGCGCAGGCGGAGACGCGCCAGATGCTGGATGTTTATGTTGATTTCGCGCGCAACGAAGCGGCGGTGCCCGCCTTTATTGGTCGCAAAAGCGATTCGGAAAGGTTCCCCGGCGCGGATCTGACCTACTCGCTGGAAGCGATGATGGGAGACAGGAAAGCGCTGCAGGCCGCCACCTCACACAATCTAGGGCAGAATTTCGCACGTGCTTTCGACATCCAATACTTGGATCACAACAACGAAATGCAGCACTGTTGGACTACGTCGTGGGGCCTTTCCACGCGTTTCATTGGCGCGATGATAATGACGCACGGCGACGATCAAGGGCTCATTCTTCCGCCCCGACTAGCGCCGCATCAGGTCGTCATTGTGCCCATCCATAAAAATGAGAAGGAGAAAGCGGCGGTGATGGAGACCGTGGAGCGCATAAGAGCGCTGCTGGCGGCGGCGGACGTGCGTGCAAAGGTGGATGACCGCGAAGGTCTGACGCCGGGCTTCAAATTCAACGACTGGGAGCTGCGCGGTGTTCCGCTGCGCGTGGAGATTGGCCCCCGGGATGTGGCCAAGGGGTCGGTGGCGCTGGCGCGGCGGGATGTGCCCGGCCGAGAGGGCAAATCATTCGTGCCGCAGGATGGCTTGGACGCTGCGGTGGCGGATATGTTGGCGGGCATTCAGCAAGCGCTTCTGGAGCGCGCCACCACTTTCCGCGACGAAAACACGCACCAGCCGCGCGACTACGCGCATTTCAAAGAAATCGTTAGCGACGGGTTCGCCTTTGCCTGGTGGTGTGGCGGCGCGGACTGCGAGACTGCAATAAAGGATGAGACCAAGGCGACCAATCGCTGCATCCCGCTGCAGCAGCTGGAGGGCGAGGGCGCGTGCATCTACTGCGGCCAACCGGCCAGCGAACGGGTGTATTTCGCGCGGGCGTATTGAGCGGCTGTGCGCCCTGCTGCCATCGGTCGAGGAGCGCATGAAGGATGACGTTCCGGGAGGAAATCGAGGCTGCCGAAAGCGCGCCCAAGCAAATTGAGCGCCTGTTCCAGTCTGCCCTAAAGGAAAAGCGCGAGGCCGAATTCAGGGCTGACTTGATTACCTGCCACCGCGCCGCTCCGGACAATCTTTTGTACGCGGCCTGGTTTCATCGTCTTCGGGCGGCGGCCGCCGACTCTACGTCGGCCCGACGAAAGACAAACTGGAAACTTGCTCTCCCGCTCAGTCTCGCGTCCGGCTCGATAATGTGGTTGCTCTCCGCTGAGCGGCTGGTCTATCAGCCCGAGCAGATGCCGTATCTGGCGCAATTGGCTGCTCCCATTCTCGCCATTCTCACCATGGCGTACCTGAGCGCGACCTCCGGGAGAGGCACCGGCCGCGCCCTGCGGGCGAGCGCAGGGCTGGCGGCCGCGGTGGCCTATGTCATGCTGCTCTCGCCGGAGAATGACCACTACCGCCTGCTGATGGCGCCGCACCTTCTCTTGCTCAGCTGGGCAGCGGTCGGGGTCAGCGTCATCGGGGCGGGCGCATCCGCGCGCGAGAGGTTTTCGTTCCTGATTAAATCCGTAGAGGTGTTTGTCACCGGCGGTGTGTTCCTGATTGCCACTTTCGTTTTCTCCGGTATTGCTCTAAGCATGTTCGCCGCTCTCGACGTCGAAGTTGGCGATGCGATTAACCGGCTGATGTTCGTCGGTCTCGGTGCGGCGGTACCGCTGCTGGCCGTTGCCAGCGCGTACGACCCGCTGCTTTCCCCGGCGAGGCAGGAATTCACGCGCGGCGTCGGACGCTTAATTATCACCTTCCCGCGCGTGCTGCTGGCGCTAAGCATAGTGGTGTTGGCGGTGTACCTGGTGGCGATCCTCTTCAATTTCATGGCGCCGTTCGAGCACCGGGATGTGCTCATCATCTACAACGTGATGCTGTTTGCGGTGATGGGACTGTTGCTGGGCGCGACACCGGTCACTGCGGCGGACCTTTCCGCGCGCCTGCAAAGCGCGCTGCGTAAGGCAATCATGGTGGTCGCTGTGATGGTGGTCATCGTCAGTCTGTATGCGCTGGCGGCAGTGATCTATCGCACGGTCGGGCACGGGCTGACCGTCAATCGCATGACCGTCATTGGCTGGAACAGTGTCAATATCGGTTTGCTCGTGCTGTTGCTCTACCGGCAGCTGCGTCGCGGAAGAAAGGCGTGGGTGCGCAATCTACAGAAGACCTTTGGTGACGGCATTTTTGCGTATACCGCGTGGGGTGTTTTCGTCACCATTGCCGCCCCGTGGCTTTTCTGAGCGCAATCGTATGCACCGACAACAGCGGCGATTGAGAGACTTTCTGCTTGCCGTGGACGGGGTGAAATCGCATTATTGAGGGGCTTCCATATGGTATAATTCGCCGTATTGACTAGACCGCTGGGTGGCTACCGGTTTTGTAGCCAGCTGCCCGACCGGTGGCAGAGGGAAAGATGGCATGACACTGTCAAAGGATGCAAAATCGGAGATCATCAAGGAATTTCAACGCGATGCCACCGACACCGGCTCGCCGGAAGTGCAGATAGCGTTGCTCACGAGGCGGATTGAATACCTAACCGACCATCTCCGCGCACACAAGAAAGATGAGCACTCCCGGCGCGGTCTGTTACAGTTGGTTGGGCAGCGGCGACGGCATCTGCATTATCTCAGCCGTCATGCTCCGGAGAGCCATGACGTGGTTGTCTCTCGTCTGGGCCTGCGGAGAAAATAGCGCGGCGAGTTTCACCGACGGGCAATTGGGGAGAGAGCCATCCATTTGCTCGTTTTTCGTACGGAGCCGGTCTGGCGGGTGAGGTATTGGAGAGAGAATAGGAAGCGATAGAAGCGGCGCTTCCTTTCCTGTTTCCAGTCCCTGACCTTCTTTTCCGGCAAGTGTTTCATTACGTTCCATCCGCGTGGATGGAGGCATATTAGGCTGGGCAAGGAGGTTTTTTCATGCCAGAAGCAAAGCAGTATAACGTTGTAGTCGGCGGTGATATGGTCACGGTCGAAACAGGCAAGCTGGCCGGTTTGGCCGGTGGCGCTGTCACGGTGCGGCAGGGCGACACAATGATGCTCGCCACTGCAACTATGTCCAAGAATCCTCGCCCGGGGATTGATTTCTTCCCCCTGAGCGTTGATTTCGAGGAAAAGCTATACGCTGCCGGGCGCATCCCTGGATCGTTTTTCCGGCGTGAAGGTCGTCCCAGCGAGGGCGCGATTCTGACCTGTCGTCTGACTGATCGCCCACTGCGTCCCCTTTTCCCCAAAGATTTGCGCAATGAAGTTCAGATAATCATCACCGTGCTTTCGGTAGATGGCACCCATCAGCCGGATATCTTGGCCATAATTGGTGCCAGTGCGGCGCTGACCATCTCTGACATCCCGTTTGGCGTTGCGCCCTACGATGGACCTATTGGGGCTGTGCGGGTGGGTTTGATTGACGGCGACTATGTCATCAATCCTTCTTTTGAGCAGATGGACACGTCAACGTTGAATCTACGACTGGCCGGCACGCGGGATGCAATCCTGATGGTGGAGTGCGGGGCGAAGGAGGTTCCGGAAGACACTCTAGTGAAGGCGCTTTCGCTCGGGCATGAGGCCTTGCAGCCATTGATTGATCTGCAGCAGCAGATGGCGCAGGAAGTGGGAAAGCCTAAGCGCGAGGACTATCCACGTGTGGCAATTGACGCCGCGCTGCAGCAAGAGGTTGCGGAAAAAACGGGCGTGCAGGTTGCCTCCGCGGTGCGGGATAATCTGGAAAAATCCGCCCGGGATGCGGCGCTGGACGCCCTGAAGGAGGACTTGCTCTCCGGTTATGCGGAGGGTGAGGACATCGAAATCGGCGACGTGAAGGCTGCCTTCAAGGACATCGTCAAGAAGGAGGTGCGCGGTCGTATTCTGGATGGGGTACGCCCTGACGGTCGCGGCCTAGGCGACATTCGCGCACTTTCCGCAGAGACTGGAATCAGCCCGCGCGCGCATGGGTCCGGCCTGTTCACGCGTGGCGAAACTCAGGTTCTCAGTTTGGCAACGCTAGGTACTCCGCGCGAGGCGCAGAGGCTCGACACGCTGGCGCCGGGCGATGAGAAACGTTATATGCATCACTACAACTTCCCGCCGTTCAGCACCGGCGAGACCTGGTTTCTGCGTGGACCCAAGCGGCGCGAGATCGGGCATGGTGCTCTGGCTGAAACCGCCTTGCTGGCGGTGTTGCCGGATGAAGAGGACTTTGCGTACACGTTGCGAGTAGTTTCCGAGGTGCTTTCCTCCAATGGTTCAACTTCTATGGCCTCGGTCTGCGGATCCGCGCTGGCGCTGATGGATGCCGGTGTGCCAGTGAAGAAGCCGGTGGCTGGGATTGCAATGGGGTTGGTCAAGCAGGATGACAGTTATGTGATCCTGACCGATATCCAGGGCATGGAAGACCATATTGGCGACATGGATTTCAAAGTGGCTGGAACCGATGCCGGTATCACGGCGCTGCAGATGGATATCAAAATCACGGGCATTACTTCGCAGATCATGGCCGAGGCTTTGGCCCAGGCGCGTGAGGCGCGGCTGCAGATTCTGGATGTGATGACAGAACATATCGATGCGCCACGGGCAGAGATGTCCCCTTATGCGCCGCGGATGATAGTCGTCCAGATTCCGGAAGACAAAATTGGCGCGGTGATTGGCCCGGGTGGAAAGACCATTCGTGCGTTGCAGGAGGAGACCGGCGCAAAAATCGATATTCAGGAAGATGGGCGCGTGTTCATTGCCGCGCCGGAGGGGCCGGCCGCCGAGCAGGCGCGCGAGCGCATCGAAGCGTTGACCGAGACGGCTGAAGCGGGGCGCATATACACTGGCAAGGTGGTGCGCACCGAACCCTTTGGCGCGTTTGTGGAGATTATGCCTGGCACGGATGGGCTGGTGCACATCAGCCAACTTGCGGATTACCGCGTGGAGCGGGTGGAGGACATTGCCCGCGTGGGCGATGAACTGACCGTTATGGTGACCAACGTGGATCCCAACGGCAAGGTTCGGCTCTCGCGTCAGGCGGTGCTGGAGGGCTGGAGTCTTGAAGAGGCGCAGGAGCGCGACCGGCCGCGCGGCGGCGGTCGCCCCCGTGGCGGCGGAGACCGGCGTGGGCGCGGCAGCTCACACGGGCCGCGACGGTCGGGACAGCGTTAGGATCCCTGTGGAGAATCGAATCGGGGATTCAAAAAACGGTACCCATCGCCACAGTATTCACCACAGAGACACAGAGCGTACAGAGTTGTATTGATGGAATAGCATTGACTCTCATGGACTCGACTGAATTCCCGACAACCCAGCTGGCTGAAAGCGAAAATATGAGCGCTTGGCAGGTGGATGAACCGGATGGAGAAAGGACGTACCACCTCGAACTAAATCAGGTCACGATGCACTTCTTTCGGGAAGAATGGGATGAATTCCTAGAGATGATGCGCTCAATCGCGTCGGACTGAGAGCCGGATAAGGTTAGTTTCTCGGTTGGGGAGTTATCCCCCCAAAAAGAAGGCGATTGGAATACAGTCTTTACATCATCGGCCCGGCTCTGCCCGCAAACGCGCACTGGGCGGCAAAATAGGATGCGCATCTTTTTGGGCGGCTGCGGGTTTCTTATCCCGCACAGGGATATGTTTCTAGAGATGTTTCAATGACCACGAAGGAGGGCAAAGTGCGTGTCGCCATTATCGGCGTCGGCAATTGCGCGTTGTCCTTCGTGCAGGGCGTGGAGTTCTATAAGGGTGCCTGCGATGACGGCGAGGTACCGGGGTTGATGCATGTCAACCTGGGCGGTTATCACATCCGCGACATTGAGTTTTCGGCCGCATTTGATGTGGTTGCCGGCAAGGTTGGGCTGGATCTGAGCGCGGCCATATGGGCGCATCCCAACAACACCACCAGGTTCGCTGAGGTGCCCGAACTTGGTGTGTCGGTGCAGCGCGGTATGACGCATGACGGCATTGGCAAATACCTGGATAAGGTGGTTGAAAAGGCGCCCGGCCCGACGGATAACATCGTGCAGATTTTGAAGAACACCGACACGGACGTGGTGGTGAGTTATTTGCCTGTGGGTTCGGAGATGGCGACAAAGTGGTATGTGGAACAGGTTCTGGAAAGCGGTTGCGCGTTTGTGAACTGTGTGCCGGTTTTTATCGCCAGCCAGGGCTACTGGGCGAAGCGTTTTCGCGAACGGGGTTTGCCTATCATAGGTGATGACATAAAGAGCCAAGTGGGGGCGACAATCACCCATCGCGTGCTGACTAATCTGTTCCGCGAGCGCGGCGTTCACTTGGACCACACGTACCAATTGAATTTCGGCGGAAATATGGATTTTTATAATATGCTGGAACGCGAGCGCTTGGAATCCAAGAAGATATCCAAGACGAACGCAGTCACCAGCCAATTGCCGTATGACCTTGGAGATGAGAATGTACATGTCGGACCTAGCGACTATGTGCCCTGGCTCACCGACCGCAAGTGGTGCCACATCCGAATGGAGGGGCGTGCGTTCGGGGATGTACCGCTCCAGCTGGAAATGAAACTTGAAGTATGGGATTCGCCCAACTCCGCCGGCGTGGTGATTGACGCGGTTCGCTGCGCGAAGTTGGCGTTAAACCAGGGCCTCTTTGGCCCGCTGCCGGGGCCCTCAGCGTACTTTATGAAGACACCGCCAGTGCAATACACGGATGATCAGGCCCGCCAGATGGTGGAAGCGTTCATCGTCGGCGATGCGGCTGCAGCTCCCTCATCCAGTTGACGCCTCTAACAAACGATTTCTGAAGGGATTGGTGAATAGCCTCAGTGCGCACGCGGGGAGCAATGAGCATCCCGTCGACTACTTGTTGCTCGGTACCATCAGCCAGGACATTACTCCGAGCGGCGAGCGCGCACTGGGCGGTACAGCGGCTTTCTCCGGCTGCATGGCGCACGCATTGGGGATGCGCGTGGGCATTGTGGCTGCACTCGGGCCGAGAGTGGATCTCTCGCCGTTGGAAGGCATTGCTGTTGCGAGCCAACCTTCACCTGTCAGCACCACGTATGAGAATCGCTATGCTCCGAGTGGACGCGTACAGTATCTGCGCCAGCGTGCCGATCGGCTGTGCTTTGAAAGTGTGCCGGCTCGCTGGCTGGCAGCGCCGCTTGTCCATCTGGGGCCGCTGGCTGACGACGTCGATCCGGCGTTAATAGCCTATTTCCCGGACGCATTTGTCGGTGTCACCCCGCAGGGCTGGCTGCGGCAGTGGGATGATAGCGGGCGCGTGTCGTGGGTCGATTGGCCGCAGGCGCGGCAGGTACTTCTGCAAGTAGACGCCGCTGTCTTGAGCATCGAGGATGTTGACGGCGATTGGGCCCATCTGGAAAACTGGACTTCTTGGGCGCGCGTGCTGGTGGTGACGCAGGCTGAAAAAGGCGCCACCGTGTACGCGCACTCAGAAAAGCGGCAGCTCTCGGCCCCGAGTGTGCAGGTGGTGGACCCGACCGGAGCGGGAGACATGTTTGCCGGCGCGTTTTTCGTGCGCTATCAGCAGAGCGGCGATCCGTGGAGCGCCGCGCGTTTCGCCATTTCGCTGGCTTCGGCCTCGGTCACCCGGCCGGGGCTGGCCGGATTGCCCACGCCAGCAGAGATTGCGGCCGCGCCAGGGTAGCGGCGTCAGCCACCGTCGGCGGCGAGGGCCTGTTCGAGATGGTCGGTGATTGCGCAGGCAATTGCCGTTTTTCCGATTGCTTGCTGTGTGTCGTCCGCCGCGGTGACAAGATGCGCGACCTGTTCGCCGTGCGGCCCCTTCTCCTCTCCTCGGTTGGCCACCACTAGCGGATATCCGACCTGCACGCGCTTGCGGGCGATCTCGATTAGCTCTTCGTGGCTGATGTTTTCCTGATATTTGAAGGTGACCATATAAAGCTGTTGGAAGCGAGACTTGACCTCCTCAATCACTTTGACGGTGGGGACAAGATGCAGGGATTGCAGCGCGCCACCGCTGGGGATTTTGCCCGCCTGCGTGGCTTCCGGGCGATAGTCAGCCACAGCCGCCGAGAACACGCCGGCAGTCCAGGTCTTCTCTGTTAGCTCCTGCAGGACGGCTGCACGGTATTCATCGTAGCTGCCCGCGCGGTTGTGCGGCAGCCACTCATGCGGTTGCGCGCTCCCGCTCCCGTGAATCAGGTGCGCGTCTGCGCCGCGAAGATACAGCTCGGTGGCAATCTCGATTCCCAGTTGACCGGTGAAGCGATTGCTTATATGGCGCACGCTGTCGATTGGGGTGGGCGCGGGTCCGCCGGTGACAATAATAGGCAATCCCTTTAGCGACGAGGCGCTTGTTGCGCGGCACACTTCGACGACCAGGCGCTCTTCGGAGGGGATGTTGTGCTTGCCGTAATTCTCACGGGGCGGGATGATGCGCACGCCGATGTCGACGAGTTTGCGCAGCGATTCTGTCAGCAGTGAATTGTGCATATGGCCGTGCATGGTGGGCGCAAGCAGCAATTGCGAACGGCCGCGTTCCATGCGCCCGATGGCGACCGCTAACGCCGTGGTGACCGGGTTGTCGGCGATGCCGTGCGCTATTTTGTTGATAGTGTTGTAGGTGGCCGGGGCAAGCAGGTAGACGTCAAACGGGGCACTGTCGCTAATGTGCTCGGCGTTGGCAGTCAGGCGGGTGATCACCGGATTGTTGGAACTCCACTCCAGCGCGTCCAGCGTGGTGTAGCGCAGAGCTTCGTCGCTGGCGAACACCACCACGGAAGCGCTCTGCCGCCGCAGCGCGCGTACGATGAGCGGCGCTTTCATGGCCGCAATTCCGCCGGTGAGCAGCAGTGCTATGCGCTTGCCCTCCAGATGAATGCCAGCGGGCGGCACCTCACGATCCTGCAGCGCGGATACCGGCGGCGGGGAGAAATCCCAATCGTTCATTGCTCAGATTATACTGTAGTGGCATCGCGCTCTTTGAAATGGTCGCGCGGCTGCCGCGCCAGCGGCACTAGGGCGGAAAAGTAATCGTCTGACCCAGCGGAATCACATCGTCTGCGAAGCGGCGCCCGTTTGCGTCTCTGGCTAGCAGGCGCTGGTTGTCGCGGAAGCGATACATGCCTGCAGCGAGCCGATATTCGCCCGGCTGTATTCCTTCGGCAACGCTCAAGGTGTGCGTGTCCGCCAGCCACTCGCCCGGCGACCACACCGCGGAGGGATAGGTTCTGCCCATGGGCACGCTGTCGTGCCCGACAACGAAGCCGCCCTGCGCATCGAACAGGTGCACGAACATAATCAGGTCTTCGTCGCTGCGGGCCAGCACTTCCCAGTGCAGCGTGACCTGCATTTCGGCCACGGTGGTCTTGGCCACGTCGAAGCCGTGCAGTTTTACTTCGTTACCCAGATAAGCATGCAGCGGGTGTTGCGCGGCGACGCCATCACGCGCCAATGGAGGCCGCAGCAGCGCCCGCACGTAGGTCGGGCGGATGACGGCAAAGGGCGTGGCAAAGGCTATCACAGCCATGCCTGTGGAGAGTGCAGTCACGGTGCTGCCGCGCCAACGCCGAGGCGCGAGGGCGAGCAAGCCAATCGCCGCCAGCAAGCTGATGGCGCCAATTGCCGGATAGGTCAGCCGCCCGGCTGGCCCCGCAGCGGTGCGCGTCCAGAATAGTGTGCCTGCCATCAATATCGCGCCCTGCAGCACGAGCACGGGCAGGCTGCTGCGCGCGATGCACCTGTGACGCCACGTCCACACCGCGACCCCGATGAAAGCTAGCCAGCTACCGGCAGCGTAAACCTGATAAACCTGCGGGGCCATCACGATGTTCGACAGCCCAAAAACGCCCCAATACGAGACGTGGTGTCCCCAGAACTGCCGCAGTACTTCCCAGAAGGTGAGTGCGCGCGTAGTGACAAACGAGCGATGGATGTCGATGGGCAAAGGGCTACCGTAAAGCGCGAGGTTGCGGGCGTACCACCAGCCTGCAATGAGCGCGCTGACGCCAACGCACAGCAGCCCTAGCGACAGGAACTGCTTCAACGCGTGGCGTCTGGCAGCACACAGGCTTGCGGTAACGCCAATCACAAGCAGAAGCAGCAGCCCGTTTAACTTGGTGAGCGCCGTTAGGCCACATAGCAGCGCTAGCCCTATCGAGAGCTGGGGAGAGAAGCCGCGTCGCCACAATCGCGTCAGTAGAAGCGCTGCCGCGGCCCCAAGCAAGTTTGCCAGATTGTCGTTGTTCACCTGCGCGCTGATGAAGAGAAAGCCGGGATTGAAAGCGACGATAGCAGCCGTGAGCGCCGCGACCTGCGGACAATCTGGAAGTAGTTCGCGGGCGAGCGCATAGGCGAGCGCCACCACGCCGGCAGCCATTAGCAGTGAAATCCAGCGCCCGAGATGCACTGCCAGAGTGGTGCGGTGATAGGGGAAATCCTCAGCGCGGGTGTGGTAATACCAGAACTTCTCGCCCTGCGAATCCTCCGGCAGGCCGATGGTCAGATTCGTGCTCGATAGTATGCGGTGCGATGAATAGTCGCTGGTGTCCACCCACGCAGTGGTGGCAGCGAGGATTGCGTAATAGAGCGGCGGTTGCGTGCCTTGCTGCCGCCAGGCGCTATCCTCCCCGGGCCGCACCACAGGCAATCCTTCCCCGTCAGTCAGGCGCTTGACCATGGCGTAGTGCCATACCTCGTCCAGACCCTCGAAGATAGGTGTAGCCGAATCGTATAATAGACCGCAAATCCAGAAGAGGAACACAATCGCGGTCAGGGCTTTGTGCTCGCGAAACTGGGCTGTCATGGCAGTTAGTCAGTGCCCGTGGGTGAAGTCATTGGTTCCTCTATCACATCCCTCGGCAGCTGCGCCTGCGGCCCGGCAAGCGCGATGAACACGTCTTCTAGTGTCAGGTCGACCTGCGTGATAGCTGCGGCGCTGATGCCTTGACCGGAAAGGATTGTATGTAGCGACTGGGCCGTGTGGGTGTCGGGCGTGGTGATGGCGTGCAGGTGGCCGCCGGATAGCCCCACGCGCTCCACGTTGGGGGTGGTTTCGAGGGCCGCGAGCGTGTTGAGTAGGGGCACATCGGCCACCTCCCAAGCGGCTGCTCCACCCAGACTAGTCGCCTTCAATTTGTCGGGGGTATCCATCGCCAGCAACTGCCCGCGATACATGATGCCCACTCGCCCGCAGCGCTCGGCCTCGTCCATATAGTGCGTGGTGACGAAAACCGTTACGCCGCGTTCGGCGAGATCATAAATCAAGTCCCAGAAAGCGCGGCGCGCATTCGGGTCGACGCCGCTGGTCGGTTCGTCCAGAAAGAGCAGCCGCGGCTGGTGCACCAGTGCCACGCCCAGCGCCAGCCGCTGCCGCCAGCCGCCGGACAGCTCTGCAGCATGGTCGCCGGCGCGCGCGGTCAGGCGCAGCAATTCTAGGGTCTTGGCGACGCGCTGACTACGCTTGTGCGTGCTATACACCCCGGCGTAGAAATCCAGATTCTCGCGCGCGGTCAGGTCGTCATACAGCGCGAATTTCTGCGACATGTACCCTATCTGTGGCCGAATTGCTTCTGATTGCCGTAGGATATCTAGCCCCAACACCTGACCGCCACCGGACGTGGGCAGCAGCAAGCCGAGCAACATGCGGATGGTGGTCGTCTTGCCCGAACCGTTCGGCCCCAGGTATCCGACAATCTCTCCCGGCTGCACCGTGAAGCTGACGCGGTCCACGGCGATGAAATCGCCGAAGCATTTTGTTAGGCTGCCGGCCTGGATGGCAGGTCGGGAGTTTGGAGTCACGAGTGGCGAATCGTGGGTCGTGACTGTTGACCGGTTATTAGCTACTTCGGGCTCGTGACCGATTTCGAGCAAATCGATGAAAACGTCTTCCAGCGTGGGCGTGATGGGGCGCAGGCGCTGCACTGTCACGCTGGCAGCTGCTAACGCAGCTGGCAGCCGGGCGAGCACAGCAGCTGCCTGACCTTCCCGCGTGCGCAGATGTAGCCGGTTCCCGAACACCTGTACATCCTCCACATCTGCATCTGCGTTGGCGATAGTGCGCATGATGGCGCGTGGCTGCCCGGTCAATTCCAGGATGCGTCCCTGCAAACGGTCGGCGATCTGGCGCGGTGTGCCTTCAATGAGTAATCGCCCCTGATTGAGAAACCCCAGCCGGTGGCAGCGCGCGGCTTCATCCATATAAGGCGTGCTGACCAGCACCGCGACGCCCTCCTGCTCCACCAGCCGGATGAGCAGCTGCCAGAAATCCTGACGCGTGGTCGGGTCCACGCCGCCGGTTGGCTCATCCAACAGCAGCACGTGCGGGCGATGTGCAAGCGCCGCCGCTAGGCTGAGTTTTTGCTGCATGCCGCCGGATAGCCGCTCTGCGTGGCGGGCGCTGAACTCGGCCAGCCCGACAAACTCCAGCACCTGCTGCGTGCGCGGCTGCCATTCCCGCGCCAAGATGCCGTTGACTTCCGCGAAGAAGCGCAGGTTTTCTGCCACCGTCAGATCGCCGTAGAGCGAGAAACGCTGCGGCATATAGCCGATCTGTTCGCGAGCATAGTCGACAGCGCTGCCGACATCATGCCCGCAGATGGCAGCCCGCCCGCCATCAGTGACCAGCGCGCCGCACAGCAGGCGCATAGCGGTGGTCTTCCCGGCCCCATCCGGCCCCACCAGCCCGTAAATTTCTCCGGACTGTACGGCTAAAGAAAGATCAGCTACGGCAAGGGTGTTGTCGAAGGATTTGCGCAGCCGTTCAGCTTGAATGCGAGTTTCCATACTGTGTCAGCGTGAAACACAAGGTAGTTATAACAATGTAATCATTAACGGTGACCCAGCAGGTCGATGAGACCTGTCATTACCGCGTGCGCTGGCGTGACACCGGTTTTGCATTTCAATCTTGAAAAGCCACATCGGCGGGCATACCCGGCTTGAGCTTACCCCGCCCGCCGTGGATTTCCAGTTCAATTGCAAAGACCGTTGCTGCGCGCCCTTCGGCCGTCTGCACATTGCGCGGAGTGAATTCGGCTTTATCGGCGATGCGCTGCACGCTGGCGCTGAAAGCCTGCCGAGGGAAGGAGTCGACCCTCACAGTGGCTTCCTGCCCGAGCGTAATTGCGCCGTAACGGTCTTCGGGCACATAGACGG
>DASCOB010000015.1:0-2047 GCA_036011785.1 Anaerolineales bacterium | reverse complement strand
CTATTGATCAGGGTTTCCGCCTCTACAGGATACCATACCGGGTCACCTTCATTGGAGATGTTAGCTGCCGTACTCGTCGACAAATAGAGTGCCTTTTGCTACGGTAAAGTGTCATTCTTTAGCCGATATTCATAGGTATTTTCAACTGGGCACCTGTTGATGATGGTTTCCTTCTCCACGGGATACCACTTGGGGTCACCCTCAGGCGGGACCATCGTCCAGTACACCAAATCGTCCTGTTGAAAGTACGTGTACTCCCTTCGGTAGAATGCTCCCTTGTGACCGTGTTTCCGGATGTGTCCTACCATGTCCATGAACATGCGCTCGTCCACGCGTTCCTTGACAAGGTATTCGTGCGGCCATGTCTGCGCGTACGTCTTGGCAAAGGTCCATTTTTCCGTTTTGATGAATCGTTCTAGTTCTTCAGGCCATTTTGATGGCATCCGTCCATACTCCTCTCATCCTAATCTACTCCCGCATGCGCATTGGTGCAACCTCCATAGACCATCTGGAGCACCGCAACGCATGCGGGGTGATTTCGTCAGATTACTAAGTGGACTCTCCGCGGAACCCGCGCCGACGCCGGTATCCGGCCATGCGGTCGGCCTGCTCGCTCATGGTACCCGCGAACAGCGCCATATGGATTACGGTCTGCTCCACCACCAGCGCCGAGCCGGTGACGTTAGCACTTTCCAGGTGCACATCAGCTCCCAGGCCGACAGAGTCGAACTGTTT
Organism: Anaerolineales bacterium; assembly: GCA_036011785.1. GTDB lineage: Bacteria > Chloroflexota > Anaerolineae > Anaerolineales > UBA11657 > CAJWGI01. The sequence continues at coordinate 1,312 of DASCOB010000015.1, read as the reverse complement.
TACACTGCACTGCTGTGCATCTTCTAGAAAGGCCTCGGCCTTTTCGGTAGACACCGGCTGCGCCTCTCTATTCTTACGTTCCAGAAGCGCGTCCAGCGCGTAGCTCTTGGTCAACTTGGTGTGCAACTCCGCGTAGGCCTCGGGCCGCGAGACCAGGTCACATCCCGCAACCTTGCCATTCACGAATGCCAGCAAGCCACACTGCTCCGGCTGCCGTTCAGTGGCCTGAACGTATTCATCCAGCTCGGAGGCTTTCGACTGGTAGCTGTCTCGCATTGCGCCTGTAGGCGAGTGCACATCTCCGCTGACATTCTGGGCACGGACGTTATTCCAGACTTCCCCCTGATCCGCACGGTGACCGCGCCCGGTCTCCATAGACCGGCGCACAGAGCGAAGCTTGCTTCCGCGGAGCTTGGGGGTCATCACCACCTTCGAGTCGTGGAACTTCTCCGACGCGTAAGCCCAGCGCCCCTGCTCTGTGCAGCTAACTGGTATCACCATCTCGCTGTGGGCGGCCATCAGGATGGTGGTGTTGAGCACGCGGTTCTGCTTCGCACCGCGCAATTCCTCTCCATCCAGCGCCAGTACCGCTGTTTCGCCTTTATTGACGGCTAACAGGTCCGGCACCGACCCGCCCTCGCTCACTTCCGTGATGGACACCGTTCCCGGTTCCATCGCGGCTGCCAGCGTAAGGTAGTCCGGCCCGCCGTTTGGCGTGGCGAGCAGTGGGAAAACAGTCAGGTTACCGGCCTGTTGTGCCGGTCCCAGTCTCAGTTTCCCCAAGGTTTCGGTAAGTAAAGTGTTCATGTGTTGCTCCTGTACTAGTTGTAATTGGCGGCCGCCCGTTGCAGCTCGCCTGCTATTCCGTCCCGCAATTCCTTAGGCTCCAGGACCTCGCATCCCTCGCCCCATCCGCGAATAAAAGGGCGCAGCTCGAAGGTGTTAGCTACCTTCAGGCGCAGGACGCAACCGCCCTCCCCGTCCGTCTCGATCTGCTGCGAGTGGTGCCAGACGCTCTCCTGTACGCGCCGCGCGGCCGGGCCCGGCCGGAATCGAAGCGCTACCTGCACAGGTTCTGCGTCGCTGGACCAGTTTCCCCAGGCATGCTCGAACAGCGCATCTTCGTCGAAGTCCTCCGGCACCTCGAAGCTTTGCCGGAGCAGCCGCGCCTGGTCGATGCGTTCTATGCGGAAGCTGCGCACCTCACGGTGATGGTCAGAATAACCGATAAGGTATGACCCCTCACTCCACACGGCAGGCTCGATCAGGTAGGGGCTTATCCGATACACCCGCGGCCGCTTTCGGCGCATGG
>DASCOB010000014.1:0-6821 GCA_036011785.1 Anaerolineales bacterium | reverse complement strand
GTGCTGACCGCGTATTGGCCCGGCTCAATCTGGTCGCCGTTCATGGCGATGCACATCGAGCAGCCCGCCTCGCGCCACTCCGCGCCCGCCGCGCGAAAGACCTGTTGCAGTCCTTCGGCTTCGGCCTGATTCTTCACTTCCTGAGAGCCGGGCACCACCAACATGCGCACGCTCTCAGCCACTTTGCGCCCGCGCAGCACCTGCGCTGCAAGGCGTAAATCGGAGATGCGCCCGTTTGTGCAGCTTCCGATGAAGACCACATCCACCGGTTGACCAAGCAGCACCTGCCTCGGCTGCAACCCCATGTAGGCCAGCGCCTTTTCCAGGTTTTGACGCGCTTCCGTATCCGCAGCCTGCGCCGGGTCGGGAATGGGCTCGGTGATGGGGACGCCCATGCCCGGATTGGTGCCAAAAGTGATCATCGGCGCCAATTCGTCCGCGTTCAGGGTGATGCTGCGGTCGAAAGTCGCGTCGGGGTCGGTGGGCAGTTCTCGCCAGACTGCCAGCGCCCGCTCCCAGTCTGCCCCTTCAGGGGCTGATTCTCGGCCGGCGAGGTACTCGAAAGTGGTCTCATCCGGGGCGACCATTCCAGCGCGCGCGCCGCCCTCGATGGACATATTGCACACGGTCATACGTTCTTCCATGGAGAGTGCGCGCACGGCCGCACCGGTGAACTCAAACACGTGCCCGCTGCCGCCACCAATGCCAATATCGGCTATCAGCGCCAGGATTATGTCTTTCGCGGAGACGCCCTCACCGAGTTTTCCCTCGACGCGCACTTCGAATGTTTTGGGCTGCTCTTGCAGCAGGCACTGGCTGGCGAGCACGTGCTCCACTTCGCTGGTGCCGATGCCGAAAGCCAGCGCGCCGAACGCGCCATGCGTGGAGGTGTGGCTGTCGCCGCAGACTATGGTCATACCGGGCTGCGTGCGGCCGAGTTCCGGCCCGATGACGTGCACGATGCCGCGCCGAGGCGAATCCATGCCAAAAAGCTCGACGCCGAACTGCGCGCAGTTATCCGCCAGCTGCTGCAGCTGCGCCGCCGCCTGCGTGTCGGCCATGGGCAGTGAGAGGGGGGTGGTGGGGATGGAGTGGTCCATGGTCGCCAGCGTGCGCTCCGGGCGGCGCACTTCCAGGCCGCGCTCACGCAACCCGGTGAATGCTTGCGGCGAGGTGACCTCGTGAATGAGGTGCAGGTCAACGTATAGCACCGCCGGGGATTCCGGCTCCTGCACCACCACGTGGCTTTGCCAGATTTTTTCCAGAAGGGTGCGTGGCTTCACGGGCATTGGTCAGGCGACCTCGCTGCCGGAGGCGGGCGTGGCTGCCGGTTTTTCCGCGGGCAGCCCGAGCGTGGCCAGCGCCTTGTTGAGCGCGTTGACGTATGCGCGTGCGCTGGCGACGAAAACATCGGTGCTGGCGCCGTGCCCGCCAAAAGTGCGATATTGAAGATGCTCGCGCTGCGGCGAGAGGCGCTGCGGCGCGGCCACCTGCTCCGGGTGTACCTGGATGCGCACGGTGACTTCGCCGAGAGCGTCGATGCCTTCGGTGACGGCGTTTACCTTGTATTCTTGTAATTCGTTGGGCAACTGCACAATTGTATCGATGGCACTGTAACAGGCATCCACCGGGCCGGTGCCGATGGCGGCCTGCTCAGATTCTTCGCCGTCGGGGCCGACCATGCGCACCGTGGCGGTGGGCATCCCCAGAGTGCCGCACACTACCTGCGCATCCTTCAGGCGGAATACTTCCGCCGGCTGGTAAATCTCATCGGTGATGAGTGCTACAAGGTCCGCATCGGCGACCACTTTTTTCTTTTCGGCCACGCGCTTGAAGCGCGCGAACACGTCTTTTAGCTCCTCGTCATTCAGGTCGAAGCCTAACTCTTGCAGGCGCACGCGCAGGGCATGGCGCCCAGAATGTTTGCCCAGCACTAGGGTGGATTGCGAAAGCCCGACGGTCTCTGGCCGCATGATTTCGTAAGTTTCCTCGTGCTTGAGCATTCCGTCCTGGTGGATGCCGGCCTCGTGCGCGAAGGCGTTTGCGCCGACCACGGCTTTGTTCGGTTGTACCACTATTCCGGTGTATTTACTCACCATGCGGCTGCTGCGCGTGATTTGAGTGGTGTCGATACCGTGTTCAAGATTGAAGATGGGACGGCGAGTGTGCAGTGCCATCACTACTTCCTCCAGCGAGGTGTTGCCGGCGCGCTCGCCGATGCCGTTGATGGTGACCTCCGCCTGGCGCGCGCCGGCGCGGATGCCAGCGAGGGTGTTCGCTGTCGCCATCCCGAGGTCATCGTGGCAATGCACCGAGACGATAATGTCCTCGATGCCGGCGGTGTTGGCGATGATTCCCGCAATCAGTGCGCCGAACTCGTCCGGGATGGTGTAACCGACCGTGTCGGGAATGTTTAGCGTGGTCGCGCCGCACTTGATGGCCTCCGCCAGCACCACGTACAGGAATTCCGGGTCGCTGCGTCCGGCGTCCTCCGGGCTGAATTCCACGTCTTCGCAATACCCTTTCGCGTATGCCACCATTTGTTGCACCCGGTCGACTACTTCCTCCGGATCCATGCGTAGTTTGTGAAGCATGTGGATCTCGGAGGTGGCCAGAAAGGTGTGGATGCGTGGGTGGTCGGCGGACTGAATGGCCTCCCACGCGGCGTCAATGTCTTCTTCCGAGGCGCGCGCCAGTCCGCAGATCATCGGTGGCCGCACGGAATCATCCGCCCATGCACGCAATTCATCGGCGCGGCCAACCTGCGTGGAGATGCGCTGCACGGCTGCAAGGTCGTCCGGGGATGCTATCGGGAAACCGGCCTCGATGATGTCCACGCCCAGTCTCGCGAGCTGGCGGGCGACGTCGATCTTCTCGGCGCTGGTCAGGGTTGCGCCCGGTGATTGCTCGCCGTCGCGCAAAGTTGTGTCGAAGAAGCGGACGTAGTTATCCATGGTATTTTCCTCGCAATCTCGCGCTGCGTGTGACGCGTGATGGTCACCTCGTGGGCAGTGCGCGTTTCACTCTCCGGGCTTTATCGTCACCGGATCGAGGAACGGCATCATCTGGCGCAAATCCGCGCCAACCTTCTCAATCAGATGACTCTGCTCTTCGCGCCGTTTCTGATTGAACCACGGGCGTCCATTCTTGTTTTCTGCAATCCATTTTTCGGCGTACGCTCCGCTCTGGATATCTTCCAAGATTTCCGTCATCGCCCCGACGGTCTCCTCGGTCACTATGCGCGGGCCGGAGACGTAATCGCCGTGTTCGGCCGTATCGGAGATCGAGTAGCGCATGTAATTCAGGCCACCCTGATAGATCAGATCAACGATGAGTTTGAGTTCGTGCATGCACTCAAAGTAAGCGACCTCGGGCTGATAACCGGCCTTGACCAGCGTCTCGAAGGCGGCCTTGACCAGCGCGCTTACCCCGCCACAGAGGATGCTCTGCTCGCCAAAGAGGTCGGTCTCGGTTTCCTCGGCGAAGGTTGTTTCCAGCGCGCCGGCGCGCGTCACGCCGATACCCCAGGCATATGAGAGCGCGACAACCCTGGCGTTCCCCGAGGCATCCTGATGCACCGCCAGCAAACCGGGGGTGCAACCACCCTCCACGAAGGTCTCGCGCACGCGGTGCCCGGGGGCTTTGGGCGCAATCATGCTCACGTCCACCTCGGGCGGCGGTACGATGGTCTTGAAGCGTATGTTGAAACCGTGCCCGAACATCAGCGTCTTTCCGGCGCCAAGATACGGCCGGATGCTCTCGGCGTAGATTTCCGGCTGAGCGGTGTCGGGTGCCAGCAGCATAATCACGTCCGCCCATTCGCTCGCGGCGGCCACGCTCACAACCTCTAACCTGTCCGCCTCGGCCTTGGCTTTGCTCTTGCTGCCCGCGTGCAGGCCCACGCTGACCTTCACGCCGTTGTCATTCAGGTTCTGGGCATGCGCATGGCCCTGCGAGCCATAGCCGATAACGGCCACCTTTTTTGTTTTGATAATTGACGGGTCAGCGTCGTTGTCGTAATAGATAGTTGCCATGTTTTCTCCTTTTATTTGGACGATGTTATTCTTCAGGTGCAGCGTCAACCGTTGGCTGCCCGTTTGTGCCGACTGCCATCATCGGCAGGTCAGGAGCGACATCCTCGCCGCCGCGCAGAATTGCCACCACGCCGGTGCGCTGCACCTCCACGATTGAGAATGGCTCCAGCATGCGCAGCAGGCGGCTGACCTTCTCTACCGTTCCGGTGATTTCGAGCACCAGATTGTGCGGGGCGGCATCGACGATGTTGGCGCGGAAAATGTCGGCGATTTGCAAGATTTCGCTGCGGTTGACGCTGTCGGCCTTCACTTTAATCAGCGCCAACTCGCGCTCCACTGCGCCTTTGTGCGTCAGGTCGTCCACGCGCAGAACGTTCACCAATTTGTACAGGTTGGCCTCGATGCGCCGCGCGATGCCATCCTCGGCTGCATCCACCATGATGGTCATTCGCGAAACTCCCGGCATGTGGGTGTGGCCGACGGCGAGCGATTCGATGTTGTAGGCGCGGCGGCGAAAGAGCGAAGCCACCCGATTGAGTACTCCAGGTTTGTCTTCTACGTAAGCGATTATTGTGTGTAACATTGTTGCCTCTCTATGCTTTTTCCGGTTTCGGCCTGCGGATCATGTCCTGCAAGTCGGCGCCGGCCGGCACCATTGGATAAACTGAATCTTCCTTTTCCACGGCGAAATCAATTATGGAAACCCCCGGCGTGTTCTGCGCGGTGCGCACGGCGGCCTCGACCTGCCCGCGTTTTTCGACGCGCAGGCCCTGAGCTCCATAGGCTTCCGCCAGTTTGACGAAGTCCGGGTTGAGCAGTGGCGTGGCGGCGTAGCGGCCGTTGAAGAAAAACTCCTGCCACTGGCGCACCATGCCGAGATAGCCGTTATTGATTATTGCCACGTTCAGATTCAGTTGCTCCTGCGCGCAGGTCATCAACTCGGCGGAATTCATCTGGAAGCCGCCGTCGCCGCACACCACCCAGACTTCTTTTTCCGGGCAGGCGATTTTCGCCCCCATTGCCGCCGGAAGGGCGAAACCCATGGTGCCTAGCCCGCCAGAGGTGATGAGCGAGCGCGGGTCATCGTGGCGGTAATATTGCGCCTCCCACATCTGGTGCTGCCCCACGTCGCTGACCACCAGCGCATCCCCCTCAGTGATGCGCCACATGTCGTGCATCACGTGCGCGGCGTACAGATGACCCATGTCCGGAAGGTCCTTGATATCGCGCACGGCCGAATCGCCCTTGAGCGCATCGATTGTTGCCAGCCAATCGCTGTGCTGCCCGGTTGCGGTCAGCGGCAGCAGTTCTTCCAGCGTGTCGCGTACGTCGCCCACGATGGCCACATCCACCTTTACGTTTTTGTCCACCTCCGAGGGGTCAATCTCCACGTGTATCTTGCGCGCGTTCTGCGCGTAGGTGGCAGGGTTCCCGGTCACGCGGTCGTCAAAGCGCATGCCGAAAGCCAGCAGCAGGTCGGCCTGTTGAACGGCGCTGTTGACCCAGGATTCTCCGTGCATGCCCATCATGCCGAGGTTGAGTGGGTGGGAAGCCGGGAAAGCACCGATTCCCAGCAGCGTGGTCGAAAGCGGGATGTTGGTGCGCTTCACAAATTCACGCAGCGCGGCCATCGCGCCGGAGGCGATCACACCCTGTCCGGCCAGAATTAGCGGGCGCTTGGCGCTGTTTATCAGTTCAGCCGCGCGCTGGAAGGTCTCCGGGGCTGCGCGCAGGTCAGGGCGGTAGCCGGGCAGCCGAACCGGGGCGTCATCCCACTCGAAATCGGCCTCCGCCACTTGCGCGTCCTTGGCGATGTCGACAAGCACTGGCCCTGGCCGCCCGGAGCGCGCCACGTAGAACGCTTCGCGCAGTGTCGCCGCCAGCTCAACTACCTCGGTGACGAGGTAGTTGTGTTTTGTGATTGGCAGCGTCACCCCAGTCACGTCGGTCTCCTGAAAGGCGTCCGTGCCGATTACGTGCGCGGGAACCTGCCCGGTGATGCACACTATCGGGGATGAATCCAGCATTGCCGTAGCGATACCGGTGACCAGATTGGTGGCGCCGGGGCCGGAGGTCGCCATGGCAACACCTACCTTCCCGGAGGCGCGCGCGTAGCCATCGGCTGCGTGCGCGGCGCCCTGTTCGTGGCGGGTGAGAATGTGGTGCAGGTCATAATCGAGCATGGCGTCATAGATCGGCATGATTGCGCCGCCCGGATAGCCAAAGATATGCTCCACGCCTTCGCGCACAAGCACCTCCATGGTTATTTGTGATCCATTCAGTTTCGGCATTTTCAACTCTCCTCTCACGTCTCACGCGTGCGACCTGCCGCGAGTGCCACCGACCGTGGTTCTTACCGCTGCTAGCCCACAGAAGCAAAAGAGCCGCTCCGTTGAGTGGGGCGGCTCCTGTTTTGCTCTCGCTTTGGCCTAGATGTTAGTGTGTGCTAACCCTGGCCGGTGCCGTCCCACGCGCCTTCGGCTGCTCCACAATGATATGGAGCAAGACGATTACGGGCAGGACGAGTAGTGTAAAGGACATTTCCGTGCAGGCGTTTATTCTCTTTAGATTCGCTAGTCTACTGCAAGCACGGGGTAATGTCAAGGCGAGAATCGTGCCCGCGCACCGGTTGCCGCGACCTGGAACACTGGAATCAATCGCCAAGAATCGCGCGCGCCACTGCGCGCATGCTCTTTTGCGTGCGCCGGGCGCGTGCCTGTATGGAGAGAAACGCCTTGTGCTCGCTCATGCCCATGCGCATCAATTTTCCCTTGGCGCGGTCAATCA
>DASCOB010000013.1:0-14475 GCA_036011785.1 Anaerolineales bacterium | reverse complement strand
GCTTCAAGCAGGCTGGTCTTTCCCTGCGCGTTGCGCCCCACCAGAATGAGCGGCCCGGAGGGCAGCCGGCTTTCAAAACGCCGATAGTTGCGAAAGTTGGTGAGGGATAGGTCGCCGATGCGCACGCTGTTCAGTCAATTCGCCGTGGAAGTGAAAATGCTCGTGACCGCATTATAGTCCCAATGCGGAAGCCCGGTTCTACAGCCTGTCATCATTCGCATCATTGACTTTCGCAAAGAAATCCTATGCTATAGTAAAGGTGATCGCCCCAGCACCTCTACTCGGAGACCCTCCTCTGAAACACTGGCTTGTAATCGCGTTTGTGCTGACTGCCTGTGCGCAGCCAACCCTAACCACCACCATGACTGTGCGGGGCGCGGAAGCCACAGAGACCCGCTCCCGGAGCGCCAGTCCCTCAACGGCCACCGCCGTGACGCGCGAGAGCGCAACTGCCGGCCCTGCTCAGCTCGCCATTCCTTGGCCTGGCGAAAAGGTGGCTCTCACCAAAGCACGGGCCGAGATGGTCAAGTTTCAGATGGCAGCACGTGGAATCAAGGATGCGGAGGTGCTGCGCGCGATGGGCACGGTACCGCGCCATCTGTTCGTCCCTGAGCAACACCTGGATGAAGCTTACGCCGACCACCCGCTTCCCATAGGTTTCGGCCAGACCATCTCGCAACCATATATCGTTGCGCTGATGACCGAGTTGCTCCGATTAGAGGGATACAAACGCGTTTTGGAAATCGGTACAGGTTCAGGTTACCAGGCCGCAGTGCTGGCCGAATTGCTGCCGCAAGTCTACACCATCGAGATAATCCCTGAACTGGCTGCACAAGCGCAGGCGCGCTTATCAGCTCTCGGCTACGACAACGCGCACGTGCTGGCTGCCGACGGGTATTACGGCTGGGCGGAATTCGCACCTTTCGATGCGATAATTGTAACCGCTGCCCCGGACCAGCTCCCGCCGCCTCTGGTCGAGCAACTGGCTGCCAGTGGTCGCCTGGTGATCCCCATAGGGCCACAGGGCGGCCTGCAGGTGTTGTGGCAATTCGTCAACGAGGACGAGGGCTTGACGGGTTACCGCATCCTAGATGTGCGCTTTGTGCCATTTACCAGAGTGGTCAAGAGCGCCCCCGAATAAGCCAATGCGCCCGCCAGCAGCACTACGCGAAAGCCATATGAGAGCGCCAACAACGGGGCCAACAGCGCACTGATCACCGAGGCGCCGCCATTAATCGCCCACGCCCAGGGAATCAGTTGCGCTGCACCGCGTTCGAGTCGCAACAAACCTGCCGCGAACGGCACCCCCAGCAGCAGCCCGAGCGGCGCGAGCGAGAGAAGCGCCACCACCATGCGCCCGGCCAGGGAAAGGTGCAAGGCCGCCACGAAAAGGGCCTGCAGACCCACCGGATAGAAAGTGATAAGCGCACACAACAGCGTCAGCGGAAGGGGCAGCGGCCAATGGCGGGCGGTCAGCGACCCCAGGCCGGAGAATGCCAGCAAGCCGCCGATCACGAGCGCCAGCGCATAAACCGGGCGACCGAGAAACAGGATATAGCGCTGCACTAACGGAACCTCCACCAAAAGGAATCCCAACCCCACGGCTGCAAAGTAAAGCGGGGCAGCTGCGCCCCACCGGGGGTGGACGTCCTGGCGTCCTTTCGCACGTGAATGAGGACGAGTCTTTGCGCGCGACAACAGTATCGGCAAGACCCCCAGCCCCACTGCGAGAACAGTCGCCATGCCGAGTAGCAGAAGCAGAACCAAATACCCGCTGCCGCCAAAGGGTTGCCATGTCTGTCCCAATGTCTGCAGCACTGCAGGAGACTGCCGCCACTTGAAGAAATGAAAGAAATAGGGCTGGTTGTCGGTCGGCGGGCGAACGTCAAACTCGTAGCCGGCGTAGAAGGCCTCGCGATCAGGCGCAGTGCGAAGCGCCGCGAGCGAACGGAAGTAAGCCGGTTCCGTCAGCACGCTATACTGATTCGAGTGCCTCTCCATCAACCCCGGACCGGCCACAAGGTCGAAGCGCCGCGAGCGGGCAAAATCCTGCACGTGCGCCCATTCTTCATTGCTGAAACCATCCGGCTGCACCAGGAAAGTCGCGCTCTGAAAGCCGCGTAAGGCGACCACCTGCCGCTCCACGGGAACCGCGCCGGGCAACTGCTCCAGCGCCACAAGCGCCAGCCCATATACGCGCAGCGACTCGGAGGGTGGCGATTGCAGCCAGCGGCTGACCACGAACATACCGCCCGGCGCCAGGTGCTCCAAGTAGGCCAACATCGCCTCGACCGTCAGGCTGTAGTTTTCCGCCAGGCTGTAAGCGCCGGAGGTGATGGGGCGGTTCGGGTCAGTCAAGGCCAGTTGGATCACGTCGTACCGAACGGCGCTACGCTGCAGAAATGCGCGGATGTCCTCCGCAATCACCGTCACGCGCCGGTCGGAGTACAGGCCTGCGGCGAAATTCCCGTAATCGATCTGCAGCACGGCCGGAATCAGCACCTCGCGGTGCGTGACCGCCACGCGCTTGGCTCCCTGCGCGAGCGCCACGGTCACGTCCAGGCCCCCACCCGGTTCGATGACTAACGCTTGCGCAGCGGGGCGCATTTCATATGCCAGGGCCGCGGGCAGGTTCCCGACCAGCGCCAGCGTGCGCGGGTCCTCAAGATCAAGGCGACTAATTGGCGACGGCGCATCTCCATCGGTAAAGATGGCAGCTTGAACAGGTGGCGGGTTCTGGTACGCGAAGCTTATACCAGGAAGGATGTGTATGCTGCTGCTCTCAACCACATCCACACGCGTCGCGCTGCTCCAGCGCTTCACGGTCTGCCGGGCATCCGGCAGCAGCCTCATGCGGGCCAGCGGCTTGTATTCCGAAAGGCGCAGCCTGAGCAAATCCGCTGGCCAGATAAGCCCGATGGTCAGCGCTAACAGCAGAAGAAAAAAGGGGTAAGAATGAAAGCGTAAGGTTGTTTTCGCACTGTGCCTCACGCCTGTATCACTCTTTTTCCCGCGTCCCACCTGAAGCAGTGTCACTGCCGCCAGCGCGCCGAGCCACGCAGAGCCTAGCACCACCCCCTCGCCCCCAATCCATGCCGGCACGATCAGAGCCAAACCTGAACCGATGGCCGAGCCCAACAGATTGGCGCCGTACAAGCGGTGTGAACTTTCAGGCCGCGTCGCCAGCAGCGCACCCACTACCACTCCAACCAGGCTGAAGGGCACAGCCAGAGCGAGAAAGTTGACCGCCAGCCGCCCGATTTGTGTTGCGTCCCAAGCAATACTGAACGAATCGAATGGGAAGTGATTGAGCACCAGGTAACTTCCCGGAACGGTCAGGGCGAAGCCAGCAGCGAGACACGCCAAGCTATGCCGGCGGGCCAATCGCCGCGCCAGTCCCGGCACGCTCGCCACCAGCGTTCCACCGACGCTGAATCCAAGCAGCGCCAGACTGACAAGCATGAAGGCAAAATGGTAAAACTGGGCAACCGAGAACAGCCGCGTCAGGCCTATCTCGAAAAGCAACGCCCCTGCGGAGAGCAAGACGAGCGGCAGATAGAGAGGCATATTCCCACTGCCTCAGCGCAGAAAAGCGAAACTCCGCCGTTCATCAAACCGGTGCAGTCCTGCAGCTAGTGCAGCCTGGATTGTCCGGGAGAATTCCGCCACTCTCACGGAGCAGTTGAGTTCCGCGTACTTCGTCGCGCTGACCTTGAAAGCGGGGCGGTGCTGGTCCATTATATTGATGTAGGTGTCCGGCGAGATTTCTACGGCAAGAAAGGCGAAGATCCTTTCAGCGTCTGCCGCCATTCCCGGCATCACCAGATGCCGCACCAGCACACCCCGAACGGCCAAGCCGTTCTCGTCAAGCTGCAGGTCTCCGACCTGCCGGTGCATCTCCCTGATGCTCTCCCGTGCTGCGCTCGGATACCTGATTGCCTTTAGATACCGCCTCGCCAATTCCGGGTCCCAGAATTTGAAATCGGGCATGTAGATGTCCACCAGGCCCTACATCATGTGAAGACTTTCCAGAGAATCGTAAGCGCTGGTATTGTAGACTAGTGGCAGGCGCAGGCCATTTTCTATGGCCAGGGGTAGGGCTTCAACGATCTGAGGTACGACGTGTTCCGGGGTGACAAAATTGATGTTGTGGCAGCCCTGACTTTGGAGCGCAAGCATCATTTTAGCCAACTGTGCGGGCGTGATGGCGCTGCCGTTCGCTTCCGGTCTACCTGGAGGCTGACTGATGTCCCAGTTCTGGTAAAAGACACACCTGAGGTTGCAATGGGAGAAAAAGATGGTACCGGAGGAGCCATTCCGTCCCCGGAGGCAGTCCTCTTCACTCTGGTGGGGTCCGTAACTGCTTACACGGGCGTAGCGCCCACTTTTGCAGACCGCCCACTTGTCCTCCAACCGGTTAACGGCACAGTCCCGCGGACAGACGCAACATTCCCTGAGCATTTCCCGGGATTGAGCCACTTTCGTCTCCAGCAGCCCAGAGTCCCAAGCATGGAGATAAGCAGGCCAGAAGCCGGATTTGTCTTTTGCGAGAGATTTCATGATTCGCTCCGCGGCCGATATGATTCCCGTCGGCAGGCACCCGGAGCAGCACAACTCAACCCGCTTTTTCTCTACCCCTCCGAAGCGACAACCATCGTGACCGCATTATAATCCGAATGCGGTAGCCGCTTTCTACAACGTTACGAGGAACAACCAAACACTCTCAGATTTTTCTCAGAGCACGGCACCCAGTTGCACTGTCGATCCCCTCAGTCTGCTCCATGGCGTAACGACCACCCTCGTGTAACACCTGGTCCACTTCCATGATAAGACAGGAGAACTGTTCAATGCAACTCGGGTGTCTCCAGAAATCGGGCGCTGCGGCGCTCGCTGAGCATCTGCAATCTTGGCACGGCATTTGCAACCCCACAACCATTCAATACTCCTGCACCAACGCAACCAGGAGGCCAACATGCCAAACGCAGAATATGAATTGGACCTACCGTTGATTTCGCTTCCAAAGATTGCGAATTTCAGCACCGCAAAACTGCTGGAGTTTTGTTGCGCTACGATGGTGCAATGGTGGCTATTCATGTTAGCGGTGGGGCTGGTAGTGTGGTGTTTTCCACTTCAACGATAATACGCGAAAGCTGCTAGAGCATCATGCTTGCTGCAATCATGCTTGTGCTGACTGCTGCCGCTACAATATTCGTGAGATACTGTTTGAAGAACTAGCTGCATAACTAACCCATTTTGGACAAATTTCCTCAATGGGATAATCTGCCAGATTATCGTGCGTCACTATCGCAACATTGTGGCGCTTTTGATTCGTGGTGGTGCGTGATTACTGTTGAAGTGTCGATGGAGCCACACGAGCCGCCGAATGTGCCGGTAGGCGAGAGTGCCGCGCTGACAACCATCGTGTTAGCATTGGCGGCCTTGATGCGCGGGTAGGCATTTTGCAGCAGCGCGGTGTACTGTTCCCCGCCCATCTCGTCGGCCGGCCACTCGCGGTCCAGGTTCGGTTCGTTCCACACCTCGATGGCGTCGGCACCAGCACGCGCCGCTCGCTCCAAGTATCGAATGAATTGCTGCTGGTAGCCAGGATCGGTGATTAGCTGATGACCAGCATTGTCCTTCACACTGATGAGAATGCGCAGGCCATTAGCGTGCGTATTCTGGATGTCACCGTCCAGCGTGCCGCCGCCCAAGTCATGGTTCTTGATCTTGACCCAGCCCATGCCTATAGATTGCATCTTGTCCAGCGCCAACAACTCCCGTGGATGACTTGTCCTCCAAGGCCAAAGCCGGTGCTGGCCGGTAGCACGACCGGAGAGACATCTGTGGCTTCGTTCGGTTCTCCCTGTTCGGGCTCTGATTTGACTTCTTGTTCGACGACATTTGTGGCTTCTGCTTCGACCTCTTGCTCGACGACATTTGCCGCTTGGGTTGTGTCGCCCTCGTCCCCCGCCTGCATGATCGTCCGCGGCTGCTCTTCCAGTTCCGGAGTAGGGCCCCTAATCTCCAACACAGAAGCCTCAGATCCGGGCTTGGCTGCCCCCGGTAGAGAGCCTGCACCGCCCTGAAACCAGAGCAGGGCAGCGAAGATACTAACCCCTGCCATGACAGTCAGGATGATCCACCCAAACACCATGCTGCAGGTCTGTCGCGCTGTGAAGCGCTGACCTGAGGAGAAAGGCTCATGAGTAGTCATCGGACGTTGATCTAGCAGGTTTTCAAACAAGAACAAAATGACGGCCCACCTTTTCGAGCCGCCAGATCTACCAGCCAAAATTACAGCGTTTTTAGCATGTGAGGCCGGTGGTTGCAATCAACGAGTGCCGCCTCTGCTTGAGCAGCTCCGCCGCACCGAGCTTAGTGGCAATCCCAGTCACCTCTGGTAGCGGTCATATCCTCGCTGAGATCCCATAACCTGGCGGCAGCAGCCATGTCCTTAGCTCTCTTCGACGGTTCCCTTGGTTTGCAGTCGTACAGATACTCACCAGTTATGCCTTCCGCCTCCACCGAGATGGCCGCCCAGACCACCGTCTCCGCTCCTTTGCTGTCTTGACGCTGGACGGGACGCGTGAGAACCATCATGGCGCGGGCAAGGGGGCCATTGTTATGGCTAAAGCCGGTATTGACAAAACCAGGATGGACGGCGTTGGCGGTGACTTTAGAGCCTTTAAGATAGTGTGCCAATTGACGGGTAAAAAGGACGTTGGCCAGTTTCGACTGACTGTAAGAACGCCATCCCCACAAAGGCTGGCGTTTGGAGAACTGCAAGTCATCCCAATACATCCTACCTGTTTGGTGGGCATCCGAGGCGGTGTTGACAACCCTTGCGACGGATCTCCCAACCAACAGGTCTTGAAGTAGGGTGGTGAGCAGGAAGTAGGCATTGTGATTGAGTGCCCAGGTCCTCTCGAAACCCTCACTTGTAATCTCCCGCTGCGAAAAGATGGCTCCGGCGTTGTTTATGAGTACATCAAGCCGCCTATGTTTGGTACGGACCCGGTCAGCGAGATTCCGCACCTCAGACTGCAACATCAGATTACAGATCTCTCCATGTATTGACCCCGCTCCTGGCACCGCATGCAGTTCAGCCACAAGTTTAGCAGTGCGCTCATCACTCCGTCCGACAACGATGAGAGTAGCCCCGGTAGTGGCGATTTCATGCGCTGCTCTCCTCCCTATTCCGCGAGTGGCTCCTGTGATAAGTACCACCTCACCTTCCATACTCCGTTTTGTGAATGCCGTCATTGGGTTACTCCTCTCAATAAATTACTTCTAGGTATCAGTTCAATATACGTTACGTTGACTGGAATGTCTATCCCCCTAGCCCGAGCTGCGACGTGACCGGCGGCGAGAGACGCCTGACCCGATTCTATGTGCAACGGCTTCTTTGTTTCAACGGGCCAACCCTGCGTGCGAATGGGGCTGGTAATCGCACGGATTCTCGCCACGAAACTCGGCCTTGCGCAAACTGGAAAGATAGGGTAACATTGCACGCTGAGTTAGGAGCAGGCAGACGACCGATTTGTTGGTAGGATCTCAGTAGGACACCCCAGCAACACCTAAGCTCACAGAGTAAGAGTATCAATCTTAAAAAGGAGAATCTATTCTCATGGCCGAACGTGAAAACGGCACTGTCAAGTGGTTCAATGGATCCAAAGGTTTTGGTTTCATCGAACGCCAAACTGGCGACGATTGTTTCGTGCACTACAGCGCCATCAATGCCGATGGCTATAGGGATCTCATTGAAGGACAACATGTTGAGTTTGAAGTTGAACCTTCCGACAGAGGCCCTAAAGCCGTCAATGTCTCAGTAGTCTAGAGTCTGTCAGTATATCCGTCGAAGTCAGTCGTCTGTCAAGGGTAAACGCAACACCAATCACGGATACACAAACACGAAGCGGCGGCAACTTCTAGCGAGGTACGCCGCCGCTTTTTGATTCGCGCCGGCGCGCCGAGAGGCGGGTATGGTAAACTCTCCCCGGCGGCCCTCTCTCCAAACGGCGACACGATCTGGACGTGAAAACCAAACTCGCCCTCACCACGCTATTGGCCCTAGTGATCGCGTTGGCGGGCATCGGCATTTGGGTCCGCGGAAACGTCCGTCTCGCACCCGAGTTCTCTAAAACCACCACCAATGTGCTGGCAGCCACGGTCACGATGCCCGCTGCGACCACTCTCATGCCCACGGCCACACTCACGCCCGTGCCCACGCAGCCACCGACCGCGTCACCAACGCACACTCGAACTGCCACTTCAGCGGCCACCACCGCGTCCAGTACCATGCACGCACCCACGCTCACTGAAGCCACGCCCGACACGCTGGCCACAATCGCTGCCATGCCGGTTCCGGAGAGCGACCTGCGCGAGATTGCCATGCGCTTGCGCGGCCACACCGATATCCCCGTCATCGTCAGCACACAACCCGCGGGCCACCGGTCCGGCGATGTAATCGAATTCTCCGCCACCAACTTGGACACGGACGTGCAATTCAACGTGACCGCGGAGCTTCTTTACGCCGGTCCGCGCGTGCTCTTCTTCGCCGAACCGCACTTGCAAGTGCAGCCAGCGAAACTGCGCGCGCTGCTGGAGGATTTCGAGCAGCGCATCATCCCCACTGTACATGAGTTTTTTGGGTGGGAGTGGTCACCCGGAATCGATGGTGACCCACGGCTATATATTCTCTACGCCGAAGGATTGGGCGGCTCGGTGGCGGGATATTACTCTTCCACGGACGAGTACTCCCGTCTCGCACACCAGCATTCCAATGAAAAGGAAATGTTCTACCTGAACGCGAGCATCATTACGCTGGACGACCCCGGCCTGCCCGGCACGCTGGCGCACGAATTCCAGCACATGGTGCACTGGGCAAACGATTCCAACGAAGAAACCTGGATGAACGAGGGCGCGTCGGTGCTGGCCGAGCTGCTCACCGGGCACAGTTCCGGGGGCTTCGACTTCGCCTTTGCTGCCGACCCAGATCTACAGTTGAACGCGTGGAGTGAGAGCGGCGGCGGGCCGGAATCCGTTCCCCACTACGGGGCCGCGTTTCTTTTCCTTGATTATTTCCTCGAGCGCTTCGGCGAGAGCGCCACCCGTGCACTGGTGGCGCATCCTGCCAACGGATTGGCGGCCATGGACGCGGTGCTGCAGCATCTGGGCGCGGTCGATGCTCTCTCGGGAAATCCTATCACCACAGATGCAGTTTTTGCCGATTGGGTGGTCGCGAATTATCTTGGCGACACATCTTTGGCGGACGGGCGCTTCGGTTACAGCAAATACGCCGCCGCCCCTCGCGTGGTGCCAACAGCCAGCTTCGGCTGCACGGCCCCACCGGGCGACATGAGCGTGCATCAATACGCGGCAGATTACATCACCATCGACTGCCCCGACGTAACCAGCGCCACTTTCAGCGGCGTTCAGCGGGTTCGCGCGGTTCCCGCAGGGCCACATTCCGGAGATTTCATGTTCTGGGGCAACCGGCAGGACAGCAGCGATAGCACGCTCACGCGGGAATTCGACCTCACGCAAGTCTCCGGCGCTACGTTGACGTACTGGGCTTGGTGGGCGCTCGAAGAAAACTACGATTACGCTTATCTGGTCGTGTCTAGCGATGGCGGCGAAAACTGGCAAATCATGCACACGCCCGGAGGAACGGATGAAAACCCGAGCGGGAACAACCTTGGCTGGGGATACCACTACAATTCGGGCGGAGCGGCGCAGCCGGTGTGGGTGCACGAGCGCGTTGATTTGAGCGCATTCGCCGGGGAGAGAATACTGGTGCGCTTCGAATACCTGACCGACGCCGCCGTGAACTGGCCGGGAATTCTACTCGACGACATCGCAGTGCCGGAAATCGGCTATGCAGAGGATTTCGAGGCCGAGGCGGGAGGCTGGGATAGCCGCGGCTGGTTGCGCTTCGACAATTCGCTGCCGCAACGCTGGCTCATTCAGGTAGTTGACACGAGAACCGGCAGCGTGCGCCGCGTGGAGACCATCGACGGCAGCGCGGACATCAAGCTTTCAGACAGGGCCACAATCGTGGTTTCGGCCCTCACGCCTTACACCACCGAAGCGGCGCATTACCGGCTGGTGCTGAAATCGAATTAACCGCAGGCAGCTATCCGATTTCTTCGTGGCGGCCGAAGCGCGCGCTCAACTCGGCGCGCTTGTCGACCGCGGCTTGTCGCGCCTCCCCCACCAGATGATCGACCTCATCCCTCACGCGCGCCCGCAACTCCTGTCCGGCCAACGGCGCCAGCAACAACGCCGCCACTGCGCCGACCGCCCCGCCGCACAGTGCGCCCGCCACAAAACTGATTGTGCGCATCGCTTCCCTCCTGAATTCCCGTGTTGACAGCGATTATAACCCGCCGGCTCCCTCCGGCAAAGCACGTGCGCCCACATATCGGGCGTCAACGCCTGTGATAGACTCAGCGTGCTAAAGTATAGGCCACAAGATCATGAGCACAAATGGCGCGCCCGCAATGAAAGCGGTCGTCATCACGGGTGCATCCACGGGGATTGGTCGGGCGTGCGCGCTGCATCTGCACGCGCTGGGTTTTAGCGTTTTCGCCGGCATCCGCAAGACTGCGGATGGCGAGGCACTGCGAGCGGCCACCGGCGAGCGCTTGCAGCCTGTGTATCTTGACGTCACTGATGGCGAGAGCATCCGCGCGGCAGCGCGCACGGTCGAGGCCGGCTGTCGCGACGGCGGGCTGGCCGGGCTGGTAAATAATGCCGGCATTGCCGTCGCCGGCCCGCTGGAGTTTCTGCCTCTCGACTCGCTGCGCTCGCAATTGGAGATAAACGTTGTCGGCCAGATCGCGGTCACGCAGGCGCTGCTGGCGCTGCTGCGCCGCGCCGGGGGTCGCATCGTCAACATGAGCTCGGTGAGCGGGCGGGTGGCGGCACCATTTCTCGGGCCGTACTCTGCCTCCAAATTCGCGCTCGAGGCGCTCTCGGATTGCATGCGCCTCGAGTTGCGCCCGTGGGGCATATCGGTCTCGGTGGTGCAGCCTGGCCCGATCGCCACCCCTATCTGGAATAAGTCGCGCGCGGCGACTAAAAACATGCTGGCCGAATTGCCTACACAAGCACAGCAGCTTTACGGCGCGGCAACGAGAGCGGCCGGGAAATGGGAACGAGACATGACGCGCGAGATGCCCTCGCCGATGGTAGCAGCACGCGCGGTGGAACATGCGCTCACCGCGCCACGGCCGCGCACGCGCTACCGCATCGGCCGCGTCGGCCACGTCGCCGATTTGGTTGCCCGCTTCGCACCCGACCGGCTGCGCGACTGGCTTCTCATTCGCCAACGAGGATGATTATCCGCGCAGGAAAACCCTCTGCGAAGCCCGCAGAGCCCAACCCGAAAATGGTACAATGCGACGCGGCTGCATGGCGGCGCTAACGACAAACGCAATCTGATGGAATACAACGCCCATTTCTCCTGCGTCCGTGGCTGCCCCGGAGAGTATCCCCTCTATCGGGTGATTTACGCCTGCCCGGAATGCGGTGGCCTGCTGCAGGTGTGTCACGATCTGCATGCGCTCCGCCAGCGCAGCCCGCGGGCATGGAGGCAATTGATGGACGCCCGTGTCGGCACCACCGAGTGGCCGTACGGCAGCGGCGTCTGGGGCATGCGTGAGTGGGTGGTGCCCGACCTGCACGATGACAACGTGGTCAGCATGTACGAGGGCAACAGCAACCTGTTCTGGGCTGAGCGATTGGGCGCAAAATTGGGTATGCTCAACCTTTGGGTTAAACTGTGCGGCAACAGCCACACCGGAAGCTTCAAAGACCTGGGCATGACAGTGCTGGTCAGCGTGGTCAAGCAGATGATGGCCAGCGGCAGCCCAGTACGGGCTGTGGCCTGCGCCTCCACCGGCGACACTAGCGCAGCCCTTGCTGCCTACGCCGCTGCGGCCGGAATCCCCGCCATCGTCTTTCTGCCCAGCGACCGAGTCAGCCGTGCCCAACTCATCCAACCGATTGCCAACGGCGCACACGTTCTGGCGTTGGAGACCGACTTCGACGGCTGCATGCGCATCGTGCGGAAGGTGACGCAGGACAACAGCATCTATCTGGCCAACTCTATGAACAGCCTGCGTATCGAGGGGCAGAAGAGCGTCGCGATTGAAATAGTACGGCAGTTCGATTGGGAAGCACCTGACTGGATTGTGATGCCAGTGGGAAATCTGGGCAACATCAGCGCGCTGTACAAAGGGTTTCAACTCATGAAAGACCTGGGCATAATCAGCCGCATGCCGCGACTGGCCGCCGCTCAGGCCAGCCGTGCAAATCCCTTTTACCAGAGTTTCCGCAACGGGTTCAAGGAGAAAGTCTCACTCTCGGCGCAGAGAACGCTGGCTTCGGCAATCCAGATCGGAAACCCGGTCAGCTACGAAAAAGCGGTGCAGGCTATCCAGAACACCGATGGAATTGTGGAAGAAGCCAGCGAACACGAGTTGGCCAACGCTGGTGCGCTCGCAGACCGCACCGGAATGTACACCTGTCCACACACAGCGGTCGCGCTGGCCGTTCTGTTCAAACTGCTGCAGAGGGGCATGATTAAACCCGAGCAAAAGGTGGTGGTGATAAGCACCGCACACGGGCTGAAGTTCACACGCGCAAAGCTAGGGTATCATCGGGGTGCGCTAGACGAGGTTGAAAGCCGTCACGCGAACCCACTACTAACCCTGCCAGCGGATGCTGACACCGTCAAGGCTACTATCGAGCGCGAACTGGAGGCGCACGCCTGAGCACCACCGTGCATGGTGGCAGCCGCCACGCAAATACACTCTCATGAGCAAGCACGCGCTGTTTCAGGGTCTGATCGTCAACGAAGCCAATGAGCCCGCCGGCGTTGCGCACATTGGCGAAGAAGCTCACTACGTCATCAACGACGCCGGCTTCAAGCGTCACGTCGCTGCCGAAGCAATAGACCGCACCGTCCTGCGCGATTTGCGCGCGCAAATAACGCGGCATCAGGAACTAGTGAGCGACAGTGCGTTGAAAATGCTCGGGCAGGACGACCTTTTCACCAAAGCAATGATTGATTCATCCCTCAAGAACATCGACGCCCACATGGACCAGTTGTTGCAGCAAGGGCTCCCGAGCGGCGCCAGGCAGTGGTTGGGTATGCTTGGTTTCCGCATCGTGGTCGACCACCACGGCGAGATGCTCAAACTGGATCAGCCCGGGATTGCCGCCCTAGACGACGAACTCTGATCTCCATTCGGAAACATCCATTTCCAATTCAACAATGGCATACCTCTTGCACCGCAAGGGTGACACCGAGGGTGTTTCTCGGTCAATCCCTGTGCATGAGTCCATCCCGCGCCAATGGGGCGATCAGGGCATCTCATTACCAGTACAAGAGGAGGTTCGTTGTGAAAACACAATCCACGCACGCAGCCCGTTGGTTTCTCTCACTTGCGCTTCTGGGTGTTCTGGCCCTAGCAAGCTGCAACCGGTCAGCCACACAGGGCATCTTTCCGGAGGATGTGACGGTTGAGGAAACCGCGGTTGAAGAGCCGGGCGACGCAGAGACGCCGGACACCACCATGGAGGCACTGCTCGAAGATGATCTGGCCTCCACCGGAGAAGGGGTTGAGGTGCCACCTCTGGCCGAAGAAACCGCCCCCGCAGAGGATGCCAGCGAGGGCACAGAGCAATTAGCGGCCGAACCACTTGCCGGCGAGGAGACGGCTGCCGATGGAAACGCAGATCTCGCAGCCAACGAAGCGGAGACAACCGTGATTGACACTGCGGCGCCGGTTGATGTGCCGACAATAGGCAATGCGCCAGCTACCTATGTAGTCCAGGAGGGCGACTGGGTGTACAAAATCGCACGTACATTCAACATTGCGCCGCTTGAGTTGATGGCGGCCAATCCGGTCATCGGGGCGGACCAACAAATATATCCGGGGCAAGAGTTGATAATCCCCGGCGCCGGCCTGGAAGCGACCGGCGCGGAGCAAGGCTCCATCGAGGGCGCAACCATCATGGCTCCGGCAAACGCGGTGGCGGCCAGAACCTACCAGGTGCAGGCGGGCGACACCGTTTTTTTCATCGCGCTCAATCATGGCATCGATGTGGATGCACTGGCTGAGAACAACGACATCGCAGCGCCGTACATGATATATGTCGGGCAATCGCTGGTAATCCCGGCGCAGTAAGCCAACGAAGGCGATCCGCACGTAACACCAATGGCCGTCACTGCTTTCAGTGGCGGCCATATTTGATTCAACGACGCCGCGCCTCTGGCGACGCTGGATGGCATGCCATACAATTGGCGCATGCACGGCTATGGCGCACCCTGATTCCACCCCACCACCCGCTCGCAACGCCGCCGGCCAGTGGCCAACGCACGGCTGGCTGGGTCTCGGCCTGATTGCCGTCTTCTGGCCCCTGAACTGGGCGCTGACCGGGTTGCGCACCCACTGGGGATTCTTC
>DASCOB010000012.1:0-3119 GCA_036011785.1 Anaerolineales bacterium | reverse complement strand
CATCCGCAGCCGCCTTCTGTGGCTCTGTTGTATCCTGATGCTGCGCAATGATGTCCGCTCCAGCGGCAAGCAATGCATCCGCTGCTTCCTTTTCCTCCGGAGGTCCGAACCAGGTGTTGGTCCACACCACGCGCACCTCGGCGGCCGGATTAACCTCACGAACGCCGAGCGTGAAAGCGTTGATGCCACGGATTACTTCCGGTATCGGGAACGCTGCTACGTAGCCGATGATGTTGCTCTCAGTCGCCGCTCCAGCTACCAGACCGGACAGATAACGCGGCTGATACATACGACCGAAGACGTTCGATGCATTCGGGGCCGACTTGAAGCCCGAGATATGCACAAACTGTATGTCGGGGAATTCCTCCGCTACCGTTATGGTCGGGTCCATATAGCCGAAGGAGGTCGTGAAGATCAGGTCGTAGCCTTTCATGGCAAAGTCTCTGATCACGCGCTCACCCTCCGGTCCTTCAGGTACCATCTCGATGTACGCGGTCTCTATACCTAGATCTGCCTCCATCTGCTGCCTGGCTTGGTCATGCGCCCAGGTCCAACCCAGATCGCCGATCGGAGCTACGTACACAAACGCGGCCTTGAATGCTGTCTTTGCTGCAGCAACCTCTCCTGCCGCTGCAAGAGCATCGATGTCCCCGCTAGTGACGGCGGCCAGCGCTGCCTCTGCAGCTGCTTTTGCGTCAGCCCCCATTGCAAAATCAGGGTTGAAATCAACGCGCAGACCACCGTTGGACATGGTTGCGGCAAAGGACTTGCCGCCCAGTGTGCCTTCGCCGATCAGCGCAACAATCTCTTCCAATGCCACCGTCCAGTCGTACACCTGATTGGCCGCCACTATACTCGGCGCCAGCGAACTCTGGTCCGATTGCGTGCCCAGCCAGATCACGCCATTTGTCTCCGCGACGCCGATTGCGCCTACCACCATCTGGGCAGTACCGGTCAAAACATCGGCACCGGCATTGAGATGGGTTTGAGCAGCCTCAGAAGCCAAAGCCACATCGCTGAACGACCCGATCCAGTTCGCATTGACCTGGATATCCGGATTGGTCGCTTCGGCTCCCGCAGTGAAGCCATCTACATAGAGTTTCGCGTCTCCGACCTCAATCGGGCCAACCACGCCGATAATACCGCTCTCAGAAAGCGACGCGGCGAGAACGCCATTGACGTATCCACCCTCTTCTGAGCGCGCTTCATAGGCAAAGATATTGGGCACACCGAAGGTGTCAGCTGTAGTGCCCCAAGCGAAGCTCGTCTCCGGGAAATCAGGAGCGATTTCCTGCAACGAAGCTCCGTACTGCGAGCCGTGCGCTATCACCAAATCGTATCCTTCAGCAGCATAGTCGCGCAACGCAGCAGCGGCTTCGTCGACCTTGAACATCCCTTCAGAGTATGCTATCTCGAAGTTGTCCGCCCCCCGCTCCTCCTGCATTCGCACTAGAGCGCCATACATACTCTGGCTGAATGCCAGGTCGTTGATAGCACTGGGCATCACAACTGCCACTCGCAGTGCTTCTGCCGGCTCTTCAGCGGCCACCTCTTCGGCATCCGGTTCCGCCGCAGCAGGCTCTTCGGCAGCCGGAGCTTCTTCAGCTGTAGGGGAACAGCCCGCCAGAACCAATCCCGCGACAATTAACAAGCTAAGAATTGCTGTGAGTTTCTTCATGGTTTTCTCCTCGTTTTTTTGCCACTCTAGGCGAGAGGCATCCGCTCAACCAGCCTACAAATTACTGCCGATCAGACAATGGGTGAGTATATTCGTCTCGCTAAACACCTCCCCTACTAGCGCCTTTAGAAGTCAGCATTTACAAGCCAGCCAGTTTGTTTAGTGATTCGTGCAATTATACCCTAGTTTGTACATCGTCCGCAAAGATGCCCAGGCTACGTCTCCGACAATACCACGTCAGTTAACCCCACGAGTGTCACTCTGTCAAGTCCGCTCCTCCCGTATGTAGGGAAGCCCCAATGAGGCGGGCGCACCGACGCGCTTGCGAAAGGCCTCTGCCCAGGTGATGACTACAAGCACCACAATCGTCAGGATGTAAGGAAGCATGTTTAACAGCGCAGCCGGAATAGTGGTACCGGAGGCCTGTAAGCGAAACTGGATCGCATTCACGCTGCCGAACAATAGCGCGCCAAGTACCGCCCGCACAGGATTCCAGGTCGCGAAGATCACGAGCGCGATCACGATCCACCCCCTCCCCCCGGTGATGTTCTCCGTCCATCCGGGGGTGTATGAGAGCGACAGATGCGCTCCACCCAGACCCACCAGCATACCGCCCACAACGGTATAGAGGTAGCGCAGCGCAAATACGTTTACGCCCATGGCGTCTGCGGTCTGAGGGCTTTCACCGATAGCCCTCAAGTGCAGACCGGGGCGCGTGCGGTACAAAAAATACCACGCGACGGGGACGAAAAAGTACATCACGTACGAAAGAAGATCCCGGTTGAAGACGGACGGCCCCAGCAGCGGGAGTTCGCTCAGAAAAGGTATGGCGACCCTGCCGAACCGTGGTCCAATCTGCCCGACCAGCGGCATGCCCCCGGGCCCGAGACGCTGCCCCAGGAAACTGGCCAGCCCCGAACCGAGCAAGGTCAGAGCCAGCCCGGAGACCACTTGATCCGCGAGCAGAGTTATGGTCAGGAAGGCATGCACCAACGCCAGCATACTCCCAACCGCCATGCCCGTCAGCACCCCGGCCGCCACACTCTCAGTGTGAAAGGCGGCTGCGAAACCAGCCACCGCCCCCATAATCATCATTCCTTCCACTCCCAGATTCAGGATGCCGGCACGTTCAGTTACGATCTCACCCACAGTGGCGAACACCAGCGATGTGCCCGCCGCGATCGCAATACTCAGAATGGAGGCGAAAAGCCCTATGTCCATGTCTGGCCTACACCATCGGCATGGTGACTCGGCAGCTGTAGCGACTTGCGTACCAGCCTGAGCCGGTAGCGAGTAAACATATCGCCGCCCAGCACGCAAAAAAGAATGGCGCCCTGCAGCACGAGTGCCACAGAAGCCGGCAACCCCATCGTGATCTGGATCTGGTCACCGCCTACCAGCAGAGCAGCCAGCAGCGTCGCGACCAAGATCGCCCCCCACG
>DASCOB010000011.1:0-1995 GCA_036011785.1 Anaerolineales bacterium | reverse complement strand
TCCCGCTGATGAGCCGCCAGGCCGCGGCCGACCGCCCGGCGCTGACGCGCACATATCACCTCGCCATCAAACTGCTGGTGGCGGTCGCGCTGCCGCTGGCCGTGGTGACCACCTTTCTTGCCGCTCCGCTGGTGGGGTTGCTCGGCGGGCGCGAGTTTCTGCCGGACGGCGCCCTGACGTTACAACTGATTATCTGGTCGATTCCGTTCGGGTGGATAAACAGCGTGACCAATTATCTGCTGGTGGCCATCGGGCAGCAACGGGCACTAACGCGTGCTTTTGTAATCGCTGTTGCTTTCAACATTGCCATCAATGCCATGTTCATTCCGCGCTACGGTTTCCGCGCAGCGGCAATTTCCACTATTCTGTCCGAGATTGTGGTGGGCGTGGCTTTCCAATGGTATGTCTTTCGTCACCTGAGCCCGACGCCATGGCGGCGTCTGTTCTGGCGTCTGGGAGCAGCTGCGCTGCTCATGGCGGCCACCACCTGGCTGGGGGCACAGCTCCATATGTTGTTCGGGTTGCTGCTGGGCGGCTGTGTTTATCTGGCAGCCACCATCATTCTCGGGGTGTTCGCCGTGCCGGAACGGAAATTGCTCGCTGAACTGCTGCCGGGATCAGTCCGAAATCGAATTGCTGCCCTGAGTCGCGAATAGTCAGAAAGGTTTCCAATGTTAATTCGCATCGAGAACATCGCCGATTATGTAGGCCGGGAAGTCACTTTGCAGGGCTGGGTGTACGCCAGAACGGGCAAAGGGAAACTGCACTTTGTGCAGTTGCGCGATGGCACCGGCACGTTGCAATGCGTGGCTTTCCAAAAGGAGGCGCCAGAGGCTGTCTTCGAAACCGTGCGGCAATTGACGCAGGAATCAGCTGTGGCGGTAACCGGCACGGTGCGCGCCGATGAGCGCGCCCCCGGTGTGCCCGGTGGCTACGAGGTCAGCTTCGCGGATATTCAACTGCTGCAGGCGGTGGAAGAATACCCCATCACGCCCAAAGAACACGGTGTCGAATTCCTGCTCGACCGCCGCCATTTATGGATTCGGTCATCGCGCCAATGGGCGATTCTGCGCGTGCGCGCTACCGTCATGCAAGCGATTCGCACATGGCTGCACGAAAACGGATTCGTGGAAATCAGCACGCCCATTATCACTCCGGCGGCCGCTGAGGGCACTTCCACCCTGTTTGAGATTGACTACTTTGGCCAACGCGCTTATTTGGCGCAGACCGGACAGCTTTACAACGAAGCTAACATCGCCGCCTTCGGCAAGGTGTATTGTTTCGGCCCCACCTTCCGCGCCGAAAAATCAAAAACCCGCCGCCATCTGACCGAGTTCTGGATGGTGGAGCCGGAAATTGCCCATTGTGATTTGAGCCAACTTCTGGAAATCGAGGAGCAGTTTGTCAGCCACATCGTGCAGACCTGCCTGCGCGAACGGGCAGCCGAACTAGCCCTGCTGCAGCGCGACCTGAGCCATCTAGAGAATATCGCGCCGCCTTTCGCGCGCATCACCTATGACGAGGCCATTGAGCGCCTGCAAGCGCTTCAAGCACAGTGCGATGACCCGGAGCAGAAAGCGCTGCTGGAGATTGAATGGGGCAGCGACTTTGGCGCGCCGCATGAAACCGCGCTGACCGAAATGTTCACCGGGCCGGTTTTTGTTACCCATTACCCCGCGGCCGTGAAAGCTTTCTACATGACGCCGGTGGAAGACCGTCCGGAAGTGTGTTATTCGGCCGACCTGCTCGCGCCGGAAGGTTACGGTGAAATCATCGGCGGCTCGGAACGCATCCATGAGCACGCGACCCTGTTGGAACGCATCCGGGCGCACGATCTTCCCCGCGAGAATTACGGCTGGTATCTGGATTTACGCAAATATGGCAGCGTGCCCCATTCCGGGTTTGGCCTCGGCGTGGAGCGCACCGTCGCCTGGATCTGTGGCATTGAGCATATCCGCGAAACCAGCCCCTACCCGCGCATGCTCAACAGGAGCA
>DASCOB010000010.1:0-16993 GCA_036011785.1 Anaerolineales bacterium | reverse complement strand
ACCCGTAGCAACAGGGCGCGACCGACTCCGGTCGCGCCCTCAGTGGTTTATACCCGCGCTTGGAGCCGTTCCCCATATTGCTGCTGGTAATACTCTTTGAACTCCCCACTCTTGATAGGCCGCCACCACCACTCGTTTTGCCGATACCATCGCACTGTGGCAGCCAGCGCATCTTCAAACGAGTGGGCGGGCTGCCAGCCGAGAGACTGCAGCCGCGTGCAATCCAGCGCATAGCGGCGGTCGTGACCGGGGCGGTCTTGCACCGGCGCAATCAGGGTCTCCGGCTTTTGCATCAGCGCCAATATTTGGCGGGTCACATCAATGTTGGCCCGCTCATTGCCGCCGCCGAGGTTGTATGCCCCGCCGGGCTCACCCCTGTGCAGCGCCATATCAATGCCGGAACAGTGGTCTTCCACGTAGAGCCAATCGCGCACCTGCATGCCATCGCCGTAGAGCGGCAACGGCTGCTCATCGATGGCGTTGGTGATGAATAGCGAGGTGATTTTTTCGGGATACTGGTAGGGGCCGAAGGTGTTGCTGCCGCGCGTCACCACGGTGTTTAGCCCGTAGGTTTCATGATAGGCCCGCAGCAGCAGTTCTGCACCGGCTTTGCTGGCGGCGTAAGGGCTGTTCGGTTCCAGCGGGTCGCCCTCTCTGAAGCAACCCTCCGCGATGCTCCCGTACACCTCGTCAGTACTGACCTGATGCAGGCGCTCAATGCCGTTGTCGCGGGCGGCATCCAGCAGTACGTAGGTACCCACTACATCGGTCTGGATGAAGGCGTCGGGGGCAAGGATTGAGCGGTCAACGTGGCTCTCGGCGGCGAAGTTGATGATGGCATCGATACCGTGGTCACTGATAGCTTGCTCGACCGCCTCGCGGTCCGCAATGTCGCCGCACACAAAGGCGTGGCGCGGGTCATCTGCCACATCGCGCAGGTTGTCCAGATTCCCGGCATAGGTCAGTTTGTCGAAGACCACCAGTTTGTAACCCGGGTATTCTCGCAGCATGTAGCGCACGAAGTTGGAGCCGATGAAGCCCGCACCACCGGTAACGAGAAGGTTCTTCACGGCAACCAGAAATTGCTGTAATCGCCAAGGTTCATTTTCAACGCCTTTGGCTTGCGCACAGTGCGCCCGACGACTGCGTTGCGCCCAACCATGCTGTCCACGATGCGGGTGGGCACGCCGGAAATCTGCGAGCCTTCCAGCACTATGGAGTGTTCGATCTCGCAGTTTATCAGCGTACAGTCGTGATAAATAGATGTGTACGGGCCGACGTAGGCGTTCTCGATAACCGTGTTCTCGCCGATAATGCTCGGGCCACGCACGGTGCTGTTGCGGATGCATACGCCCGGCTGCAAAGTCACACGCCGCCCGACCTCCGAGTCGGCTGCCACATCGGCGTTCGCGGCTACCTCCGGCGCTATCTCGTCCAGCACGTGCTCGTTCGCGCTGAGCATGTCCAGCGGCTTTCCGGTGTCAATCCACCAACCGGTGTGCACGTAAGCGTGCACACCATAGCCCTGTGTCAACAGCCACTGGATGGCATCGGTAATCTCCAGTTCCCCTCGCTGCGAGGGTTCAATGGCCTGTACGGCCGCGAACACACTGGCATCGAACATATAAATCCCCACCAGCGCCAGGTCAGAAGGAGGGCGCGCGGGTTTCTCAATCAGCCGCTTGATGGAGCCGTCGCCATTCAGCTCCGCCACGCCAAAATGCTGCGGGTCGGGCACGCGCGTGAGCACAATCTGGCTGTTCCAATCGGAATGAGCAAATTGCTCGATGAGCGCGCTGATACCACCTTGAATCACGTTGTCGCCCAGAAACATAACGAAGCGATCATCGCCGAGGAAATCTTGCGAGATCTTGACCGCGTGCGCCAATCCGGCTGGGCGCTCCTGCGGGATAAACGTGGCCCGCACCCCCCACCGGCTGCCGTCACCAACTGCGGCGCGGATTTCTGCGTCGGTGTCGCCGGTCACCACGCCGATTTCAGAGATACCGGCGTCACGGATGGCGCGAATCACGCGGAAAAGCACCGGCTCGTTCGCTACCGGAATCAGTTGTTTGGCGCGAGTATAGGTAAGTGGATAGAGGCGAGTGCCTTTGCCTCCGGAGAGGATCAGGCCTTTCATCAGTACGCGGAAATGCTGGCGTCCACAGGCGCATTGTTGAGCACTGCGCCAATCACGCGAGCGCGCACTCGTTCGAGCAGTTCCCGCGCCCGTTCGACGTGATCGCGGCGCGTCTGCCCGGCGTTGAGCACTAGTAGCACACCATCCATATGCGCAGCTAACAGCGCGGCATCAGTGACAGCCAACACCGGCGGCGCATCGAAGAGAACGAATTCAGCCTTGCCCCTCAGTCGAGAGATGAGCGCTTCCATCTGTCGAGAGCCTAGCAAGTCGGCCGGGTTGTCCGCACGCAGGCCGGCTGCCAGCACAGCCAGCTTCTCCACGCCCACATCGGCCGCCTGCACTTCATCACCGGATGCCAGCGCCCCGCTGAGACCCTCGTCATTGGATATGCCCCATATTTCGTGCTGCCGCGGATGGCGTAGATCGCAATCCACGAGAAGTGTGCGGCGACCGCTTTGCGCCATTGTCACTGCCAGGTTGGCAACCACAACCGCTTTGGTCCCGGCGTCAGATTCAGGCGCGGGCATGGCCACCAGCAGCGCGCGCATCCGATCATCCGGATGGTTGAAGATAAGGTTGGTGCGCAGCGCGCGATATGCTTCGGCAGCGGCTGTGCCGGTGTCGGAAAGGGTAATCAGTTTTTCAGTCATAAGTCACTTCCTGCGAAGGCTAGCCTCGCCATCATGGGCCGGTATCGCTCCAAGCACCGACATCCCCAGAAAACGTTCCACATCGTTGCGCGTGCGCACGATGCCCGCATCCACATATTCCAGCACCAGAACCACGGCTGCGCCAATCAGCAACCCGAGTACGGCGCCGGCCGCACTGTTGATTCCCTTGCGCGGATGGTCCAGCACATAGCGCGGGTCATCCAGAATGATAGCGGTCACACGGTCCTCGCGCCGTTGCTTCTGGTTTTCATCGTTGCGCCACTGCAGCAACAACTGTGCCCAGTGCCGTGCTATGTCGTTCGCAAGATCACCGTTCTCATTCTCGACCTCGATGCGAATCAGAAAACGCTGCGCTTCGGCGGCGATGCGCACATCCCCGCGCAGTGTTTCCGGAAGGGTGTCCAGCTGAAGCGCGTCAACAACCTTGGCGGCGCTTGTTTCTGTATCTAAGAACGCCACATAAGAATCCAGCAACAGCTTCGCGCTCTGAGTCAGACCGAAATCGGTGCGCGCCGGCTGCATCAGCACGTCCACGCTGGATTGGTACACCGGCGTCTGCACCACGCTGAAAAGGAGTGCGCTGCCGGCAGTGAGCAGCGCGGAAAGCGTCAGAATCCACCCGCGCCGCCAGAAAACACGAAAATACTCGATAATCACCATTAGGATGAGCGCCCCAGCGCACTACGCATGCGCCCTGCTCGCCTCGCAGGATTTCGCATTGTCCGCCAGTCAACACCGAATTTTACCATAGCGGCGTGTTCAACCTCGCCTGCGCGGAATCTCACCGATGACGCGCAACCCGATCCGTTCCGCTTCCGCGCGGCTGCGCAGGAACGGATCGAAATAATGCGCCCCAAAGACCAGCAGCACGCCCACTCCCAGGCCGGTGACAACGCGCAGCAGCAGGTCAATGCGGGTGCGCAGTCCCGGCGGCGCAAGCGCGACGGCGGGTTCGTCCAGCGCCACCACGGTCGCATTGCGCCCACCAAGCTGCGGGAACACTGCCGCGTTCTGCTGCTGCATCACTGCAGTGGCGGCCTGCGCAAGCGCGCGCACATGCTCCGGAGAGCCCGCGCCGAAATAGAGCACCAACTCGCTGCGTTTGTAATCGCTGCTGATGGCTGCGCGCACGGCTGCCGGCGAGAGCTGCACCTCGGCGGTTTCCAGTTCGCGGCTGACCGCGCCGGAGAACGCTCCAGTTTCCGCCCAGTCAGCAAGACCGGCGACGATGTATTCCGAGGTCAGCCACGAAAAATAAGCCGGGTCGAAATACGTCCCCGCCGATCCACCAGCGGCCTCCTCGCTGGGCGGCAGGCTGGCAGAAAGATGAACGGTGGCCACGTACCTAGCAACTGGCGGCGCGTAAGTGGCGAGGCCAATGGCGGCCACAAACACAGCTGGGGCCAACAGCAGCCACCACCACCTTCTCATCACGCTCAAGTATTCGCGGAGTTCCATACCGTTTCTATAAAACCTCGTAATCTCGATTCGAATACGCCGCGGTCAAATCGCATGGCTTCTTCGCGGATTTCACTCGCATCAAATGCGTCATCGGCAAAGCCATGCAGAGCCTCAGCGAGCGAGCGCAGCGATTGTTCCTCGAACAGAACGCCGGTGCGCCCGGCTTGCACATAATCAAGCGCACCGCCGGCGGCGAAGGCTGTCACCGGTCGACCAGAAGCCATCGCCTGCACCGGCGCGATACCAAAATCCTCCCGGCCGGGAAAGATAAAAGCACGGCAGCGCGCCATCAAATCTGGAAGATCCGCCTCCGGAACGCGCCCGACAAACTGCACCGTCGGCCCGGCAAGCGCCTCCAATCGCGCCCGGTCACGCCCATCTCCAGCGACAATCAGCCGCAGATTGAGTTGTGTACACGCCTGCACCGCCAGATCAATTCTTTTATACGGGATTAAACGCGATACGACAAGGAAGTAGTCACCTTTTTGTTCGCTCGGACGGAAGCGGGCAGTGTCAACCGGCGGGTGAATAATAACCGAATCACGTCCGTAGAAGAGTGCGATTCGCCGCTGCACCGCGGACGATATCGCTACGAAATGGTCTATTCCATCAGCGGCGCTCCGATCCCAACGCTGCAGCCAACCCATCAAAGGTCGCATCAGGGTTGGTAGGGCCGGGTGAAATCGCTCCTGCTCCAGGTATCCCGGCAGATCCCATACGTAGCGCGTGGGCGTTAGGCAATAGCAAATATGCTTCACGCCGGACGGTTTGCGCACGCCATGGCAGAAACCACTCTTGTTCGAAAGGATGATATCGTACCCCGAAAGGTCAAAACCGCGAAAGGCAAAAGGGAACGCCAGCAAATAGCGCTGCTGCTGCCGGTGGATGCCGGGCAGCCGGTCTGCCCAAGAGACGCGCACATCCCGCTCGCGGAATGCGGCGCTCACACGCTCGGGCGCGTAAATGCTGGTGTATATCGGTGCGGCCGGGAACATCCCCGCCAGCGCAGCGAGTACGTCCTCCGCTCCGCCACTCTGATTGAGCCAATCGTGAACAAGGGCGACTCGCATGGCGTCCGCCAATCAGGCAGTATGGTCTTGCGCGCGTAGCAACGCGGCGATGGGCCGGAAGCTGCAGCGGTGCTCTGGCGTGGGATGTAGGCGCGTGACCGCCGCGCGGTGTGCGCGCGTGCCATAGCCTTTGTGACGCTCAAAACCGTAGCCGGGGTAATTCCTCCCCAGTGCGCGCATTAGGCGGTCGCGGTGCACTTTAGCCACAATCGATGCCGCCGCGATGGATAGGGAAATGGAATCGCCGAAATACATGTTCTCTTGCGGAAGTATGAGTACCGAACGCAGATTCACCGCATCTACCAACAGGTGCTGCGGGGGAGCATCCAGCACAGCCACTGCGCGCCGCATGGCCACGCGCGTCGCCGCCATCAGCCCGTGCGCATCCACCTCCGCCGGTGCTGCACAGCCCACGCCAACCGAGAGCGCCGTGGCAGAAATCAATTCGCACAGTCGCTCGCGCGTGCGGAATGACAGCCGCTTTGAATCCCTCACCTCCGCGAGCCGCATGCGCAGCCAGCGGGGACGGCGCGGGAGCACGACGGCGGCAGCAGCCACTGGACCCGCCCAGGCGCCGCGACCGGCTTCATCGATGCCGGCAACCAGTTCGAGGCCCTCCGTCCAAAGCGCCGTCTCCAGCTTCAGGTGCGGGCGCTCAGGCAGGCCGGCGCGGTCAACGCGGGCGGGCATATTTCCCGTCTCGCCAGTTGCGCCGCACCGCGAGAATGTCGGCAAGCATTCCGAATGAATCCCGCAGCATGCGCACCCGCGTCTCGCGGTGAAAATACCAGTCCACCGGCACCTCCGCGATGCGATAGCCTCGTTTTCGGGCGATGTAGAGCACCTCCACGTCAAAACTCATCCCATCCAGCCGCTGGGTGGAAAACAGGTCCAGTGCGGCCTGCGCACGGAAGCATTTGAACCCGCATTGCGTGTCCTCGAAATCAGACAACACGAACAACTTGACCAGATTGCTAAAGACGCGCCCGCGCACATGCGTGAACGCGGGTTCGTGGAAACGGACCGCTCCGTCCACCTCACGCGAGCCGATGGCCACATCAAAGTTTGTTAATTGCGGTGGCAGGAAGCGCGCGACCTGTTCAATGGGCATTGAGAGGTCGGCGTCGCACATGAAACGGAACTCGCCCTGTGCGGCCAACATGCCTCGCCGCACCGCGAGCCCCTTACCACGACCCGGTTCTTGCAGCAAGCGCACGTGTTCACGCTCGGCCCCGTAAGCGCGCACAGCTTGCGCAGTATTGTCCACGCTGCCGTTTTCAACCACCAACACCTCAATGGCATAGGGCTGCGTGTTAACAAATGCGTCGATTTCGCGCAGCGTTTCCGGCAGACGTTGTTCTTCGTTATGGGCGGGGATGATGATAGAAAGGTAAGTCACCGTTTCGCCACATTCTTACACCGGTGTGAGTACGCTTCCGAGGTACTCAGCAGAGACACTGCGCGTGGACTGCACGGCACGGCGCGCCCACAGCAGCCGTGGAAGCGCCCACAGACCGGCCAGCTGGCCACGCAACCGCGCCCGGGCAGTCCGCCCGCGCCAAGAGCGCAACGCCTGCCCGGCGAGGCGCATTTGCCGCCACACAATCGCGCGCCAGTGCCGCCGCCACACGCTGGCAGGAACGTCTTTTGCGAGCACATAAATGGTATTGCGCCCATCGTGGAAACTAGCGATCTCGCCGCCGCCGGTGGCCGAGAGACGATGATACACCACTGCGTGCGGCGCGTACACCACTCGCCAACCCTGCAGCTGAGCGCGCCAGGCCAGATCTACGTCCTCGCACGAGAAAAAGAAACTTTCATCCAGCAGACCGACTTGCTGCAGCATCCCGCGCCGATAAGCCGCGGCACCGCCGCACGCCGAAAAGACATAGCCTTCTACGTATTGTCCGGTGTCTTCTTGCCACACTCCCCGGTTGGCAGGTACGCCGTCAGCACAGAAAATATCCCCCGCGGTGTGGAATGTGTCCCGCCGGTCAAAAAGCAGTATTTTTGAAGCCACAATACCGGCATCAGAGTGCCGCTGGAATGCAGCTTCAACCTCCGCCAGCCAGTCTGGCGCAGCCTCGGTATCGTTATTCAGCAACACGACAATCGCGCCTTGTGCAACCCGAATGCCGGCGTTACACGCGCCCGTGAAACCACGGTTGCTCTGGAGCGCCAGCAGCCGCACCTCGGGATAATCGCGCGCGAGCAGTTCGCGCGATCCGTCCGTGCTGGCGTTGTCCACAACAATTATCTCGAAATCACCCAATCGCTGGCTACGGAGCGAATCTAGGCAGGTGGGCAGATAGCGGACGCCGTTCCAGTTCGGTATCACCACCGAGAACATTGCTTGTTCCATAGCAGTATAAGCCGATCAGCCCTCGCCCAGAAACTGCTGCAACGCTGCCTCCCAGGGCCGCAGCGAAATGCCGAGCGCGGCGGCCGCCTGGTTTTGCAGCACCCCGTTGCGGGGCGGCAGCGAGGCGCGCTCAAAGTCATCCAAAAAGATCGGGCGGATTGGCACCGAACGATATCCGCTCAGATCCAGCACTTTGCGCGCCAGACCGTAGCGCGATGTCTGACCAGCACTGACCAAGTGATATGTTCCATGCGGCGCGATTTCAACCAGTGCCAGAATCGCACGCGCCAGATCAGGCGCATAAGTCGGCACTCCAAGCTCGTCGGTGACAATCGCGAGCGGATCATGGCTTTCCGCAAGCCGCCGAATGACGTGAACGAAGTTCGCGCCACCCGCCGCGTACATCCACGAGGTGCGCACGATGAAGTGCCGTTCAAGCAACTCACGAGTGAGCTGCTCTGCGTCCAGTTTTGACTGGCCATAAGGGTTGATTGGTGCGGGTTCGTCCGTCTCTATGTATGGCACAGGGCTGCGGCCGTCAAAAACCTCGTTGCTGCTCAACAAAACCATGGCAACGCCATACTCGGCACAAGCCGCCGCCACATTGCGTGTGCCGATGGCATTCACCAGTTGGGCCTTCTCAGGGTCACGCGCGCAACCATCCACATCGGTGAAAGCAGCGCAATGGATGACCACATCCGGCACGGCCGCACCAATGGTACTGCGCACCTGCTCCACGCGCGTGATATCAAATTCAGGCAAGTCACTGCCCGAGGCCGCGTTTGCCGGCAGCATGCCCATGATGGTCGCTCCCAATTGCCCACGGATGCCAGTGATGAAGAACCGCATTCGACTCAGCCGTCATTCCGGCGCGGCCAGCATGACCGCACCGTGCTGATTATAACCCGCTGAAGTAATGATTGAGCAGCGCGATGCTACGGTCAAGTGCACTCTGCCTGAACATGTGGAGGGCTCGCGGCTGCATGCGCGAGAGAATCTGCGCTTGCATGTCATCCTCAGAATTCAGCAAGACCTCGAATTCCTCGGGCTGACGCCCCATGCGCTCAGCGAAAACCTCCACGGTGCGGGCAGCCGCGCCGGGTGCGCACTGTTCTGCCAAAACATCGCGCCAGCGACACAGATTTTCGCTTTGCACGAACGGCAGCCAGCGCCCCGGGCAGGTCGCCAGCAGAGTATCCTGAATATCAATGGGCAGCCGCGCATAATCGTGCCGGTCCAGATGCGCGCGCAGCACGTTATGAAAAAACAGGCGCTCCGGCAAATCGCTCCAGCGCGCCTTGCGGCCGAAAACCGGGTAGAAAACCTCCCATATCCACGCCTGATCGAGCAGCAGATGCACGCAATAACCGGCTATGAACGCGGCCTGCTGCGTGGGTAGCGCCATGGCGTCCGCCAGTTCCGGGTATTTGCCGAACATCACGTGCTGCGCCGGGCTGCGGTCCGCCTTGGGAATGGAGAAAAAATGCGTTTGCTCGCGCGTCTGCCCGGATACTGTCTGCACGTCTGGCGCGGTGTTCCCAAAAAGGAAGGCCGGGCGCTCGGCGAGCAGTAAATCGCGCGCATCAGCGTTCAAGCTTTCGTCGCGCAGCATTTCTTGCGACAGAACCAGATGGTAGAAAGGCGTAGGCATGAGTAATATGAATGATTAGGACGATTGCTGTTGCCGCCCGCCTGCACAGTGCGCACTTCCTGCTCGGCGGGCTGATGGGTTAGAATAGCGCTTCTGTAGAGAGGAAAAACGCGCTGCTACCGAGGGAAATTATAGCACAATGAATACGACGTGCGCACGCCGTCAGAGCCGCAAGGGCTTAAGCAAAACCGCTATGCGGCTTGCGCTTATAGCACTGGCAACCGCTTTCTGGCTGGGAGCCTGCGGGCGGGTGAGCAGCCGCGGCGGCCAGGGATTCAAGGTGCCCCAGAGTCCGCTGCTCGGCGCAATGGAACGTAAGTCCGGGCTGATCGCGTTCATCGGCATCGACGGCAACATTCACACCATGAACCAGGCTGGGCAAGACCTGACCCAGATCACCAGCGACGCCACCTTTGGGGAGGGCGCGCTGCGCTATTACGGCCACGTCACCTGGGCGCCTGACGGCCGCCAGATCGCCTATGTGAGTTACAGCGGATCGAACCCGCAGGATGTGGAGGCACACCTTTACGTCAGCCAGAGCGATGGCGCGGATGCGCGCGAGGTGTTCGCCAGCGACCGCATGATTCCGGTGTTTCTCTACTGGGCGCCGGACAGCGGGGCGCTCGCCTTTCTGGCCACCCAGACAGACGGCAATAGCGGCATTTTGCGGCTCTCGAAGCTGGACGGTGCCGAATCGCAGGTAGTCGATTCCGGCCAGCCGCTGTTCTGGGCCTGGGCACCATCGGGCAAACGCATGCTAATCCATAGTAACGACGCCCGCCGCGATTCTAGACTGACGTATCTCTGGCTAGGAGATTCAATCATCGAAGAGGGGTTGCCCGTACGTGCGGCCCCTTTTCAAGCACCGGCTTTCTCGCCGGACGGAAACCAGATATTGTACGCGGGGATTACAGACGAGGGCGAGAGCGCCCTGATGATGCTTGACCGCACCAGCAGCCGCCAGCAGATCATAGCCAGCTACGAGGGCACAGTGGCCTTCCAGTGGTCTCCCGACGGAGAGCATGTCGCCTTCGCTCCCAGCCCCGATACCGCTCTCGCAACGCAGGGACCATTGACGGTGATGACGACGCGGGCGCCACCGAGGCAGCTGCTCATCATCGGGGAGAACGTGGTCGGGTTCTTCTGGTCACCGGACGGAACCAGAATCGCTTTTTTTCAGGGGGCTGTCAGCTCGGAGGCGGGAACCCGGGCGCTGGGACAATTCACCCACCTGGAGCTGCACGTGATGGCAGTGCCCGGAGGCGAAAGTGAACTGCTCTTTTCTTTCGTGCCTTCGGAGCAATTCGCGACGCTGCTGCCCTACATCGACCAGTACCAGCGCACACTCACCATCTGGTCGCCCGATAGTCAGTATCTGGCGCTCTCGGCTTACACGCAGCAAGGCCCAAAAATCGTTGTGGCGCAGGCCGAGGGGGACTTCGAACCTCGCCTGCTAGAGGCGGGCACGCTGCCGGTCTGGTCGTGGAAGTAACCCGCCCGGGGGACTAAAGTTTCGGCAGCACGATGGATTGCTGCCGCTGGTATTTCCCTTTCTTATCGGCGTAGGAGGTCTCGCACTCATCGTCGGCCTCAAAGAACAACACCTGCGCGATTCCCTCCATAGCATAAATTTTGGCCGGCAACGGTGTGGTGTTTGATATTTCCAGCGTCACGTAACCCTCCCACTCCGGCTCGAATGGGGTGACATTCACGATAATCCCGCAGCGCGCATAAGTGCTCTTGCCCACGCAGATGGTCAACACATTCCGCGGAATGCGGAAATATTCCACGGTGCGCGCCAGCGCGAACGAATTGGGCGGAATGACGCACACATCCCCCTTGAAATCCACCATCGAGCGCGTGTCAAAGTTCTTCGGGTCCACAATCGCAGAATGCACATTTGTGAAAATTTTGAACTCATCGGCGACGCGGATATCGTATCCATAAGATGACACGCCGTACGAAATCACCCCGCTGCGCACCTGGATGGATTCGAAGGGTTCTATCATGCCGCGCTCGCGCGCCATCTGCGTTATCCAGTGGTCCGGTTTGATGCTCATCTGAGATTTCTCCTGTTCAAGATTCGTTTGGCTCCAGCACAGCTCGACTACGCCGATTTCGTTCACATGGCCTCGGGCGCGGAAATACCCAGCAGTTCCAGCGTGCGCGCCAGCCCGATCTGCGCCGCACGCACCAGCTTCAGCCGCGCCAGTGTCAGCGCGCGGTTCTCTGCGTCCACCACGCGGCAATCCCGATAAAAGGCGTGGAATCTGGCGGCAAGTTCGCGCGCGTAGGTGGTCAGATGGTGCGGCGCGAGCTCACGCACCGCACGGTCAATCGTGTCAGCAAGCTCCAACAGCCGCACAATGAGGGCGTGCTCAGCCGGGTGCAGCAGCAGGGCCACGTCACCAGACCGGTCACAAAAGCCTTCTGCGGACGCCTTCGCCAAAATACTGCAGATACGCGCGTGCGCGTATTGCACATAATACACCGGGTTCTTTTCCGATTGCTCCCGCGCCAGATCAAGGTCGAATTCGAGGTGGCTTTCTGCAGCGCGCATTAACATGAAAAAACGCACCACATCTACACCGACCTCGTCAATGAGCTCATCGAGGGTGGTGAAGCGACCTGAGCGCTTGCTCATGCGCTCTCCTTTAAGGGTGACAAACTGGTGCATGAGCATTTTAATGCCCGCCCCATCATGACCCAGCGCCTGCACCCCGCGCAGCACATCCGGAAACGAATCCTTGTGATCCGCCCCGAGCACATCCACCACCAGGTCAAAGCCGCGCTTAAGTTTGCTGCAATGATAGGCGATGTCCGGCATGCGGTAGGTTGGCTCGCCGCTCGACTTAATAATTACGCGGTCCTTCGAACCACCCAGCGCTGTAGCAGCGAACCACATCGCGCCATCGCGCTCATACGCCAAACCGTTTTCACACAAGGCTGCCGCCACCTTTTCAATTGAACCGTCCTCATAAAGCGATTGTTCATTGAAGAACACGTCCATTTTAATGCCAAGGCGCGCCATCGTGTCGCGCTGCTGCGCGGCGATGGCATCTTCGGCCAGATCTTTGAAAGTCGCCCATTCCGCATTAACCAGACCATCCCCGTGCTCCGCGTGGAGCCCACGGCCTAATTGCGCCAGGTATTCGCCGTGGTAGTGGTCC
The DNA here is from genome assembly GCA_036011785.1 of Anaerolineales bacterium. Lineage (GTDB taxonomy): Bacteria > Chloroflexota > Anaerolineae > Anaerolineales > UBA11657 > CAJWGI01. The sequence continues at coordinate 4,465 of DASCOB010000010.1, read as the reverse complement.
TCCGCCAAGTCAACCGACTGGCCCAGCGCCTGCAAATAGCGCAGCCGTAGTGATTCTCCCAGTCGCTGCATCTGCTGGCCGGCATTGTTGTAATAAAACTCGCGCGTGACCTGATATCCAACCGCCGAAAGCAGATTGGAGACAGTGTCACCAACGACGCCACCGCGGCCGTGGCCCACGGTCAACGGCCCGGTGGGGTTCGCGCTAACGAACTCAACCTGCGCCTTCTTTCCGCCCGCATAGTGCAAATCCGCGTACGCAGACCCGGTTTGCAACACCGCATCCACCTGCGCTGCCAGCCAGTCTCTTGCCAGCGAAATGTTCACAAAACCGGGCGGGGAGACCGAGGTTTCACCTAGTAGAGCGCTTGCAGGCAGGTGCTTTTCTATTTGAGCAGCGATTTCCAACGGGGGCTGCTGCATTGGTTTGGCTAGTTGCAGTGGCAGCGCACAGGAATAATCACCCCACTCCGGCTTTGTAGGGTGGCTGAGATGGGCGTGCGCCGGGAGCTCGCATGACGGAAGCGCGTCCGCCCGCTGGGCCGCGTACGCGGCCTTTAGAATGAACTCTTCAAGCTGTCTAGAAAGGATTTGCACTCGGGGAAATCAACTAACCGAAGAACTGTGCAACGCCAACGAATTCCTGCGACTTCTTATAAGCGACCACGTCAAAGACAATGCACTCGCCGAGTAGGATGAAAACTCCCTGAGGGACGTCACCGACCGCATAATCCTTGCAACCTGAGTTGGACGGAAATAGAATTCGCGGTGTGCTACCGAGACAATTTCACTGATCTCTTCATCCGTGAAGTTCAGATTCCATGACCGGGTCTCACGAGCATTGCAGATGAAGGTATACCACTCATCGATTGACTTCGGTTTCATTTCGTCGGGTAAATAGTCCCATTCTTCTGTACCCGGGTACGGCGTAAACGAAAAAAATAGGGCTATGACTACGCCACATTCTTTTGCAAAATCTATGGTTATGCGCATGTCTTCGTAACTTTCAAATGGCAACCCCAAAATAAATGTGCCCTGAGTACGGATTCCAGCTGCGTTGCAACAGGTAATCGCTTCTCTTACAACATCAAGGTCCACCTGTTTTCGAATTCGCTGCAAGGTTCTTTCGCTGCCGCTTTCGATTCCGAAAGAAAGCATGACGCATCCCGCACTGGCCATAGCTTGCGCGAGTGCTGCCGTCATTCGATCGGACCTGGACAAGCAATACCAAGAGATGTCCATCTTCCGCTTCTGTATTTCATTGCAGAATTCGAAGACCCTACTATGCTGCACAGTGAACACATCGTCCCAGAAAACGAAATTGTCTACTCCGTATTGATTTTTCAGTTGCTCCATTTCGGCCACCACATTGGCAGGAGAACGATAGCGATACAGGCGTCCCATAGTAACAAAGGAAGAGCAATAACTACACTTCCATGGGCAACCTCGCGATCCTATGAGGCTAGCGGTAAGTTTTCCAAATCGCATATGAGCATGTGAGGAGAACTTATCCAATGGCAACAGGTCCCGCGCAGGAAACGGAAATCCATCAAGCTCTCTCGTAAGGGCTTCCTGCTGATTTCTTTTGATTACGTCACCATCCTTGTAGATGAGACCTGGGATCGTCGACCAGTCTTTGCGACCAGTCTCAATTTCTCTGAGGAGGCGTTCCATCAGGAGCTCTCCTTCACCCATTGCAATGAAATCAATATCAGGTGACTCTTTAAAAATAGAACCGCCGACACTGGTAGCATGTTGACCACCTATAATCACAATACAATCTGGATTGACAGATTTTGCTATATGGGCCATACGTACACTCGCCGGATAGGAAGACGTCATTGCACTGAGTCCTAGCACATCAGGCGGATGGTTTCCAACAAAAGCCCGAAATTCCGTCATGCTATCCACGAACAGTTGTACGTCGCGGTCCTGTTTCTGTCGAATAAAGGAAGCGATATAGCCAATGCCCAACGGAAAATATCGTTCGCCTTTGACCATCGCTTCGTCATAGGAAAACGGAGCTTCAGTAAGTACGATTCGCATTTAATTAACTACAACGAGCAATCACTTGAGCATTCGTGAACAAAGAATTGCTCTCCAGCACCAAACAGGTGCCCAAGCTATCACTGAGATTATACGCGAGCAAGTGCATCTGTATACACAATCACATTTTGGTCACAATGTTCCAACCTTTGAGCCAGACGAAATATCATTTTGTTTCCATGAATTGATCCCACCATAAAGAGAGAACTAATAATCCCCAGATTTGGTGACTGTTATCGCGCTCGCCCGCCCAATGACTTTGAACCATTTCTTGTATGATTCCTTGCCGAAACAGACCTGCTTGTTGGATTCCATTTCGCCCTAGCAACAAGTCACCAACCAGTGGCCGCAGTTGTTTCTTGAGCCAGACTCCTTTTGGTACATTGAAGCCCTGTTTTCCTCTAGCAAGAAGATGACTTGGTACCTTGCCCTGCAGCGCTTTTCGCAATAGTGACTTGAGTTTATATCGGTAGGGAAACTTATAGTTTAGAGGCACTTGCGCCATCAATTCAATCAATTGATGATCCAAAAGTGGAACCCGTGCTTCTAACCCAAATGCCATAGTCATGCGGTCAACCTTGACCAACATATCGTTTGGGAGATATGCCTTCAAATCCACATAGAGGAGTTGATTGAGTAATGGTTGATTTCGCACACGAGAAAAATAGGACTCGAACACGCTCATTGTCTCCAAATCAAGCATTTCCGCACGAATGTCAGAGGTATATAATTCATGCTTAGTTGATTCGTCTAGAATTGTTCGCCAATAGATGTGTGCTCTCCACGGATCGAGTTCAGCCCCTTTTACAAAACGTTTGAGGAGAAAATCTAAGCTCATGCGCCTGTCGGAAACGGGTAAACGATTGACGAGCGGCTGGATCAGATGGCTACGGACAAACCCTGGCACGGATCGGTATAACTCGCTAAACAAAGGTGCTTGATAAGTTGGGTAACCCCCGAAAACCTCGTCACCTCCATCTCCCGTCAATACAACCTTGACTTCGCCGCTAGCAATCCGAGCCAGATGGTAGAGTGGGACCATGGACGAGTCAGCTGTTGGCTCCTCCGCATGCCACACAATCTCTGAAAGCACGTCCGCAGCGTCTGACTTTGCGACATGCTCAAAATGAGTGCAGTCGAAAGAATGGGCGGCCAATTTAGCATAATTGAGCTCATTGTAACTAGGTTCCTCAAAACCAATTGAAAACGCACGTACAGGCTCATTCGTACTTTTGCACATACTCGAAGTTACGGCTATGGAGTCCAATCCTCCGCTTAGAAACACACCAATCGGAACATCGCTGACCATTTGGCGTGTAACTGCCGCCTGGATCTCCACGGATATTCGAGCGACCCACTCACGTTGGCTGATGTCAGTTTCCGCCGAATAGACCAAATCCCAGTACTCATGCTCTGTCATAGTCCCATTTTCGGCTACTACCAGATAATGTCCCGGTAGTACTTGAGAGATACCTTTAAAGAGAGTCCAAGGTGCTGGAACATAGTTTAGTGACAGGAAATGGTGCAGAGCAGTTAATTCTATCTCCCTGGTAACCCCAGGATACTCTAGAATACCTTTTATCTCTGAGGCAAAAACAATCTTCTGAGTCCCGTAAGAATAGAACAATGGCTTGATGCCGAGACGATCACGCCCTAGGTAGAGACACTTCTTAGACGCGTCCCATAATGCGAAAGCAAACATTCCGTTGAACTGCTGTAGGCACTCTATACCGTATTCTTCATAAGCATGAATTATGACCTCTGTGTCGGTTTGAGACCGAAAAATATGGCCTCGCATCTCCAATACAGACCTTAATTCCTGGTAGTTGTATAGCTCACCATTGTAAGTAATCCAAACTGACCCATCCTCGTTACTCATGGGCTGCTGACCATCTGGAGAAAGGTCGATAACGGATAGGCGGCTAGATCCTAGCCCTACATCGCCGAGCACCTTGACGCCACTGCTGTCAGGCCCGCGATGCTTGATCTGATTGGTCATCTGCCTGATGACATCTGAGCGAACACGTTGACCGTCAAGATGTAGAACCCCAACAATGCCACACATTACTCAAAGCGTTCCTGGCGCATTTCTGAGATTTGATCGGCAAGCAATCCTAACCCAAACATGAGTACGCCCATAAGAATAAACATGAGACTTCCTACGCTGACACCGCTACCTATTAGTACATAGCGTGTGCCCCAGAGAACTCCAGTTCCGGCCATTATCAATGAGCTAGGCAGAAATACTCGCAGCGGATCAATCAGAATTGATAGCCGCAAGACAGTCAAAAGCAAATCCAAACCCGAGCGAATAGACATACTACTATTTCCTAAGCGCGACGTGACGGATACTGGTTCGAAGGCAACGCGGTAACCGCGGCGAATCAAGACCAGAGTGCTGGTAGCAGAAAAGGAAAAAC
>DASCOB010000009.1:0-3413 GCA_036011785.1 Anaerolineales bacterium | reverse complement strand
GGCTCGCTGGATGCTTACATAGAGGCAAAGGCGATGCTTTTTGATAGCCTGGCTTTCGCCGTGCCGAAAACCGGCGTGAGCAAACTAGCAGTGCTCAACCAAGACGACGATCAGAGTTACGAATACCTCCGCGAGAGATTGCAGGTGGATTATGCAGATTATGGCCTGCAATCATCCGCCGCCACCCACGCGGAGCACATCCGCAGCGAGGGAGCAGGAACCCGCTTCGATGTGCAGACGGACGGGGAGCGCTTCTCCGTTGAGACTGCGCTCTCGGGCGAACACAATGTGGCCAACTGTCTGGCTGCAATCGCGGCGACTCGAAACGGATTGGGAATCGCAATTGAATCCGTTGAAGCCGGCATTGCAACAATGCGGGCTATTGCCGGTAGAATGGAACGCATCAACCTCGGTCAGAATTTCGAAGCGGTGGTGGATTTTGCGCACACGCCGAATTCACTACGCGAACTGCTGCGCGCCGTCAGAAAAGAGACCGCCGGGCGCATAATAGTGGTTTTTGGGTCCGCCGGGTTGCGCGATGTCGCCAAGCGCAGCTGGATGGGTTCCGTGGCTGCGCAACTGGCGGATGTCGCTGTCATCACGGCGGAAGACCCGCGCACGGAGTCGCTCGCGGATATAATGGCGGAGATTGCGGCCGGATGTGCTAAGGTGGGTGGCGTGGAAGGCGAAACTTTCTGGCAGCTGGCGGACCGGGCTGATGCCATTCGCTTCGCGGTGGGACTAGCCGGCCCCGGCGACGTCGTGCTGGCGTGTGGCAAGGCACATGAGCAATCGATGTGTTTTGGCGCGGTGGAATACTCGTGGGACGATAGCGTGGCCATGCGCGCAGCGATAGCCGACCGCATGGGGAAGGCCGCGCCTGCCCCGCCGGTGCTCCCCACGGCGACCGCATTCGCGGATAGCGCTAAACCGGAAATGAACGGTGGATAAAAGACACTACGAATCCTTGGTGACGCTCTCGCTGCTGCTGCTTGATGCGCTCGCTATTATGCTGGCGTATTTGCTGGCATATCAGCTGCGCGCCGCCATTGCCTTCCCCACCGAGCCGCAGGGTCTGGAATCAATCATCACGTATGGTCGCGTCATTCTGGTGCAGGTGATTTGCATCCAGGCCGTTTTCTATCTCAATCGCCTGTATCACGGTACACGCAACATCGGGCGGGTCGACCAGGCTTATGCGGTCTTCGGCGCGGTTTCGGTCGGCGCGTTGCTCTCAATTGCCTTCGCCACGTTGCTGTTCAAGAACACCGTTTTCGAGGTCGATTATTCGCGCACAATTGTGGTTTATGCATGGTTGCTGACGATTGTGTTTGTGCTGTTTGGGCGCGGGATGCACAGTCACGCGCTCGCGTTGTTGCGGGGTCGGGGATTGGGCCTGCACCGGCTGCTGGTTTTGGGTACCGGCGACGCGGCTGCGGTTGTGATTCAAAAGGTGAGCTGGTCGCCCCGGCTAGGATATCAACTGGTGGGCCTAGTTGATGGAGCTGAAGGCCCACCCGAAGTGTTGGGCGTGCCCGTGCTCGGGCATTCGGACGATTTGCGGGAACTGGTGGAGGTGCACGCGATTGATGAAGTCATCATCGCGCGGCCAGACGCGACGCGGGAGGAGATGCTCGGGCTCATCGCGCGCTGCCAGCGCGGGCGGGTGAGCGTGAAGGTTGTCCCGGATGTGTATGAGATTATGGCGGGCGAGGTCTCGGTGGATGACCTGGGCGGGCTCCCGCTGCTCACAGTGCGAGATATCGCGCTGCGCGGATGGCGCATGTCGCTAAAGCGTATAGTTGACTTGATTATCAGTGCGGCCGGAATGATTCTCTTATCGCCGTTGATGATGCTGGTGGCGGCGTTGATAAAGCTTGGATCTGATGGGTCGGTGTTTTTCTTTCAGGAGCGCGTCGGTCTGGATGGCAAGGCTTTCAAGATTTTCAAGTTCCGTTCAATGCGCACTGACGCGAGCGAGGAGAGGCAGTGGACGGTGGCTGAAGACTCGCGCCGCACCGGATTGGGGCGTTTTATTCGCCGCTTTTCCATCGACGAACTGCCGCAATTAATCAACGTTGTACTTGGCGACATGAGTCTGGTTGGCCCTCGGCCAGAGCAACCGCAGTTTGTTGAGCACTTTCAGGAGCACATCCCCCGCTACATGGAGCGCCATCGCGAGAAAGCCGGCATTACTGGCTGGGCACAGGTGAACGGACTGCGTGGCGACACATCGGTTGAAGACCGCACCAGATACGACTTGTGGTATGTGGAGAACTGGTCACTGTGGCTGGATTTCAAGATCATTCTAAGGACGGTGTTTCAAGTGCTTGCAGGCAGGGCTTATTGAGGGAAAAGCAGCCGCTTTCTGTTCCTGCTTTCCCATTAAATTCGTTGCTCGTTAATGCTTAAAAAATTTGCCAAATTCTTCGAAAAATCGTTGATTGATATCGGCATACTCCTTGGCCGCTTCGGTCCATTGATTCATCATGTCAGATGGCGTTTCAACATTATTCTCAAGCGGCTTTTTCAATTTCTCAATTTTTTTATCCAGTTCACGCACTTTGTCCTTCAGGTCAACATACTTGTCATGAAGTTCATTGTACTGAGCGAGGGGGACGACCCCGGCATTCTCGTAGAATTCCTTCATGATTTCATTAAATCTTTCGATCCCTTCTTTTCCATAGGCCTTCCGGCATAACTCGACAAACTCCTCCTGCATAGAATCAGGCTTGTGCTCTTTCTTTGCAAAGCCGTTTTGAAAAAGATCGAAAAAACTCTGTGGGCCCTTTGCAATTCTTGCCATTTCTAGAAGCGTTTGCCCCCAGAGCTCAAGATTATTCTGATTCATCGATGACACCCTTTTTTATTGCTACTAACATGGATGATTCCACAAAAAGGCAAAGTATCCCACAGAGTGCACAGAGGTAACCCATTATTATTAATTATTGTTATGTGTTCTCTGCGAGCTCTGCGCTCAACCAAGTCTTTTTGCGAATTCATCAAGATTCGATAAAGGAAATTATTATTTGAACCATCATACTGGTTAGAGAGCCTGCCGCAATGGCAAAAACTGAAAATGCAGATTGTGGCCGTTTACAGTTTAATTTTGCAACAGGCTCTCATTCGTCTATTCTTCGCCGACAAGTTCTTCGATCTTTTGAAGATTCTCCTCAACCGCTTGAACATAGGATTTTTGTGCCTGCTGGGTGTTGGCTACTCCCTCCTTGATCAGCTTTTTTGCCTCATCATGCCCAGTATCACTATGGGCGAGGAGTAGATCAAGCATCCTTTCTCCCTGTTCTTGCATCATGGTGAGAGTCTTTACGTAACTCTCCCAGGATGACTTCCATCCTTTAAGCATGTCTGCGCGAATGTCGTCCATTTTATTCTCCTTGTGAAAACGAGATTTT
>DASCOB010000008.1:0-2969 GCA_036011785.1 Anaerolineales bacterium | reverse complement strand
CATCGCAGGAGGAGATTTCATGGAATAGGTAGCAGCTTGTAGGCCTGCAACAAACCCACGGCAAATTGCCAGAAGCTTTCTGGCAATTTGCCAGGAGCTTTCTGGCGCCTTACGTAGTAGAGCATACGCAAGGCGTTTTCAGTTAATAGGAGCTAATACCATGAAACGAACCCGTAGTTTCGCGATGAGATTGAGCACAACTGAGAGGAGAATGCTGACTGCCCTCGCGGCCCGATTACAGCGCACTAAATCAGATGCCGTCCGCTGGTTGATTGGGCAGGCGGTAAAAGCAGTGAAAATCGAACCGGCCCCCGAGACCCAACCGCCGGAAGGTCGTGCCACATGATTGGCCTCTCACCCGAGCACGACAAGTTACTTAGTCGCGGCTCTGCGATTTCAGACGAGGTGATAAAGGCCCGTGGGTACAGAAGCGTCCCGCAGGAGCGTGTCTCAGAGTTGGCCGCGCTTGGGTTCATTTTAGGCCATCGTCGACCCGGTCTGCTGATTCCGGTTCATTTCACGGATGGCGGCAACGGGCTCTTCCAGCTCAGGTTCGACAACGAATTCTGTTGGGATGACAAGAAGAAGCCTAAGAATCCAGATGGAACGTATCCGCAGAAGAAATTGCGATACGCGACTCCCAAGGCCGCGGCTCTGCGGGTGGACTGCCCCCCAAAGTGCCGGCCAATGCTGGGCGACCCAGATATTCCGTTGTGGCTCACAGAGGGTGTGAAGAAATCTGATAGCTTGGCTTCACAGGGCGCTTGTGCCATTGCGCTGCTTGGCGTCTGGAACTTCAAGGGCAAGAACGATGTTGGCGGCGTGACGTTCCTAGCCGATTTCGACCATGTAGCGCTGAAGGGCCGCGAAGTGAACATCGCGTTTGATAGTGACGTCATGCAGAAGCCATCGGTCCGCAAGGCGCTGGAGCGACTAACTGAACACTTACAACGCAAGGACGCCACCGTTGGGCGTGTCTACCTACCACCGGACGAGAACAGGAAAATCGGCGTCGATGATTATTTCGCTAGCGGCAAGACCCTGACGGATTTACAGGGATTGATAGAAGCACCGAGGCCTGAGCCGCTTCCTGCGGCCCCCAAGTTGGTGATGAAGGCCCATCGCGCCCCTACAATGGACAAGCCGTTGGCCCTCTTTAATGGCGTGGCGTATGCGGCCACTCACATCCCTTTCGAAGTTACCAGAACAGAGGGCCGTGACAAACGGGGAAACGTGGTCAAATTTGACCCTCCGAAAGTAGTGGAGGAGGAGCGACTGTGCATCGTTAGTAGCACCGGGAAACTGCACGTTGATGATAACCCGGCACCACTGGATGATCTCCCATTCCGTATCGCATTAGATGAGCCAATGCAGGACAGCCAGCAGTGGTCTCCGCAAGGTGTGACCGACTACTGCGCGAAAAAATCCCGTCCCGATGGAGCCAGATTGTTTGACGATTTGGTGCTGTGCGTACATGAGTTCCTCGACTTTGACCGCAGCTTCGGCACACAGGCCGAAATGTGCTCGTACGTTGCGTGTTGGGCACTGTCTACTTGGTTCATGCCGGGACTGACGGTCGCGTCATACATCTGGCCGACTGGCCCGTACGGCACGGGAAAAACGAACTTGCTGATTGTGCTATCTAAAATCTGCTATCTGGCCGAATTGATACTGCCAAGTGGTACACATGCGGCCATCAGAACGTTCGCGCAGTACGGCAGCACGTTGCTTATCGATGATGCCGAGCGGCTGACTTACAGGTCCAACACAGATAACCCGCTGCGGGAATTACTGCTAGGGGGTAATCGCAAAGGGGCCACTGTTCCGATGCGCGTGCCCTCAGGGGAGAGGGGTTGGCGCAACGTGCGCGTGAATTCATTCTCCCCGAAAGGCTTCAGCGCTGTCAATCTTCCAGATAGTGTCCTTGCCTCGCGTGCGGTCATGGTGCCGCTAAAGCGCACCACAGACCGTAATCGGGGCAATACTGACCCGAACGATACCGAGTACTGGCCTATCAAGCTGCGCAAACTGACTGATGATTTGTGGGCGCTGGCATTGGCAAACTTAGCGGATATCCCACAGTTTGAACGCCACACCCGCGAAAGGGCTCATCTAAGTGGCAGGCCGCTGCAGGCGTGGCTGCAGCCACTGACGATTGCGAAATGGCTGGAAGATAAATGCGGGGTTTCTGGTCTGTTTGCGCAGATTGACCACCTATCAGTGAAATACCAAGCGGAAGCCAACGCGCTGCAGCACGCGGATTTCACAGCGCTGATTATTCAAGCGTTGTTCAGACGCACCGTTAGCACCATTCGCACCAATACAACCGTTACATATGAGAAGTCGATAAAGGTGCCGACGAGAAAGATTGCTGACGCCGCAGCGTACATATGCGAGATGGGTGATTCTGATATAGACCCCGACCGCATTACTTCCCGCAGGGTAGGTAAGGCGATGCGTGGTCTGCGGCTGCGCAAAGCACCCAGAGAAGAACGTGGGGAAGCGCGCGCATGGCTGGTATCCCCAGATGACTTACGAGAGATGTCCGTTACGTATTCAATCCCATTACCGGAGGAATTAATATCTCTTGAGTAACGGTTACAACGGTGCACACGGTGCAATCGGTGCATCACATAACACAGCTACTGGCCGGAACACTGACCCCGGCTTGGAAAACACACCATACACAAACTACGACGAGAACAATATGACATTTCCCCAGATTGAGCCGACAGGTTTCACAGTAGTACCTGTAAGATTATCTGAGAACTGTGGCGTGGTTTGTTTCAATCTACATGCTGATGCTCTTTTTCGTGCATGGAACCGAGAATTACACTATACACCCGCTCCCAGCGGGTCGGCAAGCATCGCGTGCTGGTACATAAAAAAACACCCCGCCAGCGCACGCCGACGGGGTGTTACGTTACCCTTGCCTTAGCGTCAATAGTTAGCTGTCGGTGCCGCTATTA
>DASCOB010000007.1:0-1770 GCA_036011785.1 Anaerolineales bacterium | reverse complement strand
ATTGCTCCAATCCGGTTACGGTGACGTGGCCCATACCGCTGAAAGCAGGCATGCGCGGAACAGGTTCTCTGTTGAGAAAGCGCAACACAATGTCACGGCCAGGCATACTGTTTGTATCACTCATATTCATTCTCTCCTTTAGACAGGTTCTCCCGCTACAAATCGGTGTAGCTAACGTTGATCAGTTTTGTGATGTCCATTGCGCCAAGCTGTCAGTCCAGTGGAAAACTTTCTCCGGGCAGGTGGTCTGACAGCGCAAACATCCCAGCCCCAAACACTCAGCGGACTGAATGTGGATGTCAAAGCAGGGTTCCGCGCGCGTGCCGCGCTTTTTAAGCTGGAGCGCGTCTTCTGGACATTCGCGCACACATATCCGGCAACCAGTACAGCCATCGAACCGCACGCTTAGGGTAGAGCCGACATCTGCTACAACCTGCAAGCCTTGGTAACCAATATCAGCAATATCACGCTCAGCTATCTTGGTCACGCGTGGCTCACTTTTATTGTTCAGATGCACTTCCGGAAAACCGTACTTCTGCAAGAATTGCTGGTACATCTCAGTAGGCATACCCTCGGTCCAGTAACTCAACTCTAGCACGTACACCTTCTTGAAGGTTTCAGATTCGGCAAACATGCAATGCGCGGCCCGCAGGGAGCTGGCGATCTTTTCCAACTCCCACAATTGTTGCGGATCGCGCACTATATCTTGCGCCATGGCAAGCGAAGTATTGCCAATTTGATAGATTTCGTCGACACCACCGGGCGTCATGCCCAACTCATGTACCTTGAGTGCATCCACGTAAGTCCCCGATGCGCCGGCCATGTATGCTGCGTGGATGTCATCCGGAGGTATTCCAGCTTCTTTGGCGAGTGTGATGTGGCCCGCGCGGATGGCACCTATGGATTTGACTGCCTCGCCGAGATCTTTCTCACCGAAGACGATCTTGCGACCAAGGTGCAGAGCCCGGTCTGGAGTGCGAATCTCCGGTAAGCGGATCAGGTCAGCCTTCATCGCCTCGCTCACCAGTGCGATTGTCCCGGTGCCGGTGATACCCCGGGCGCTTACCTCGCCTTTTTCCATCACCTCGCCTGTTTCGAGGTCTATCAGGTCACCGTGTGCATTCCGCATTTCATCGTTCAACACAAACAACCGGAAGCCATCACCCTCCTGGGCCACATCGGAGATTGCGCCGGGAGCGGCCAACATGCCGCTGGCTATGGTTTGGCCCTCCAGTGCCGGTCCCGCCGCTGCTGATCCGGTGATAATGTCACCGACGAAGATTTCCGTCCCAACTTTCAGCGCCATCTCTGCATTTGTGCCGTAGTCAGTGGCTAGCGAGATTTCGTCCCGATCAAGCATTCCTGCTTTGACCATCATCGCGAGTGCATCCGCACCAATTTCATGGCGTATGGCAGGAGGAATATACACTTCGGCATCGGGTGGGATGGCAAGATCAGGGATGGCGCTCGCTGGCAACACTTTAGCTTCGCGCTTGGGTGGTTCGTAACCCAAGTCTTTCTGCCGGGTTTTTCCAGCATAAGCCAAATCACGAATTTCGATCCCCTCGAACAAAGACAGCTGGATTGGATTTCCACATACGGCCAATCGAGCAATATCTTCTTGCGGAACAGCGAGTTGCTCGATAACTCGATTGATGGTCTCGATTGCCACGCGCTGCGTCAACTCCAACCCCATGTCTATCGCGAAGTGCAGGTGGTCCATCACGTTGGCGCCAGGCAGCGGATGACGCGCAGTGATCGCGGTGGCGA
>DASCOB010000006.1:0-2855 GCA_036011785.1 Anaerolineales bacterium | reverse complement strand
GCACCAGTTCAAGGCGCGAGTGCTCGCGCCCGGCGAATTCGATGTAGGCTTCATCCAGCACCACCATCAGCGGCAGTTCCAGCAAACGGAGCAAACCCTCGTCCGGCAGCAGGCTGCCATCCGGGTTGTTGGGCGAGGCGAGGAAGAGGAGCTTGGGTGCGTGCTGGGAAACCGCTGCTTCAATTGCATCCACATCCAGCGAGAAATCTGCCCTGCGCCGCACCGAAATCGTCTCAGCCGCGTTGATGGAGGCATCGAAAGTGTACATCCCAAAGGTGGGCGGGCAATCGATGATCTTGTCGCCGGGGTCGAGAACCAGACGCATCATCAGGTCAATCAGCTCGTCTGCGCCCGCGCCCGCGAAGATGGTCTCGGACGGCATACCGGTGTAATCGGCGAGAGCCGCGCGCAACTCACGGTTCTCCGGGTCGGGATAAATGTGCGGGAAGGGCACATCGGCGAGCGCGGCGCGAACACCCGGGGACGGGCCGTATGGGTTTTCGTTGGCGTCCAGCTTGATGATCTCATCCGGCCGACGCCCGAGCCGCTCCGAGAGCACCTCGAATGGGAGAATGGGCGTATACGGCTCCAGCGCGGCTATGTGGCTTCGCACAGTGGATTGCCCGCGAGATTTCAGTTTCTTCATTTCACAACCCCATACCTTCAATCCGTTGTGTCGCCGCCGCTGCGTGCCCGTCAAGCTGCTCGGCGCCCGCCAGCAGCGCTGCGACCGGGCTCATTCGGACGGTTGTCTCCTCATCCAGCTGCACCACGCTCATGATGCGCACGAAATCAAGTACATTCAGTGGCGAGGCGAATCGGGCTGTGCCGCCAGTCGGCAGAATGTGGTTCGGTCCGGCCACATAATCCCCCAGCACTTCACAGGATCTCTCGCCCACGAAAAGGCATCCGGCGTTGCGAACCTGCTTGGCCCAGCGTTCCGGCTGCGCGACCGCCAGACAGAGATGCTCCGGCGCAAACCGGTCGGCGAGATCAACCGCGGTTTCCAGATCAGGGGTGAGCACAATGCCGCCCCGGCTCGGAAGCGAGCGCGTGAGGATTTCGATGCGGCTCAGGTTCTCCATCTGTCGCCCGGCAGCCGCTTGCACCGCCTCCGCCAGCATCCGCGAGGGGGTGAGTAAAATCGCGGTGGCGAGCACATCGTGCTCGGCCTGCGCCAGCAGGTCGGCGGCCACCCAGTCCGAGTTCGCGGAATCGTCAGCCACGATGACAGTCTCCGTCGGCCCGGCGAGTCCATCGATGCCAACCTCACCGAAGACCTGTTTTTTTGCGAGGGTGACAAACAGATTACCCGGCCCAACGATTTTGTTCACACGCGGAACCGTGTCAGTACCATATGCCATAGCGGCCACCGCCTGCGCACCACCCAATTGGAAAATCTTCTCAATACCCAGCATGTGCGCAGCGGCGCGGAGCACGGCGGGAAGCGGTGCGCCTTCTCGCCCAGGCGGGGTACAGACCACAATCTCGGTCACGCCCGCCACCTGCGCCGGAATCGCGCCCATCAGCAGCGAAGATGGCAGCGGCGCAGTGCCGCCCGGCACGTAAACTCCAACACGCCGCAGCGGTAGCATGCGCTGTCCCATCACGCCGCCCAACTCGGATGTTTCCCAGCTGCGCACCGGCTGAAGTGCGTGGAAGGCACGGATGCGCTCCGTCGCGAGTTGTAACGCCTCGGCGAGATCGGCCGGAATCTCCGTGGCGGCCACAGCCAGTTCGCTATCCGGGAGCGCCAGCGGGTCAGGCGCGCTGCCATCGATGCGCTGCGACCACTCGCGCAAGGCCAAATCACCACGTGCGCGCACATCCGCCAGCACCCGCGCGACCGCCGCCGGCGGTGAAAGCGGCTCGCCGAAAAGGCGCTCTACCGCCCCCAGTAGTTCGGCCGGATAATCGGGCTCGTCCGCAGGGCGCAAGAGCACGGTCTTTTTCGCCAGTTGCAGGTCAGCGATGATGCGAATCATTTTTCGCGAATGTCCAATGCGGCCAGCAGCGCGGCATAGCGTTCCGGTTCCTCTTCGAAAATATAACTCACCGGCGAGACTACCACCCCGCTTCCGCCGATAGCGCGTAACTCGTTCACCGCCTGCCCCAATCGCTCCTTTGGAACCACCACCTCCACCGCGCACAAATCCGTCTGCCCTTCGCGCGTCACCACGCGCGAGACCGTGGGGCCTTGCAGCCCGCCAAGTTCGGTCTCCGCGAACATGCGCTCTGCCACCGCCTGCGCGGATGGCTCGCGCATGTTGGCCACGACGATGTAATACCTCTGCGCGCGCAGATGTGCCTCTGCAAATTCCAGTATCTCGCGCGCCACCGTGAGCGCCCTGAGGCGCTCACGCAGGCTGGCGCGATTGCCAATCAAAACCGCCTGCGACCGCAGAATGCAGCCATCTGAAAGAGTGTGCAGCCGGTTGTCTCGCAGAGTCTGGCCGGAGGAGACCAGGTCGGCGATGATATCAGCGTAACCGACCGCGGGCGCTACCTCCAGCGTACCCTCCGCGCTGATCAACTCGCAGCCGGGCAGCCCGTTTGCAGAAAGGTAATCTCCGGTGATCTCAGGAAACTTTGTGGCCACACGCAACGGGCCAGGCAGCTCCTCCATGCGGGCAGCTAGCGCTTGCAGCGAGCGCACGTCAGCCCAACCCTCCGGCACCGCCAACTCCAGAGTGCAGCGCCCAAAACCGAGTTCATCGTGCAGCACCACCACATCCCCGCGCGTGGCGCGCTGCTCTTCCACAATGTCTAGCCCGGTGATGCCAAAATCAATGCTGCCGCTGCGCACCCCGACGACAATATCGCCCGGGCGCTGAAAGATGACTTTCACACCCGGC
>DASCOB010000005.1:0-5796 GCA_036011785.1 Anaerolineales bacterium | reverse complement strand
CTTCTTCCTGATCGTGGGTAACATAGATAGCCGTCTGTCCCAGCGCGCCGAGAATCTGGCGCAGTTCGGGCAGCAGCTGCTCGCGTAGCGCGCGGTCGAGCGCTCCCAGCGGCTCATCCAACATCAGCAGGCGCGGCTGTGGCGCCAGTGCGCGCGCCAGCGCAACCCGTTGCTGCTCGCCGCCCGAAAGGGTGTTCACATCGCGGCGGGCGAAACCCGCCAGACCGACCTGTTCCAAAATGGCGGCAACGCGCGCCCGCACGGCGGCGGGAGGCCTGCGCTGTTGCTGCAATCCGAAGGCGACATTGCCGAAAACATCGCGGTGCGGAAAGAGCGCGTAATCCTGGAACATCAAACCGAAATTGCGCCGGTGCGGCGGGACGGAAGTCAGCGCCGCGCCATCCCAGCGCACTTCGCCGCTTTCTGGTACCAGCAGCCCGGCGATAACGCCCAGCAGCGTAGATTTTCCGCAGCCGCTGGGGCCCAGCACGGCGATTATCTCCCCCTCTGCAACGGAGAAGGAAACCGCGCGCAGTGTCGGGGTTTCGCCGAAGGATTTGGAGATACGCCGGATTTCTAGCATGTTGCTTCTTCAGATTTCGCCCACCGCGCCGACGCGCAGCGATTCGATGGCTAACATTCCGCCCCCACAAAATAGCATTAAAATAGTGCTCAGTGCCAGCGCCTGTCCGTAGTTGAGCGCGCCGGGCTGCGAAAGATAGCGATAGATGGCGACCGGCACGGTAGGAAATTCGGGACGGGAGAGCAGCGCGGTCGCGCCGAATTCGCCCAGCGAAATGGTAAACGCAAAGGCGGCGGCGACGATTGCCGCGCGTCCGATGAGCGGCAGGTCAATTTCGCGCCACACGCGCCGCGGGCTGCTGCCAAGCACGGCGGCTGCCTGTCGCAATTGCGGGCGGATGCTCGCCCAGGCGGGCAACAGGCTGCGGATGACGAAAGGGAATGCCACCAGGGAGTGCGCCAGCGGCAGCAACAGCGGGGAGGCGCGCAGGTTCAAGGGCGGGCGATTGAAGGCAATGATGAAGCCGAATCCCAGCGTGACCGCAGAGGTGCCCAGCGGGAGCATCAGAATCGGGTCCAGCCAACGCCCCAGGCGCGTGCGGCGTGCCAGCATTCCGGCGGCCGGCAGACCCAGCCCCAACGAGAGCGCTACCGTCAGCAGGGCGTTGCGCAGCGAGATTGCGATGGTTTCGATGGGCGTGACGAAGAAGAGTGCCTGCCGCCGGTTGACAAAAAGTTCGCGATAGTAATTCAGGGTGAAGCCGGTGGTCACCGCGCCGCGTTCGCCGCGCTCAGCTTCCAACTTGAAGACTGAGCGGGCAGCCAGCGCGCCCAGCGGAGCCGCCAACAAGGCCAGCAGCCCGATGATAATCACGCCTGCAGCCAGACGCGCGCGCCAGTTGGTCAGCTGACTCTGGGTGGTGCGGGGCGGGCGCACGTCCAGGGGACGACTGACGCGGGCTGCTAGGCGCGTGTAGGCGATGGTCAACCCCAGCGTGCAGAGCAGTTGCAGCAGGGAGAGCAGCGCCGCCAGCGGCAGGTTGAAGAAGTTCAGAGTCTGGCGATAAATGGCGACTTCGAGCGTGGCGAAGCGGGGACCGCCCAGGATCAGGATGACACCGAAAGATGTGAAGTTGAAGATGAAAACCAGTAGCGCGGCGGCCAGCACTGCCGGGGCGAGCAGGGGCGCGGTGACCTGAATGAACGCGCGCCAACGCGTGGCGCCCAGAGTGCGCGCTGCCTTCGTCAGGCGCGGGTCCAGCCGCGCCCAAAAGTCACCCACCAGTCTCACCACGATGGTGGTGTTGTAGAAAACATGCGCCAGTAGAATGACCCATAGCGTGTTGATGATCGCCAGCGGAGGGGCGTGCAGCTGCAGCATACGCATCAGCCCCAGATTGAGCCAGCCGCGCGCGCCCAGCAGCGCGTTGAAACCGGCCGCTACCACTACGGTGGGCATGACGAAGGGGATGGCGGACAGGGCGCGCAGCAGCGCTTTGCCCCGAAAACGGTAGCGCGCAATTAGGTATGCGCCCGGCAGCCCTACCAGCAGGGTAAGTAGTGTGGAAAGCGCCGCTTGCCAGATGGTGAACCACAACGTGCTGCGCACATATGGGTCGCTCAGCGCGGCCAACGCGCTGGCGGTGCGCTCGCCTTCCGCCAGGCTGTAGCGCAGAATAGCGCTCAGCGGGTAGAAATAGAAGACGCCCAGGAAGGCAAGCGGCAGCAGCCACTGCGCAGAGTGGAAGGTTGCCGGTAGCAGGTTAACCTGCAACTTTCTAGCCTTGCCACCTGCAACTTTGTTTCTGGAGTTGAGCATTGAACGCTTACTTCATCAGCGCAGCATTGTTGCGCTCCAAGCCTCAATCCATTCTTCGCGGTGCGCGGCGATGTCCACCGGCGCGACCGTGGCCGGTTCCGTGGCCAGATGCGCGTGCTCGATGAATTCCGCCGGAAGTGTGGCGTGCGGGTTGACCGGGAAAACGAACATCTGCATGGGTACATCGTTCTGGAAAGTGGGACTGAGCATGAAGTCAACCCAAGCTTCGGCCAGGTCGCGGTTCTGGCTGCCACGCAGGATGGCGACGAATTCAATTTGCCGGAAGCACGTATCTGGGGCGACCACGCTACCGGTGGGCGCCTCCTCCGGTGGCTCTTCAGCGAAGATGACCTCAGCCGGCGGGCTGGAAGCATATGAGACCACCAGCGGATAGGGACCGCGCCCACTGCTGCCGCTGAATTCGGTGTAATACGCTGTTTCCCAGTCTTCAACTACTTTGACGCCGTTAGAGCGCAGATCCGCCCAGAAATCCAGATAACCCTGCGGCCCGAAGCGCCCCACTGTTGCCAGCAGGAAAGCCAGCCCCGGCGATGAGGCTGCCGGGTTCTCGACCACCAACAGGTTGGCGTATTGGTGGGCGGTCAGGTCTTCCAGCGAATCCGGCAGCGCCAGATTGTGCTCGGCGAAATAGGCTTTGTCGTAGTTCAGGCAGACATCACCATAATCCACCGGCGTGACGCGATGCTTTTCATCCAGCTTGAATTGAGCGGGGATATCGGACAGCAGCGGCGAGGCATATGCCTCCAGAATATCAGCATCAAGCGCGCGCGTGAGCAGCGTATTATCGATGCCGAAGAACACATCCGCTAGCGGCGCATCCTTGTTCAGGATGGCCTGATTGACCGCCGTGACAGCGTCGCCAGAAGTCAGGATTTGCACAGTGACGTTGTGCTGTACCTGAAATTCGGCGATCACGTGCTCTGAGATCGCGAAAGAGTCGTGCGTCATTACGGTCAAAGTGCGCAGGCCGACCCGGGTGGATGATGCGCTGCCGCAGGCGCCTAGCAGCGCTGCCAGCAAAACAAGGGTGAGCAAAATGTAGCGTTTCATTTTTCCCTCCATTTTGGATTGTGGATGACGATACAGATAAGCCAGCCGGATTCGAGCGAGACGGTCGCTTCCGCTGCAGTCAGTTTGTTGCTGACGCCGAGCGTTGCGCCAAAAGGCAGTCGGCCGGCTTGCAACTGGTATTCCAGCCCGGCGGTAGTCACGCCGCGTGCATCCCCGTTGACCGCCATCAGCGAGACGGTGTCGCCGCGGTGTCCACGAATGAGGTTTTCAGTACCGGGGCGCAGCAACGTGATTTCCTGATTGCCATCGAGCAGGAGAATGTGCGCCGTCGCGAAACGTGGCAGCCCTAAGAGCAACAAATTCGCCAGAGTATGATCCCAGCGGCGGCCCAGCGCCGCCAGCACCAAGATCTCGCGGATTTCTTTTCGAATCGCCAGATCAACCGCCAGTTCCAGGTCGGTTTTATCCTTGTGGACGGGATGGTGCAAAACCTCCGCACCATGAGCCGCGAGTTCATCCAGTTCCGCGGCTGAGAGCGAGTCGAAATCGCCGATGACAAATCGTGGCGTGCAGCCGGCTTGCAGGCAGTAACGCCCGCCGCCGTCGGCCGCGACGAGCAGGTCATCCTCGCGCAACAGTGATTTCAAATCCGTGTCGGCAGACATCTCCCCGTTAGCTACGATGACGGCTCGCCTCTTCACTTTCGTTTCTGTTTGCTGCATATAACGAAAAACCGCCTCTCTGGGGAGGAGAGGCGGTTCGCGTAATCGTGATTTTCCCTTCGCCGGCATTATCCGGAGCAGGTTCCGCGGGTCGCAGGGCAAAGCCTGCCTCTCAGTCTGCACGACCAGACTCCCCGTCAATTAGTGTGGTCATTATATCACGTCGCTGCGCGCGGTCGGGAGAAATGATTGCCTCGTCTTCCGACGCCGCCTATAATAGCGTCCGCTCATGCCTGCCTCCGCCGCCCGAACCCTATATCTTATCGATGGCCATGCTCTGGCCTATCGCACTTATTTTGCGCTGACTGGTTCGGGTTTCCAGGGTAGTTCGCGCAGTGGCGAGCCTACCGCCGGAGTGTTCGGATTCACGTCGGTGCTGCTGCGTCTGCTGGAACAGGAATCGCCCGATTATCTCGCCGTGAGCTTTGACGTCGGCAAGACCTTTCGCGACGAGATGTTCCCAGATTACAAGGCCACGCGTGAGAAAATGCCCGATGACCTGCGCGCGCAGATTGAGCGCATTCACGAGGTTGTGCGTGCGTTCGACATCCCCGTGTTTACGCGGGAGGGCTATGAGGCCGATGATGTACTCGGCTCGCTCAGCCGTCTCGCCGCGCGCGCGGGCGTGCGCGTGGTCATCGTTACCGGTGACCGCGACCTGCTGCAGCTTGTCAATGACCGCGTTTCTGTCAGCCTGCCGGGCCGCAGCCTGGCGGATGCGCAGCTTTATGGCCCGCGCGATGTGGCGCATAAATACGGCGTCACGCCGGAGCAGTTCGTCGATTACAAGGCGCTCGTGGGCGACAAATCCGATAACATCCCCGGCGTTGCGGGCGTAGGCGAAAAGACCGCGAAAACGCTGTTGCAAAAATACCTTACGCTGGACAACATCTACGCGCATCTGGACGAGATCGCGCCGCGCTTCCAGAATAAGCTCGCTGCCGATAAAGAGAACGCTTATCTCTCCCGAAAGCTGGCGGCCATCGTCACCGACCTGCAGCTCGATTTTGACCTTGAAGCCTGCGCCGTGCCGGCGGAGGGCAATTTCGACCGTGCCGCGGTGGCGGAACTCTTTCGTGAACTGGAATTTCGCACGCTGCTAAAACGGCTGTCGGCGTTGGGGAGTGAACAGGTTCCCTCCGGTGGGCTCGGCGACCGGCAGCTTGGACTATTCGCTGCCCCTGCCGAAAAAGAGTACGTCGAGGCCGCGCCCGCGCCTGCGCCGACGCGCACGGTGGTAGTGGATAATGCCGAGGCCCTTCAGGAGCTCGCTGAGAAACTCTCCGCCGCGCGTGTCATCGCCTTCGACACCGAAACCACGTCCACCGACCCGATGCGCGCCGAGTTGGTGGGACTGTCTTTCGCGGCGGCGGCTGGGGAGGGCTATTACGTTCCGGTCGGGCACCAACCAGAGATGGCTCCGGGGGGGCAGCTCGGTTGGGAGCAGGTGCGCAGGGTGCTTTCCGGGGCGCTTTGCGATGCCGCCATCGAGAAGGTCGCCCATGACGCCAAATACGACTACATCGTGCTAATGCGCAATGGCCTCACCGTGATGCCAATCAGCGCCGACACGATGGTGGCCGAATGGCTGTGCGACCCGGGCTCGCGAAACAAGGGTTTGAAGAACCTTGCCTGGGCGCGTCTGGGCGTGGAAATGGAGGGAATTGACACACTTATCGGTACGGGCAAGAAGCAGATAAG
>DASCOB010000004.1:0-1739 GCA_036011785.1 Anaerolineales bacterium | reverse complement strand
GCCTCGCTCGCGCGGGCTTCAAGCCACTGTATGAAGGACGGCATTAAGCCTTTCCCAGCACCAGCGCCAACAATGCCATGCGCACATACATGCCATTTTCCATCTGGCGGAAATAGGCAGCGCGGGGGTCGTCATCCATTTCCATGCTGATTTCGTCCACGCGCGGCAGCGGGTGGATGATAATCATGCGCTCTTTGGCAGCCGCCATTGTCTCTGGCGCGACCACGTAACTCCCTTTGACACCCTCGTACATGGATGGGTCGTCAAAACGCTCGCGTTGCACCCGCGTGACGTATAGTACATCCGTCTCGGGCAGCACATCGGCAAGATCCACATGCTCACAAGGCGCCATGCCTTTCTCCTTCAACTTTTCCGCCAGCGCAGCCGGCATATGCAAAATATCGGGAGCGACGAAGTGTAGTCTGATGTCGTACAGCGCCAGCAAGCGCGCCAGCGAGTGCACGGTGCGGCCATATTTCAAGTCACCCAGCATGGTCACCGTCAAGCCATCGATGCGCCCGAGTTCCTCGCGTATGGTAAACATGTCCAGCAGCGCTTGAGTGGGGTGCTCCCCGGGCCCGTCACCCGCGTTGATTATCGGCTTGGTGGCCACGCTGGCCGCAATTGCGGCGGAGCCCTCCTCCGGATGGCGCAGCACGATAGCGTCCGTGTACGATTCCATCGTGCGGATGGTATCCTGCAGTACCTCGCCTTTCGAGACCGAGGAGAAGGTGACGTTGTTAATCTGCAGCACACTTCCCCCCAGCCGCTGCACCGCGGCCGCAAAAGAGGATGAGGTGCGCGTGGAAGGCTCGTAAAACAGATTCGCCAGCACCTTGCCCTTCAGCAAGTCAAAAGAACCAACGCGTTCAACCATCGAGCGCATTTCGCGCGCCACCTCGAAGATGGTGTCCAGGTCTTGGCGGTCAAACTGCTCCACCGAGACAATGTGCATGCCGTAGAAACGCGTATCGCGCTTCTCCCCGAAGGGCAAGTGTCGGCTGACCGAGCGCGTAAAGTGATTACGATTCGCCATTGCTAATCTCCTCTCGCCAATGATACTATCGATGCGCTTTAGTCACATCCAGACCGGAACCGGGCACGGCGAGCACTTTGCCGTCATCGAAAGCAGGCGCACCCCACAAGGTGACTTTTCTCACTCGACCCTGCAGCTGCCGGCCCTCGAAAGGCGTCCAGCCACAGCGAGAGTGTAGCTGCTCCCCCGTCACCTCCCAGCGCGCATCGGCATCCACATCGACCCACGTTTCCGGCTGCGCAGCGACGCCGAACACGCGCGCCGGGTTAGTGTGCATTACTTCCACCAGCCGCTCGCGCGTCAGCCGACCCGAGCGCACCGCACCAAGCAACAACGCAAGCGCAGTCTCCAGGCCAGGGAAGCCTGGGGGAGGGTGCTCGCTGTCTTTCTCCGCAAGCGTGTGCGGCGCGTGGTCAGTGGCGATACAATCAATGACACCATCGGAAAGCGCCTGCCAGAGAGCGGCCTGATCTGCGGCAGAATTCAAACGCGGGCGCACCTCGCAGCGGCCCACGCCGAGCGCGGGCGCATCGGCCGCCGTCAGGAAAAGATGGTGCGGCGTCACCTCACAGGTAACCGCTACGCCGCGCTCGCGCGCCACACGGATGAGCACGATTTCCGCCTTGCGACTGACATGGCAAATGTGCACCGGCCGCTCCTGCAGCATGGCAACCATTATCGCCGCCGCTGCCATGTGGCCCTC
>DASCOB010000003.1:0-12869 GCA_036011785.1 Anaerolineales bacterium | reverse complement strand
CCGCATTGCTGCTGGGTATTTCGCGCTACTTCCCGTCGCCCGCGGAGCGCCCGGCCGTCTCCGTCGATGCCAGCGCTCGAAGCGAACAACTAGAGGCAAAGGATTCCGGCCCGCAGGCAGTCTTCGCTTTCAAGACCACTGCCGATCCGTTTGTCGGTAGACTGACTTATCTGCGCGTGATGTCCGGCGTGTTAGAATCGGACAGCCGCATTCACAATCACACCCGCAAGACCGATGAGCGCATTGGCACCCTGCATGTGATGCGCGGCAAAGAACAGATTCCGGTACAGCGCCTGCATGCGGGCGATCTGGGTACAATCCCCAAACTGGGCGAAACGGTAACCGGAGACTCGCTTGGAGACAAGGGGCATGCGCTGCGGTTCCCCGCGGCACAGTTCCCGGATAAATTGTTCGCCGTGGCCGTGCGCCCGCGTACGCAGGCTGATTCCGCCAAGATGGGCCCCACACTTTCGCGCCTGTGCGAGGAGGACCCCACCCTTGGACACCACAATGAAGCGGCCACAAAGCAGACCATTCTGGAAGGGATGGGCGACCAACACATCGAGATAGCGTTGCGTCGCGCGGAGAACAAATTCGGCACCGCGCTGGACACCAGCACGCCAAAAGTGCCGTACCGAGAGACCATCACCGGCGCCGGAAGCAGCCAGTATCGCCACAAGAAACAGACCGGCGGCGCGGGCCAATTCGGCGAAGTGCACATGCGCATCGAGCCGCTCACCGAGGCGAACATGGAGCCCGACGGCGATGAGGATTTCCGCTTTAAAAGTGAGGTCTTCGGCGGTTCAATCTCGTCAAACTACATGCCCGCAATCGAAAAAGGGATCCGCGGTGTGATGAGCGATGGGGCCATCGCCGGTTTCCCGATGGAAAAGGTGTTCGTGGCAATCACAGATGGGAAGGAACACCCGGTAGATTCAAAACCGATTGCGTTTGAAATCGCTGCGCGCGAGGCTTTCAGGCAGGCTGTTTCGGTTGCCGGACCGGCGCTGCTCGAGCCCATCATGCTGATAGATATCACCGTCCCTGAAGGCAACATGGGAGACGTGATGAGCGACCTGAACAGCCGCCGCGCCCGAGTGCAGGGCATGGATTCCGGCAGGGGCAAAAGCGTCGTCACTGCCGAGGTGCCGCTGGCAGAAGTGCAACACTATGTGACCGACCTGCGCTCTATCACCCAGGGTCGCGGTGTGTTCACATTGAAATACCTGCGCCACGAGCAGGTGCCCTCTCACCTGGAGCAGGCTGTAATCAACAAGGCCAAAGCGGAGAAGGAAAACGCCTGATTCTAACCGGGTTCAATCTCGGCGCACGCTCCTAGATACTCTATTTCCGCGCCATGACGCTGCCGGTAACACTCACAAAAACTGGACCCGGTCTGCTGACCCTGCCCATGCCACAGCCAGAACCCTACGCTGGTCTGCAGGCACACTCGCTCCACGCTGCGAGAGACCGGGCGTCTGGCCTCCCATCCGAGCCCGCGCTCCTCTTTCTGCATCACCAGCCAGAGGCGATACGCCCGATTCTCTCCCGGCTGCCAGCTCAACTCACCGCGCACCGCCAGCAGGAGCCCCAGCACAGGCAGCGAAAGAACCGCAATCCACGCCGCCGCCGCAAGCGCCCAGAGCAATCCGCGCAGCCAGTTGCGACCGAACCCGAATCTCATGGCCGCCCCGCCGCTGCGCTGGTATAATCTCTCACGCCGTCCCGGCGCACAATGCGCACCGGAAGCCCGAAAGAACCATGCTGAAGATTGAAAAAATGACCCTCGGACCGGTGGTCACCAATTGCTTCGTCATCGCTGATGACGATTGTGACGATTGTGTGGTCATCGACCCGGCCTGGGATGCTCCCGAAATCCTCGGACGCGTTTCCGCGCGCGGCTGGAAGCTGCGCGCCATCTGGCTCACCCACGCCCACTTCGATCATTTTGGCGGCGTGGCCGGCATCATGCAGCAATACCCCGGCCTGCCGCTCGGGCTTCATCACCTTGACTTTCCAATGTATCGGACCGGCGGGGGCGCGCAGGTCTGGGGCATTCCGGTGGATTGCAGCCATGAACCCACCCTGTGGTGGGAGCATACCGAAAGCGTGCAGCTCGGTCGCTTTCAATTCAGTGTTATATTCGTGCCGGGCCATTCCCCGGGGCATGTCGCTTTTTATCATGCGGAAAGCGGCAGCCTTTTCGGCGGCGACGTGCTCTTCCAGCAAGGCATCGGTCGCACCGACCTTCCCGGCGGCGACCACGCCGAATTGCTCAGCAGCATTAGCACCCATTTCCTGCCGCTTCCCGAAGACACAATGGTCTACTGCGGCCACGGAGACGACACCACCATCGGGGCGGAGAAACGCGCCAATCCGTTTCTGGTGTAATCACGGCAGCGGTTGAAACCCTGCCGGCAGCTGCTCGGGCCCGCGGGCCTGCAGCCATGCCAACCAATCTCGCAATTGGCCGTCCGGTTCAGTGAAAGTGAACGCGTAAACCGGCACACTGAAGCCGCCCTCGTCCGTCACGGCCAGCAGCTTGACCTCGGCGCCGGCCAGCGCCTGCCACGCGTATCCGATCGCCCCCGTTTCGCCGGCCACATATTCCAGCATCAAATCATCGCCCGCCAGCACAAGCGCGCCCGGCGATGGAGGCATGCCGCCCAGCACCAGCGCGTCGAAGAGGGCGCGCGCGCCTGCGCCTTGTTCCCGGGTGGCGACCTTGATCCGTCCGGACGGACCACTCAGCTCACCCCAATCAGTGACTGCGCCGGTGAACACGGCGCGCAGCTGCTGCAGCGACAGCGCTTCAATTGGAATCTGGGGATGCGCTATTATGCGCAGCGAGGTCAACGCCAGCGGAGTGGCAACCAGCGTACTCTCATTCGGGCGGTAAAGCGCCACCCCGACCTCCACCCCGCCGGATTGCACTGCCTTGAGCAACCGTCGATTGGAAGAGTACGGCGTAATCGCGATCTGCCCGTCACTTGGAGAGCCGGAAATCAGTTCTTGAAGCAGATCGTGAGTGGCCGGAGCCACACCCACCTGCAGCGCGGGATCGGGCGCAGCCGTAGCAGTGACGACAGGTGCCGGGCTGCAACCCAGCAGCAAGCCCGCCACGCCGACTAGCGCACAATACCACGCGAAACGACGCAGCGAGTGCCGCTGCAGATATGACAGCAGCCAATGAATAGAGAGCAACCCGACCAGCAAGGCCGCGATAAAACCGGCCAGAATTGCAGGCGCATAGAGCCAGAGTGCACCCTGCGCCAGCAGGTCGCGGCCGGCCACTGCCCCGGCCCCGAGCATCACCGGCACCGCCATCAGAAAGCTGAAGCGCGCCGCCGACCGGCGCTCAAGCCTGAGCATCACTCCGCCCGCGATAGTTGCGCCGGAACGCGATATCCCGGGCAGAATAGCCAGCGCCTGAAAGCACCCGATTAGCAGCGCATCCAGCCAGCGCACGCCACTCAATCCATGGCGGCCTTTAGCCCCGGCCAGTTCAGAGAGAACTAGCAGCAGCGCTGTAACCAGCAGTAGCGCGGCCACGGCACGGGGCTTGTCAAAAGTGCTCTCAAAAAAGCCTTTGAAAAGTAGCCCGGCGAGGGCAGCCGGAACGGTGGCCAGCAGCAGCAACCATCCCAAGCGCGCGTTCTTGCTCTCAAATGGCGTCCGCCGCCAGAGTCCGCGCCACGTCGCCACAATAATGGCTTGAATCTCACCCCAAAAATAGACCACCACAGCCAGAATCGTCCCAAGCTGCACGAGCACGTCGAAGGTGAAGGCCAGCTGCGGGTCGAAGGACCAGCCCAGCCAGTGCGGCAGCAGCACCAGATGCGCCGAGCTGGAAATGGGCAGAAACTCGGTTACGCCCTGCACAATGCCGAGCAGCACAGCCTGTAAAACAGTCATGCGCCCCAATTGTGCCTGAATCCGCGCTGCCACGCGTTGAATTCGCCCTTCAGAATCGCGGCGCGCATCTCCGCCATAAGCCCGTGAAGCAAATGCAGGTTGTGCATCGTGAGCAATGTCGCGCCCAAAATCTCGCGCGCCATGCACAGATGGCGAATGTAGGCGCGGCTGAAGTTGGCGCAGCAATAGCAGCTGCAACCCGGTTGCACCGGCTGTTGGTCAACCGCGTAGGCGGCCTGCTTCATGTTGAGCTGCCCGGCGCGTGTCATGGCGGCCGCGTTGCGGGCCAGCCGCGTGGGAAGCACGCAATCGAGCATGTCCACGCCCCGCGCCACCGCCTGCACTACATCAGCGGGAGAGCCGACGCCCATCAGGTAGCGCGGTTTTGCGGCCGGAAGAATATCCGTCACCAGCTCGGTCATTGCCCGAAGCTCATCTTTGGATTCGCCCACCGAAAGGCCGCCAATAGCATTGCCGGGCAAATCCAGCGCGGAAATGAAACGGGCTGACTCAGCGCGCAGGTCCGAAAAAACGCCGCCCTGCACAATCCCGAAAAGTGCCTGGTTCGAGCGCGTGTGCGCCGCCTTGCAACGCCCGGCCCAGGTATGCGTGCGCGCCATGGCGTTTTCGTTTGTCGCGCGGTCATAGGGTTCCGGACACTGGTCGAAAGCCATGATGATGTCCGCGCCCAGCTGGTGTTGGATTTCCATCGCGTGCTCTGGCGTGAAGCGATGCGTGGAACCATCCACATGAGAGCGGAAGGTAACGCCATCATCATCAATGCGATTGCTCTCCCCGAGCGAAAACACCTGAAAGCCGCCCGAGTCGGTCAAGATTGGCCCAGACCAGTTCATGAAAGCGTGCAACCCTCCCATATCGCGCACCACTTTGTGCCCCGGTCGAAGGTAAAGGTGATAAGTGTTGGCCAGCAGCAGCGCTGCGCCCACCTCCTGTAGCTGCGCCGGAGTGACGGCCTTGACGGCCGCCTGCGTGCCCACCGGCGCAAATAAGGGCGTGTCAAGTGCGCCGTGCGGCGTATGCAGCACCCCCGCCCGCGCCCGCCCCTCAGAGGCCAAGATTTCGAACTCGAACATGCCGGCATCGATTATACCTGAGGGGCTCGCTGCGTCGCAGCGCCCCTTTCATTTCTTGTCCGCGCGCATGAGCGATGATACAATCGAGCCAGCAATATACGCCGACCCTAAGACCCGAATGGAGACCTAGATGCCACGCGGATACCACGGAAAAATCCTGCATGTTAACCTCACTGACAGCGCAATCTCCAGAGAGCAACCCGGTGAGGCGTTTTACCGGAAATACCTGGGCGGCTCTGCCATGGGAATGTACTACATTCTCAACGGCATGCTCGCCGGCGCAGACCCGCTCGGACCTGAGAACATCCTCACGCTGATGCTTTCGGTATTGACCGGCGCTCCCATCTCCGGACAGAGCCGCCTTACCGCGAACGCCAGTTCACCGCTGGTGGACGGAATCGGAGATTCGCAGTGCGGCGGCTTTTTCCCGGCCGAGCTTAAGTTCGCCGGATTCGACGGCATTGTTGTGCGCGGCCAATCGCCACAACCGGTCTATTTGTGGATTAAGGACGGGGAAGCCGAACTGCGCGACGCAGCCCACCTGTGGGGCAAGACCACCGGCACGGTCGATGAAATCCTGAAGAATGAGCTAGGCGACAAGAAGATTGAAATAATGCAGTGCGGCCCCGCGGGCGAGAAACTAGTGCGGGTGGCGGCTATCATAAATATGGCCAACCGCGCCGCGGGGCGCACCGGATTGGGCGCGGTGATGGGCGCAAAGCGACTGAAAGCGGTGGTCGCGCGCGGAAGCTCGAAGCGGCTGCCAGTGGCCGACCAGAAAGGCCTGAACGCATTCGCTCGGGCCGGGGCGGCGGCCGTCGAGGAGAACGCAGGCATGGTCGAGATGCGCTCATTGGGCACCGCTGGCGTAACGGCCTATCAGAACGCCGTCGGTGGCCTGCCGACAAACAACTTTAATGCCGGTCAATTCAAAGAAGGTGACTCAATCAGCGGCGAGACCATGACCGACACCATTCTCACTGGCAACGACACCTGCTATGCCTGCACAGTGCGCTGCAAGCGAGCGGTGGAAACCGAATTCGAGGGCGAGGCAGTGCACGAAAGGTACGGCGGCCCGGAATATGAAACTCTGGCAACATTCGGGTCGTATTGCGGTGTGAGCGACCTGAACGCGGTGGCGCTGGCGAACCAACTGTGCAACGAACACGGCCTGGACACAATCGGCGCGGGCGCCACGGTGGCGTGGGCCATGGACTGTTTCGAGCACGGGCTCATCAGCGCGGAAGAGGTCAGTTTCCCCATCCCGATGGGAGACGCGCGCGCCATGGTGCGGCTGACCAAGATGCTCGCCAATCGCGAGGGATTCGGAGATGTGCTCGCAGAGGGCTCCCGCGCGGCCGCCGACCGCATCGGAAAGGGGCATGAGTTCCTTATCACGGTCAAGGGCGCGGAGGCCCCGGCGCACATGCCACAGGTCAAACGCTCGCTCGGGTTGATATACGCCGTCAACCCGTTCGGGGCCGACCACCAGTCATCCGAACACGACCCGGCCGTGGAGAGCGATTACCGTAGCAATGCGCAGCGTATGCAGAGCATCGGCATCAACCAATCAACACCGGAGCATTCGCTTGAACGCGACAAGGTGCGCTACGCGCTGACCACGCAACACCTGTACTCGTTTCTCGATAG
The DNA here is from genome assembly GCA_036011785.1 of Anaerolineales bacterium. Lineage (GTDB taxonomy): Bacteria > Chloroflexota > Anaerolineae > Anaerolineales > UBA11657 > CAJWGI01. The sequence goes on along the minus strand of DASCOB010000003.1, from coordinate 6,210 downwards.
CGCCAACCTGTGTCAGTTCGTCTGGGGTTCCGCCTGGCAGCTCTTCGGCCCGGAGGACACAGTGCGGCTGGTGCGTACCGTCACCGGTTGGGAGGATTTCAGCATTGCCGAAATGCTGCAGGTGGGCGAACGGCGCCTTAACATGCTGCGCGCCTTCAATGCCCGCGAGGGAGTCGACCGCGCCGCCGACCGCTTGCCCGGCAAATTCTTCAGAGCGCTGCAGGGCGAAGGTCCCAGCGCAGGCATGACGCTGGACATCGAGGAAATCTTGCAGGCGCAGGATTGGTACTATGAAATGAGCGGTTGGGATGCGGGAAACGGCAACCCCACGCCGGAAACGCTCGCCCGCCTCGGGTTGGAATGGATACCAGCGTGAGCGCAGCCACGGCTGCGCCCACTGCCGGGGCGGCACCGGGCGCGCAAGCCCGCATGTCGTGACCGCGCAGCTATACGCGGCACGGGACTTCAACTTCCGCAAGACCTGCCCGGAAATCCCCAACACCACATACCTCACCCACAAGTTTCACGCCTATCCGGCCAAGTTCATCCCGCATATTCCGCGCTGGTTCCTGCGGGAATACGGCCATGCGGGCAGCACCATGCTCGACCCTTTCTGCGGCTCGGGCACCGCGCTGGTGGAAGCCAACATGCTGGGCATACACGCACTGGGAGTCGACATCAACCCACTCACGCGGCTGCTGCTGCGAGCGAAAACCGAATTGGTGGAACACCCAGACGATTTCGCTCGCCGATGCCTGCAGGCGGCCGAACGCGCGCGCGAGCACCCGCCCGATTACATTCCTGCGATTCCCAACTACGAGACCTGGTTTCTGCCGCAGGCGCGCGAAGAACTCGCGCGCATCTTCGGATACCTGCTCGCCAACCCGCACGACCTGCCCAAGCCGGTGCGCGATTTCATGCTGGTGAGCGCCTCAGCCACCGTACGAAAAGTGTGCAACGCTGACCCCCGGATAAGCAAACCATTCATCTCCCAGCAGATGCGCGCGCGGTTGAGAGCCGGCACCGTCGAGCAGCGCGCGTTGCGCATCTTCGAGCGCACCACGCGCACCTTTCTGGACCGCAAAATTAAATACATGCGCATGCTAAGCAATCTCGCCGAGGTATGGGGATATCGGCCCAAAAGCCGATTGGTCGAGGGTTCGGATGCGCGCACACTGGAAGGCATCGGCGACCACTGCATTGATGCCATCGTGACCTCCCCCCCATACGCCAATGCGCAGGAGTATTTCCGTTCAATAAAACTGGAACTTTACTGGCTAAACCTGATACCCGATGGCAGCCTTGCCACTCTCAATCGCGCTCTGGTGGGCACCGAACGAGTGCCGGCTGCGGAGTGCCAGCAGCCGCCATCATTTGGGCTGCCCGCCCTCGACCACGCCCTCGGCAAGATATTCCTGCTCGACCGCAAACGCGCACACATCGTGCTGCGCTATTTTCAAGATATGCGCTCCAGTATCGAGCAGTGCTACCGCGTGCTCAAGCCGGGCGGTTATTTCGGGCTGCTGGTGGGCGACAACGTCATTCGCAAAGTGCCGCTGGACACGCACTCCTTCCTGCAGGAAATCGCCGAGCGCGTCGGCTTCAGCACGGAGGAGGTCGGCTATGATCGCATCGTCGCGCGCGGGCTGGCACCGAAGCGACACGAAACCGCCGGGCTAATTGACGTGGAGTGGATGCTAGTTTTCCGGAAGATGGGGTTCTAACCCTTGACGTTCCTCATGATGACCGCTGCCACCGACCTAAGGTAACATCCGGGCATTGGCTCAGTTGCCGTCTCGTGTGCTGCGCCGTCCCAACGCGCGTACTTGCTCCCCGGCGCGATAACTGGAGCGCACCAGCGGCGCGCACTCCACCCACTCGAACCCGACCGTCTCGCGGGCGAAACGCTTGATTTCGGCAAACTCCTGCAGTGTGTAATAGCGTTCAATCGGCAGGTGGCGGCGAGAGGGCTGCAGGTATTGCCCCACCGTGAGGATGTTCACTCCCCAGCCCCGCATCTCGGCGATGGTTTCTTTCAGCTCATCCATACCCTCTCCCAGTCCGACCATAATGCCGCTTTTGGTGAGCACATCCGCATCGATTGCGCGGGCGTTGCACAGCGTGGCGCGTGCCCACTCGTAGCGGTCCTGCGGCTGCACCTTGCGGAACAGCCGCGGCACAGTTTCGACGTTGTGGTTGAGAATATCGGGGCGCGCCGCCATCAAGGTCTGCAGCACGGCGCGTGATCCTTTGAAATCGGGGATAAGCACCTCCACCGAACAGCCCACCTGCATGCGCCGAATCTCGCGAATGACCATGGCGAAAATCGGCGCGCCGCCGTCCTCGCGCTCGTCGCGGTTGACGCTGGTGATGACGGCGTGTTCCAGATTCATCTCGCGCACGGCCGCGGCCACGCGGCGCGGCTCATCCCAATCCAGCGGACCGGGGCGGCCGGTCTGTACATCACAGAACCCACACGAGCGCGTGCACACCTTGCCCATCATCAGGAATGTGGCCGTGCCCGCATGCCAGCACTCGCCCAGGTTTGGGCAGAGCGCTTGCTCGCACACGGTGTGCAACCTCGTGGAGCGCATCAGGCGGTTCAGGCGCTCACAACCCTCGCCGCCGGGGGCACGCACTTTTATCCACGGAGGGCGGCGCGGCGGACGCTGTTTAAGATTGATAGGCGTGGTTGCCATCGCAATTCTCTCCGCCGGCTTCATGCCGCTTCCGGCAGGCACCCGGCGAGCATTTTGCGCTGGAAGACGCGTCCAAATTCCTTTACAATTGCATCCCGCACCGACTGCATGGTCGGCACTTCCGGCAGCAGCACGGCCATGGAAACCGTGCCATACCCGCGCAACCCGCACGGCACGATGCCTTCGAACAATTCCGCCTGCGTGTCCACATTGAGCGCAAAGCCGTGTTGGCTGATTCCGTTCCGGTCCACCCTCACCCCGATCGCGGCAATTTTCGTGGGCGCTTTGCGCGCCTCGGGGGGGCAGCGCGGGCAGCGCGAGGCTACGTCGGGTTGCACCCACACCCCGGTCAGTCCCGGCAGCTGCCCAGAGATAATGCCGAAGCGCGACAGCACATTGACCAGCATCTTTTCAAGGTTGCGCACGTAGCCCACATAATCAGCGCGCGGGATGCGCCCGTTGTCCCCCCGCGGCCGGCCCAGTGCCAGCAGCGGATAGCCAACCAGTTGCCCGGGGCCGTGATAGGTGATGTCTCCGCCGCGGTCACATGCGTGCACGGCGACGCCGCGCGCGCGCAGCTGCCGCTCCGAAAACAAGAGATGCTCGCGGCGCGCGGAGCGGCCCAGCGTATAAGTATGGGGATGCTGCAGGAGCAGCAGGCAATCGGGGCGCACGCCGACCGCGCGCGCAGCCGCAAGTGTGGATTGCAGCCTGCGCGCGGCGGGGTAATCAATTTCGCCCAGTTCCAAAACCTGGCAGCGCGCACTCATGGCAGCGATTGTACCACCCTGCCCGCCGTCAAGCCGCACCGGCACGATGCTATAATCGCGGCAGCACAATGCGCACATTCAGCATCTCTCTCGGGCAGATGACCCCCAAGCTCGGCCAACCGGAAGTGAACTTCGCGCAGCTGCGCGAATGGGCCACCGAGGCCGCACAACGCGGCTCGGAGCTGGTACTTTTCCCGGAACTGTGGAGCACCGGCGGTGACCTGCCAAACTGGGAGCGCCACGCCGCGCCGCTGCGAGCTGGCCTTTTTGCGCAGCTGGCTGAATTGGCAGCCGAGCTTGGGGTGGCCATCGGCGGCTCCATTCTGGAGCGCCGCAATAGCCGCGCCTACAACACATTCGCCCTGTTCAGCGCCCGCGGCAAGCAACTGGCCGTTTACAGAAAACTACATCTCTTCGCGCTGATGCGGGAGGAAAAATGGCTGGCGGCCGGCGAGAAACCCGCGCTTGCGGAAGCGCCCTGGGGGCGCACCGCTCTGGCCATCTGCTACGACCTGCGCTTTGGTGAGCTCTTCCGCCATTACGCTCTGGCCGGCGCTGAACTGGCACTACTGCCCGCCATGTGGCCGGCAGCGCGCAGCGAGCACTGGAACATCCTGCTGCGCGCGCGGGCGATTGACAACCAGATGTTCATCGCCGCGGTCAACGTCACCGGTGAAATCGGAGATGAAACCTTCAGTGGGGGCTCGGCGGTGATAGACCCGTGGGGGAAACCGCTGCTCGCCGCGGACGACCGGCCAGCGCTTCTCACCGCCGAACTTGACATGGATACCGTCGCCAGGACGCGCGAGAAGATGCCGGTGCTGACTGACTTCCGCCCGCAGGCGTACCCGCTATAACCCTATGGCAGCCGCCCGTCTCGACGTGGAGGCCGCATTGCGGCACCTGCGCAGCGCGGAACCGCGCCTGCGCACGCTGATAGAGCGCCACGGTCCGCCGCGCCTGCAGCGCACGCGCAATTCCTTTCAGTCGTTGGCGCGTTCAATCATCTACCAGCAATTGAGCGGCAAAGCCGCCGCCACAATCTGCCGGCGCTTTCTACAGCTTTTCCCCACACACCGCTTTCCCACTCCCGCGGCCGTGCGCTCCATGCCGGTGGCGCGGCTGCGCTCCGCCGGCCTTTCAAGGCAGAAAGCCACCTGTCTGCACGCGCTGGCGCGGAATTACCTGCAGGGCGATATCCGACCGCGGCGCTTCAACCAGATGAGCGCCGCCGAAATCACGGTCACGCTCACGCGGGTAAAAGGCATCGGCCCGTGGACCGCGGACATGTTCATGATATTCGCGCTCAATCGTCCGGACGTGCTGCCGGTGGGCGATCTAGGCGTGCGCAAGGGAATGCAGCGACTATGCACTCTGGCCACACTGCCGGATGCAGAAACCATGCGTCGCGTGGCATCCCCGTGGCGGCCCTTCCGCAGCGCGGCAAGTTGGTACCTGTGGCGGATGCTGGACGAGCAGCCGGTCCCATGAGCGCCGAACGTTTTCCACTCACCCCCACTCGCTGCAGGCGCAGAAACCATGCTTAGGTTGATAGTGCGCGAACTGCTGGTGCCGGGCTCGGTCCCTTTTCTGCTGCTGGCGATGGTGGCGGGGGTGGCCGCGCTGCATATCGGGCCGCGCGCACGCAAATGGGGCCGTATCTGGCTGACGGCATTGCTGGGCAGCTACTGGTTGATGAGCACCGCCATCGGTGCGGGCTGGCTGGAGGACCGGATTGATGGTGGCTACACGCCCCTCGTTGAATCCGAGGCGACCGCAGATATCGACGCCATCGTGGTGCTCAGCGGCGGCGGCAACACATTCCGAAACAGTATCTACGAAATTAACACGCCTGGTCCACACACCGCCTTCCGCACCCTGGAGACCATCCGTCTGCACAGCATGCTGCCGGATGCGCCGCTGATTCTCTCTGGCGGCATCGGCGACCCACAGGGGCTTGCCCGACCAGAAAGCGAAATCATACGCGCCGAGTTGCTGCGCGCCGGCGTCCCGGAGGCACGCATGGCGCTGGAAACAAATTCGCGTAACACGCAGGAGCAGGCCCTCAATGTGGCCGCCATGTTGCACGCACGAGACGTGCGGACTTTTGTGCTCGTCACCTCGGCGGCGCACATGCGCCGCGCGTTGGGCGCGTTCAGGGCGCAGGGATTAGCAGCTGTTCCCTCGGTGGCGAGCACTGCATCCACAGAGATGCCCGCGCCGCGCTGGCCGTGGCTACCCTCCGCCGGAGCGCTGTACCGCAGCCGCGCGGTCATGCGCGAAACGCTCGCGCTGGTGTATTACCAGCAGCAGGGTTGGCTGGAACAGCAACCTTAATATTCGGCAACGTAGGGTGGACGTCGATTGACGGATGCACTCAATAGTCATATACTAGGAACATGCAAGAGGTGAGTCGCACATGAGCGGCGTTGCCACACATACCAACGCAAGCCGGGGTCGACAGCCCCGCAAACACACGCGCGAACATCGAAGCGGTTCGGCGTGTGTTTTTGATTCTACAGCCTGAAAGGAGCCATACATGGACTACGGCATGATCGGGAAAATCGAGAAAGCCAAGCGTTACGCGGAGGAGCCGGAGCGCTTCCGCTTCGATGATTTCACCGTGCGCTTCGATGGAGACAACAACGGGCACACAGTCACCTGCGCGCGGGGAGACTGGCAGTGCGACTGCGAATTCTTTTCAGTGCGCCAGGTGTGCAGCCACACCATGGCGCTGGAAC
>DASCOB010000002.1:0-21055 GCA_036011785.1 Anaerolineales bacterium | reverse complement strand
GTAGGTATATTATTCATGCTACACCTACAAATGCACTTTCTATATCGTGCGTTACATTGATTGCTTTGAAGGTTAACCTGCGACTGAGTATTGTTCTCGGTGCAGGTTTGCGTTCGGAGTCGAGCCAGAGGCGAGCTTGAGGTTCGTCTTGGCAAGTAACTGGGGCAAACAAAGCCCAATCTGTGTCACTCGTCCGTAGTTTTAGGGGGATCTAGAGGTATCAGCGTTAATCCTGCGTATCCGTCAGCTAAGTAGAGATATCCTTCGTGAACCTTTGCCCGATGCGGAATTCCGTAACTTGGAAGCCGACCTTGCAGGGCAGGTCGTGATGGATCAGTGAGGTCGAGTATGTCAATCCCTCCTAAAACATACGCTCTATTCCCGAATGCCGTGACATAATTAGCTGTAACTGTTTGATAATTTGCTACTAGTGTGAGAATGCCGTCTGAGCTTATCTCGAAAATGTCTACGCCCTCTGATCCTCGTGGCACATAGACTCGGTCATCCTTTACCGTAACAGTGTCAGCATAATCATCGAAAACATATGAATCGGTGACCACAGGTAAAAATGGGTCTGAGACGTCAATCAAGGTAATGGAATATGGCTTGTTCGCTATTCCTACCACCCATCTACCATCATGACTCATATCGTGTGGCATTCCAATGAGGAAGTTGGTGCGTGAAACAAATACTTGGTTTTCAACATCAGTTATGTCCCACACATCCAGCCCCCATTCACCGACTGTGCTGTACATAAAATTTCCCTGGATAGCTATTGTGTCTACTCCGTAGTTTTCCACTGGAAGTCTCTTTGGAGTCTCAGGGTCTGTAAGATCATAGATTTTTAATCCGCCGCCACTGAAGAAAGCCTTCCGATCTTTTAAGACAATTGTAGAGGCAAGTCCAGACGGAATGATTTCAGAAGATGTGAGTACGGGATTGTCCGGGTCACTTACGTCCGCGATATTTAGGTATCTTTCTTCTGCACATAGATAGATTACTTCACTTGTCCCGTGCATACAGTACATCTGCAGCGGTAATTCCAGGCTGGCTACGATGGTCGGGTTGAGCGGATCGTTGAGGTCTAATACTTTCAGACCCTCACCTGAATCCATGATATAGGCATGCCCTTTGTGGAGGTAAATGTCGTAAGGATTTGACGTTCCGAAGTTGGGATCCGGGACATCTACTATTAGGGGATTTGCGGGAGATGTGATATCCACGACAGTAATCGCCTGTTTTTGATTTGTTATCTGCTCTCCGGTGACGTAAGCATAGTCGCCCACAACGTCTAGATCATGAATCATGGTCGGAATCGTGACCGAGCCGACTGTGACTGGCGCGGCCGGGGTAGAAAGATCCAGTACTTCAAACACCGATGACCCTTCGTACCATCGTTCCGTGGGTGTGACCGACACAATGCGGGCCAGATAGCCGTAGGAGCCTCTGATTTTGAAACCTGTCGTGTGCGACTCGAACGGAATGACGTTAACCAAGGAAGGATATCGAGGATCGGTCACATCGACCACGTTCAGGCCACCCAGAGTGGCTGGTATATAGGCGTGGCCGGCGTGAAACTGGATGTCTTTGGGATGCTTGCCATTTATCTGTAAGCGGGAAGCTTCAGTGGGTTCAAATGGGTCGGACACATCCAATACCAATAGGCTGTCGTTCCTGGTTAGATAGGCGTACCCACCCGTGACCATGATTGCGGATGGACCGAACCTAGATTCGAAGGTTCCAATTGGCTCTCCAAACGGATCACCTACGGGAAGGATGTTGAAAGCAGCCCTGCTACCGGCGTATAAATACTCGTCATCTTGAAAGGCCGCCGTTGCCACTTCGGGTACATCTACCACACCTATGGTTGAGGGTAAGAGTGGGTCGGTAATGCTGATCGCGTAGAGTACTGTTTCCTGGGAAAGCCAACCGGCTAGGCCGTCGGAAACATCCAGTAATTCGGCAAAACCTTGGCCTTGAACACTTTTTCCAGGCACCAGAATTGACGTATCGATCAAAGTCTTTACTGTCTCGCAGGCAGATCCCAGACATTGTTGTAGGGTAACAATGATCTCGGGGATAAGTTGACGGGCCTTTACGAGTTCAACCTCGTACAACGATCCCATGCTCCATCCCGAAACATTAGACTCCCACTTTAGCTGTGAACTCTCAACCGCGTATCCGCTAGCTTGACACGAGATTTTCGGTATTGACACGTCAAACGAGCAAACGGCAGTAAGTTTTTCTGCTAGGCTGGTCTCGGTAGCGTCTTCACTGGGCTCTGCACTGGTAGATTCTTCACTAATGATATTTAGTTCGCGAGTTTCTGTGGCGCAATCGGTTAGATTACATACTTCAAGCACGATAGTGTAACTGCCGGCGACATCGTAACTGGTTGAGAAACCTTTCAGACTGTCGCTGTAATCCGGTGATCCACCTACCGCTGTCCAGTTAACATGTTGTGCGTTGTCTGGGTCGAAACCGCATTCAATTTCTTCACCAACAAACCACGTATTTCCGCCACAGTCGATTTGAGGTTTTGGTAGTTCGTCGATTGACCCCACCTGATTTGTTGATGCGTCGGTCACCTGAGGCTTGGGAGCATCTGATTCCTTTGTTTCATGCGCAGCGCGCAGTTCTGGAGGTAGAGTAAAGGAATCTTGGATTGTTCGGCACTCACCCTTATCACACAGCTCCAATTGGACTAGAAGCTCTGTGGTCGGCTCGTCAAGCTGGAACGTCCAAGTCCCGGCTCCAGATGTCAACCAGCTGGCATTTGAAGACCATGTGATTGTCTCGTAATCATACTTTGTAATCGTACAGGTAGCTGTTTTGGAAGCGGAATCGATGGAGCAATTGATAGTTGCCTCGTCGGTGTCTTCGGGTTGTTCAACTTGTGATCCTTGTATGATTCCACGGGTCGCGACTTGTGTGGCTTGAGGTGGATTCGGTATGGGTGTTTTATACGAAGACGTGTCGGAATTTACTTCGCCACACGCAGTACCCATCAGTACAGCGAGAATTCCCAAGGCTCTTAATGGTTGGTTGATGCAGGTCAGTCTCACGCAGGTCAGGTCCCCATGACACGCTTCAGACTAGCCATATCAGTAGAAATCTGCTTTTCCATCTGCTTGGCAAACAGATTTTCTGCCATCTTGAACAAGCCTCCGCTTTGGACTTCGACCGCTAGTGTTGCTTTAGTTCCATTATCCTGCAGGTCGGCATTGCTAAGGTAGGCCCCGCGCAGGTTGGCCTCGTGCAGGTCTAATCCGCGCAAATCGGCCCCTTTCAGTTTGTGTGCTATTTCTACAACTTCATCCCGAGTGAAATCTGCCATATCTACACTCTAGAGGATACCGACCGCCCTACTGGATAGGTATTCGCTTTTACCATATCGACGTCAAATACCTGTCTTTTCGGCAATTGATTCAAATAGCCGTTTTGCTCCGTCGAGAAACGCAGTGACCTTTTTGTCTTCCATGTATTGCCAACCAGTATTGTCTAAATCCAAGCAGGCTGCTGCTTCCTCTTCTGAAATAGGATAAAACTCTGCAAATATCGACGGGCGGACAAATATTCGCAATCCATTATTCTTTTTTTCGGCCCACACTGTAAAAAGCATTCTATTACGTTGAGATGAGGGTGTATACATGATGCTCTTTTTGTACGGGCGCGTATATAAACCCAATTCATTCGCGATAGATAATATTTCCCGAAAGCTATCACCTACACCAGCTTTATCCGCAAGCGAACAGATTTCTTCGCAGCGTTCTTCGACTGTACTCGTCTTTGGTGGTTTTGGGTCTAAAGAATAATCTGGTTCCACTAACTCGCGGACAAGCAAAATCTGGTTATTGTCACCTTTAACCGCTTCAAACGAAACAATTGATAAGGGCATTTGATATTGATTGGATAGGCGATTGGCCATCCTATCCAAACCGGGCATCTTGCCGACTCCAACGACCACCATTTCAATATCGCGGCTATCAAGATCTATCGCGTCATCTGCCGAACGTTCTTCGAGGAGCCGCTGGATTGTTAGTCCACGGGTCTCCAGGTACGAATTCGTTTTTGTTATTAATTCATTGGTCGGGATTGTTGCAATGCATGACTCATAATCCTGTACCTGAGCAACAGTGTCCCGATCAAGCTGTCCGCGTTTTATTTCAATTACAATCCATCTACCTTGTGTATCAATTGCCAGCAAATCAATAACACCGCCTTCAACAGCCATTTGACGCGCTACAATAACTAAGCCGGATTGCAATAATGACGAATCTGCTTCGATCCAATCTTCAAGATGTTTCTCCAAAGCTATGGAAGCATTATCCAATCGCTTTGGTTTTTGATTGATAATTTCCCAAATTCCAATTCTCATTAGTCAGTACACCGTTTCTTACGGTAAAGTGTCATTGTTTAGGCGATATTCATAGGTATTTTCAACTGGACACCTGTTGATGATAGTTTCCTTCTCTACCGGATACCATTTGGGGTCATCCTCATCTGGAACCATCGTCCAGTAGACTTTACCATCCTGTTGAAAGTAGGTGTACTCCCTTCGGTAGAATGGCGCCTTGTAACCGTGCTGCCTGATGTGTCTCACCATTGCCAGGAACATGCCCTCGTCGACGCGTTCCTTGACTAGGTATTCATGCGGCCACGTCTGCGCGAACGTCTTGGCAAACGTCCATTCTTGCGTTTCGATAAATCGTTCTAATTCCTTAGGCCAATTATTTTTCATGTGTCTGGTATTTTCTTAATCTACCCCTTTCGCCACATTTGTGCAACACGACCGATGATGTTTTGGCAGTGGATGCTGTCCTAGAGGCACAATTAACAGCCTTTTACGAATAAGTCGCAAGATAGTGGACTGTAGGTATGTAAAACCCACCGCCCTAGCTCGGTAACAAGATTGGCATGTACGCAACCGCCAACTATGCGCAGGGCTTGTTTTACGGAAATAAGCGCGCGACCAGTCCGTTTACTGAGCCTATAGCGATCATGTTGACAGAGCGAGGTGTCAACTTTGTTTATGGATGGGAGTGCTTGGCAATGAAGGATGTTAAACCGGCTTCATAGCGGCCTGCTGACATCATAAACCCCTGATTGTGATTACCATGAAGTTCGAGAAATTCCTTCGGCTCATTTGCTATCTCGAAGAGCTGAAGCCCGTGGCTGAACGATATCGTTTCGTCGTCGCGGCTGTGCACGATCAGAACTGGAGCATTCACTTTACGGAGATAATCCATGACATTGTAGTCAAAACGCGACAGCATTCGAACGGGGATGTAAGGATACGACTCGGCAGCGACGTCTCGCACTGATGTGAAAGTCGATTCTATGATCAGCGCTTTCGGTGAGTGATTTTGGGCAAGCCAGACTGCAACAGCACCGCCGAGCGACCTACCAAAAATAACTATCTCGGTTGGGGCCACTTTTCGCTGCTCCACGAGGTAGCGCCAGGCTCCCGCCGCATCGAGATAGGTGCCCCGCTCGCTCGGTTTTCCTTCGCTCTGGCCGTAGCCCCGGTAGTCAAAAATGAAGGTGCTGAACCCCAAACGATGAAACACCTGAATGGACTCCAGTCGATGCGAAATGTTGCCGGCGTTGCCGTGGCAGAACAGTATCACGCCTCTTGGCCTCTCGGCGGGAACAAACCAACCAAAAAGGTCCATTCCATCGGCAGCCTCAAACTCAACGGTTTCGTAAGAAAGCTCTATATCAGCAGGACTGGCACTCATTCTTCGCACAGGGAAATAGATAAGACGGGATTGAAAGGCCCACAGCACGGTGACAAGGGTGACATACAGGCCAAGCGGAATTAGGACAAGAAACCAGAACATACGCGAGTGTTTCTGTGTGGCAGCGTTCAAGCCATCCCCTCTGCAAATCAGGTAGCTTGAGTATCGTGGTCGTGAATAGCTGAACCTCTACAAGCGCTCACTTTTATCGGGCCGCCTGTGCCCAGGTTTCCCACAGCTGGGTACAGCTGAGGTCAAGCTCAACTGCCCTCTACACGGCTTCAACTTCTTCACGCGTGAAGTCAGCCATATCCTAACTATACACCCACTCCCAGTGGGTCAGCCATCACCCGATAGCCCATACTACAGTCACATTGTCTCCGGCTTCTATTTCGTCCGGCTCGATATCCGCCATTGGCATGCTGGGCGCCATCGATGCATCGTATTCCATTATCCTTTCCGAGACGCGAATCTCCGTCCAGCCGTAGTCAATGCGTAGGATATCGCCCAATTGCACGTCAGCTGCTTGTGCCAGGGTTTCAGCGTTCTCCCTCGCCCGAGCCACTGCATCCGCCAGCACTCTTTGCCGGAGCGCATTTCCGTCCTTCACGGCGAAGTAGATAGAAAAGGTTGCCTGGCTCGCACTTTGGGCCAGCTGCGCCAATGTGCGATTGAGTAGGTCCTGATCCAGCGGAAGCTCAAGGCGCAGATCGTGCTTTGCCTCAAAACCCAAGAAAACACGTTCATCCCTCTCTTGGCAATGGCGTCGATAGCAATCAGCGGCCGGACCATCTAGGCTTGACCGACAACGAGTTGGTAACGTTGCGGAAGGTATTGGCAAAACTGTAACTGTGTTCCATTATCCTGCGTTCCGAATGTCACAGTGAATTCATGGCTTTATTCCGGTGACGTTTACTCGCACGCTATAGAGACCCGTTCGTGCCGTGACGAACAGTGTGCGATAGTCGTCTCCCCCGAATGTCAGGTTCGCCGGGAGCTCTGGAAACGGTATGGTCCCTAAATGCGTGCCGTCGGGAGTAATCACCCAGACGCCGCCCGCTCCTGTTACATAGAGGTGGCCTTCGGTGTCCACCTTCATTCCGTCCGGACTGCCTCTTTCCTCTATGTCCATGTTCGTGAAAACACGGTCGTTATTTATGGATAGATCTCGCTGAACGTCGAAGGCTCGCACGTTGCGGCGCTCGGAGTCGTCGATATATAGGATGGCCTCATCGGGCGAAAAGGCCAGACCGTTGGGGCGGGCGAAGTCCGACTCCAGCAATGTGACACTGCCGTCGGCGTCTATGCGATACACGCCGTTGTGGCCGATCTCAGCCTGTTCGGGCTCTATGCCGTAGGGAGGGTCGGTAAAGAAGATGCTGCAGCTGGAGTGCACTACGAGGTCATTAGGGCTGTTGAGCCGCTGTCCTCCCCACCGCGATGCAACTGAGACCATTTGCCCACTGGAGTCCTGCCTAGAGACCTGACGTCCACTGTGCTCGCATGCAACCAGCCGTCCGCTGCGGTCTAGCGTAAGTCCATTGGAGTTACGACTCGGACTCAGATACATCTCCACGGTCCCGTCGGATGTGTATTTGTGAATCACGTCGGCTGGGATGTCACTGAACAGGAGATAGCCATCCGGGTGCCACACAGGTCCCTCAGTGAACTGGAAACCACCGGCCAGCTTAGCGGGCTCCTGGTCTGGTACGAGGTCGGTCAACTGAACGGGCATGCTGTAGTCCTTTCATTGATCGGGACAGCCGTCACGTTGCGGAAGGTATTGGCAAAACTGTAGACAAAACCCTGCATTTCGCAAAAGCAAAAGACCGTCAAATGACGGTCTTTTTGTTCCCTCTGGTACATTTTCTGTACAAAAAAAGGCCAAAAAGTGGACCCAGCGGGACTCGAACCCGCGACCTTCTCAATGCCATTGAGACGCGCTCCCAACTGCGCTATGGGCCCAAAAAGAAAGTTACAGTGGACCTGGCGGGATTCGAACCCGCGACCTCTTCAGTGCGATTGAAGCGCGCTCCCAGCTGCGCCACAGGCCCCGATTGACTGACTTTCTGAATGCAAAGTATATCATGAGCCGGCCGCGCCGACCTCGCGGCGAGGCAGCGCACCACCCTCAGTCGAGGACCTGCGACCGCAATGGAAGCTACCTTGATTCGCCGCAGCTACTGCTCCTATATGCGGAGAACATGCCCAAACTCACCCCATATATGGCATGAAACCTGCACATATTATCGCCTACACACACCACGGAAGCGGGGAGACGAGATGAAATACATAGTGCGCACCAGAGACGAAAAAGAGCACTTGCTGGATTACTGGGTGATCGACAGATGCGACGATCGCGAAGCGCTCGCGCTAGCCGCGCGAGACGGCCGCATCGGGGCAGCGCACTCGTGGCTAATCTCGCCGGTTAACCATGAGTTCCGCCCTAGCGAAGGCGGCTGGAAGGAAAACTGAGACCGGCTTCGCACTGCGGAAACGCCATAACCAGCAGCGCACACTTCTGGCACCTTTCTTGCACGTACTGAAGGCATTACTGGCCTCGCCGACAGCACCCGGTCCGCTTTCACTGTGCCCATTTCCATGGGCCGGGCGCTGTCGGCCCTGTTATTTGTAAGCACAACTTGAGCACAATCGAGAACATCATCACGACGTACTCGTCAGACCGCTTCCTACTGACCGTACATGTGTGCGCGGGCGCGATGCTCGGTTTATTGCTCGAGATTGTGTTGTGAGAATGCCCAGCCCGCCAGCGCAGCCATGACAATATTCGCCAGCCTTTGGGTGGTCGTCGCTCTGGGTGTTGCCTGGAGCGTGCTGAAAACCCTGAAAAGCCCCGAATAACCCCGGCCACACCCGCGCCAAGATCTCATGCCCGCTCCGGGCGGAGTGTGCGGCTGCGCTGCTCGATTACCTCCAACAATCGCTCGAACGATTGTGCGAAGGCGCTCACTCCGTCAGCTTCCAACTTATCAGTGACAGCAGCCATGTCGATGTCGAGGTCGGCCAGCCGCGCCATGTGCGCCCGCGCGGCGTCCGTACCGGCAGTGATGGTCTCTTCCGCATGGCCATGCTGTTTGAACGCTTGCAGCGTGTGTGGCGGCATTGTATTTACAGTGTCCACGCCAATGAGCGCCTCCACGTAGAGAACATCGCGGTATCGCGGGTTTTTGGTACTTGTGCTAGCCCACAGCGGGCGCTGCACTCGTGCGCCAGCCGCCTGCAGGGCTGCCCAGCGACGACTGCCGATGGTCTCGTGGAAAAGCGTGTAGGCGAGGCGCGCATTGGCTATGGCGGTGAAGCCCATTAATTCGGCTGCGCCCGGATCGGTTTCGGCCAGTTCGTCGAGGCGCGCATCTACCAGCGTGTCCAGCCGGCTGACGAAGAAGCTGGCCACCGAGGCTACCCCGGAGATATCCTCTCCGGCGGCGAGGCGCTCTTCCAGTCCGCTCATGTGCGCGTCCATCACGTCCGCATAGCGCTGCAGCGAGAAGATCAGAGTAACGTTGACATTGACGCCGGCGCGGATGGATGCTGTGATGGCCGCCAAGCCGGGCCGGGTGGCCGGGATCTTAATCATCAAATTCGGGCGCGCCACTCTCTGCCAGAGATGCAACGCCTCGCGCACGCTGGCCTCGGTTTCGTGCGCCAGCCGGGGCGAAATCTCCAGACTGACGAAACCATCCCTGCCCGCGCTACGATCGTACACCGGTCGAAAAATGTCGGCGGCAGCCTGAATATCCTCACTGGCCAGAGCGTAGAAAATCTCCTCGGCACCGGTGCCTTGCTGCGCGTGCGCGCGGATGGAGGCATCGTAATTATCGCTGCCCGAGATCGCCTGCTGGAAAATGGTCGGGTTGGAGGTCAGTCCGGTGATGTCGCCTGCGGCCACCATGCGCGCCAGCTCCCCTGATTCGAGCTGGTCGCGGCGGATGTTGTCGTGCCAGGGAGACTGGCCCAACACCTGCAGTTGCTGCAGTGGGTTCATGCGCTGCGCTACAGTCCGGCGCGCCGGCGTTTTGGCCATACGGAGAAGGGCAAGTACAACACAGCCAATAGCGCGAGCAGCGGCGCGACCATTTTGTGCGCATGCCATTGCAACCACGCGGACAGGCGCAGCGGCCACGCCAGCGCGCTCACCCGTGCCACCTGTGTACCCAGTGCGTGATGCACTAGGCTGGAAACCGGCGGGGTGATGTCGTCCCCGTTGGAGGTGGCCACGATAATTAAGTCCAGGTCGTGCGGCTGCGAGCCGGCTCGTTGCAGCGCTGTTCGGCTGGCGTCGGTGGACATCTGCGAATTGTTCTCCCCACTGCCGACGATGCGGCGCTGCCGGATTCCGGTGCGCGCCACAATCCATTCGTCGCTGGTGTCCACCTGCTGCGCCAGCTCTACATTGGGGATGATGCGCTGCGGCGTGTACTTTCCCCAGCCAGCGATGTTCGCGTAGCGTTTAGGCATCTTTTTGCTGCGTCCATCTAGGACTGTTTCCATTGTACCCCGAAAAACGGCAAAATGCCGTCAACCCGCCAAATCACCTTCTTTTTGTATATAATGCGGACAAATCCCTTGCCCCCGCGCGCGTTCGGGCGAAAGTAAAAGCGGAGAGATGTCGTATGGCCAAAACCACACGCCGGGCCCGGCGCGACGCCCGCAGAGAGCAGCGCTCCAACATGGCAGCTCCACTGCTGTCGCTCCCGTTCTCCCCGCCCAAATCCCCACTGCCGCCGCTGCAGTACTGTAGCCCCGAGCAAATCGAGCAATTGCATCTCGCCTCCATGAAGATTCTGGAGGAAACCGGCATCTGCTTCATGGACGTCGAGGCGCTGCAAATATGGGAAAGCGCTGGAGCGCGCGTGGAGCGTGGAAGCCAGCGCGTGTACATCGACCGCAGCCTGCTGCTGGAGACCATCGCCAGTGCACCGGAGCAATTCACCCTGCGCGCACGCAACCCCATTCACAATCTGGAAATCGGGCACAACAACATCGTCTTCGCGCCGCCGGGAGGCGTGGTCAACGTGACGGACTTAGATGGTGGCCGTCGCACCGGAAGCATGCAGGATTTTGAGAACTTTCTGCGCATAATCCAAGTCAGCCCGGTCACTCATCTTGCCGCTGAACAAGTAATCGTTCCGGCCGAAATCCCACCCTCGGTGCGCCACCTCCAGCGCGTGCCGCGCGTGTTTTCGATGACCGACAAAGCTGTGAACACAACCGCCCACGGCCGCATAATCAGCGCGGATCACATGGGAATGGCGCGGATTGTGTTCGGAGACCCTCTACCGGACGAGCCGGTCATCATCGGTATAATCAATGCTAGCAGCCCGCTGCGCTACGACGAGCGCATGTTGGGGGCCATGATAACTTTCGCCCGCGCCGGGCAAGCACTAATCATCACACCTTTCATTCTCGCCGGCGCGATGAGCCCGATTTCAGTCGCCGCCGCGCTGGCACAACAGAACGCAGAGGCGCTCGCCGGAATAGCATTCACCCAGCTAATCAGCGCGGGCACGCCGGTGATTTATGGCGGGTTTGCCACGAACGTAGATATGAAAACTGGCGGCCCGGCGTTCGGCACCCCGGAGGGGGCCTGGACCGCGCTGGTCGCACCGCAGCTTGCCCGCCGCTACCGGCTGCCCTGCCGTGGCAACGGAACCCTGAACAACTCCAAAGTCCCCGACGCGCAGGCCGCGCTGGAAACCAGCTGGACAATCTGGCCAACCGTGCTGGCACACACCAACTTCATCAAGCATTCCATCGGATGGCTAGAAGGCGGGCTGACGGTCTCGTGCGAGAAAATCGTCATGGATCTGGATAACCTTGCCAAGTTCAGCCACTTCCTGAACGGGTTTGAAATCAGCACGGATACCCTCGCGCTGGATATGATTGCCGAGGTAGGGCCTGACGGTCACCATCTCGGTACCACGCACACGCTCGAGCGCTTTGCCAATGAGCATTATCAACCCATTCTGGGAGAGTGCCTTAATTACGAGAGCTGGTCCGCGGCGGGCAGTTGGGATGCGCCCCGCCGCGCCAACGCCATCTGGAAGGAGCTGTTAGCTGCCTATCAGCCGCCTCCGCTCGACCCGGCCATCAGCGCCGCGCTGTATGATTTCGCCGAGCGCCGCATGCGTGAACTGGAAGGCGAGAACCTGTATTTGTGAGGAGACCGCGACGATGCCGAGAGACCGCCGCGCCATCGGCAGGCGTGCACGCTGGCCGAACACGGCGTGAACATGGAACGCATTCGCCGGCAGCGGCTGCAAGCGGTACGCGGTCATCCTGCACGGCACCGGCACAGATGATGAGCCGCCGTTCTTGCCGTTCGTGGATGACCCGCTGTGTGGCAGCGTGATGCCGGATGGCGAATTCCAGGAGAACATGATTATCAGCGTGGAGTTCTATGCCGGCAAAGTCGGCGAGCAGGATGGAGTGAAACTAGAGGACGAAGTGCTCATCACCGCCGATGGACTGGTGTTACTTTCGCTGTACCTCTAGGAACGGAAGTTGCTGGGTTGAGCGCGACAGCCGCGCGCTGCCCATCACTGCATTTTCACTCGGCTTGCACATCCACAGCGGTGTAGCGTGAAACATGCAAATCATCGCTCCAGTAGTCCTCGGGCAAGCCCGCCTTTCTCTTGAGATGACACAGGAATTCATCCGCGCCCGAAAGAGAATCCCATACCGAGGGCAGCAGCGTACCGCGCCGGTTGCTTTCCTGCAGCAACAGGCCGTCAACCCCGGGTCGCACTAGCGCCAGCAATTCCTTCTCCGAAGCAAATTGAAGCGGTTCGAGCGGGCTGAGCACCGAGATGTGAATATGCAGCTGCTCGGCATCGGCCTCCGTCACCGGCGGAAAGCGCGGGTCGCGGAAAGCGGCGGCGAAAGCGCTGCGCGCCACATCTTCCGCCAGCGAGCGCATGGCTTCCAGCCTGCCCATGCAGCCGCGCAACCTCCCCTCTATTTTCAGGGTGACAAAAGTAGCGCGCTGCGCGCGCAGAGCGGGGTCAAATTCTTCCGCGCGCACCAAAAGCGCCTCTCCGTGCGTCAGGCCATGCTGGATTGAATCCGCGGCCAGGCGCAGCAGGGTCCCTCTTTCGCCGCGCGAATATCCGTGAGCGCCATTGGATGGCAACGAAAAATGAAAAGCGCCATAACCAACCACGCGCGTCTTGTCGCCGCCGACAACGTCTCCGGAATTGCGCAACTGCAGGCGCTGCGCACGCAGGCCACGCTGCTGCGCCAAGCGCAGCAAGCCGTTGATGGGGGTGCGCCCGCATGCCTGCTCGCGCCGGAGCGGCCGCAGGCGGCAAATCGAGCGCGCACTCTCCGCGTCCATATGCTGCGCGCTGTCGTAGTCGTGGAAATGGCTTAAATCGGAGCTGATTACCAGCAGAGTTTCCGGCCCGCCCCAAAGTATGTCGAGCACTTCGGCGACTTGCTCTGGCGTAGCCGCACCTACCACGAACGGCGCCAGTGAAAAACACGCCAGCATCTCCTGCAAAAAAGGGAGCTGCACCTCCAGGCCGTGCTCCTCAGCGTGGGCGGTATCGGAGAGGGAGACATGCGACAGCGGCAGCGCCAGTTCTATTGCAGCGGAATCCATTTCCACAGAGCCCAGCGGGGTGACGAACTTCGTGGCGGCGGGCGCGGCCAATCCCCGCACTGCCACGCGATGCGCTGGCCCGAGCATGACCACTCGGTGGATGACATCGCGGGCATTGCGCAAGGATGCGTAAGCAACGGCGGCCACCGCGCCGGAATACCGGTAACCGGCGTGCGGCGTGATGATGGCCTTCGGCACCGCCCCTCCCGCCTGCGGCTCGGCGGCAGCCAGATGGGCCTGTACATTCCGGCGCAGCTCAGTTGCATCATCGGGATAAAAAAGTCCGGCCACCGCTGCCGCTCTCACGTTTTGCATGTGCACCTTCGTAAATTTCAGCCTATCTATACTATAATCATTTTACGGCCAACATCAAGTCTGGCACGAACAATGTCCTCCACCCCACTTGCGGCGCACACACATCCGACGACGTACTGGCGCCGACTGCCGGATGGCCGCATCCAATGCGACGTGTGCCCGCGCGGCTGCCGGTTGCGCGAGGAGCAGCGCGGCATCTGCTTCGTGCGCGCCTGCAGCGGCGGTGAAATTGTGCTCACCACCTATGGTCGCTCTAGCGGTTATTGCGTGGATCCAATCGAGAAAAAGCCGCTCAACCATTTTCTGCCGGGCACGCCAGTGCTCTCTTTTGGGACAGCGGGCTGCAATCTGACCTGCAAATTTTGCCAGAATTGGGACATCAGCAAATCGCGGCAGATGGATACATTGGCCGACCGGGCTGCGCCAGAAACCATCGCGCGCGCGGCCCGCGAGCTAGGGTGCCGCAGCGTGGCCTTCACCTACAATGACCCGATCATCTTTATGGAGTATGCCATCGATGTGGCTCAGGCCTGCCGCGAGGCCGGCGTGAAAACGGTGGCGGTCACAGCCGGGTACATCTGCGCCACGCCGCGGGTGGAATTCTTCCAGCACATGGATGCGGCCAACGTGGACTTGAAAGCGTTCTCACAGCAGTTTTATCACAAAATCGCCGGCGGAGAACTGCAGGCCGTGCTGGACACTTTACTCTACCTGAAACACGAGACCGAAGTCTGGTTCGAGATTACCAATCTGGTCATCCCAGGCGAAAACGATTCCGAGAGCGAGCTGCGCGCGCTTTCCGAGTGGGTGGTCGAGCAGCTCGGCCCGCAGGTGCCACTGCACTTCAGCGCCTTTCATCCCGACTGGAAAATGCGCGACACGGCGCGCACCCCGCGGGCCACGCTCACCCGCGCCCGCGAGATTGCGACTGAGAGCGGCGCGCGCTACTCATACACTGGCAACGTGCACGATGAAGGTGGCGACAGCACGCTGTGCCACAAATGCGGCCAGCGCGTCATCGGGCGCGACTGGTACGTGCTCACTGACTGGAACATTGATGACACAGGCAGCTGTGCACACTGCGGCACGCAATGCGCCGGGGTCTTCGCAGGGCCACCCGGCGACTGGGGCGCGCGGCGGCTGCCGGTGCGCCTAGCGGATTTCCATCCTGCCTAAGCGCAGAAATGCCTGCGTTATAATCCCCGCTATGCAAGTTTCGCTCGCGCTCACCGTACTCAACGAGGGCGCCCACGCCCGCCGTCTGTTCGACTCCATCGTGGAGCAAACGCGCCCGCCGGACGAAGTGATAGTCTGTGACGGCGGCTGCCGCGATGACACGCTCGCAGTCATCGCGGAGTACAGTGACCGGCTGCCGCTGCACACGCTGAGGCAGCCTGGAGCAAATATTTCCACCGGACGCAACGCCGCCATCCGCGCGGCGTGCGGTGACATCATCGCCGTGACTGACGCCGGCGTGCGCCTCGCGCCGGATTGGCTGAAGCAGCTGACCGGCGCGTTCGAGCGAGACGAAATCGCGCTTGCCGCCGGTTTCTTTCGCGCTGACGCGCAAACCATGTTCGAAACCGCGATGGGTGCCACCGTGCTGCCCACACTGCAGGATATTGATCCGGCACGCTTTCTGCCCTCCAGCCGCTCGGTCGCTTTTCGCAAAAGCGCCTGGGAATCAATCGGCGGCTACCCCGAATGGCTCGATTATTCAGAGGATGTAGTCTTTGATCTCAAGATGAGGGAGCGATTTGGCGCTTTTGCCTTTGTGCCGGGCGCGCTGGTCCATTTCCGTCCGCGCGGTTCGCTGGCGGCCTTCGCGCGCCAGTATTTCCACTACGCCGCCGGCGACGGACACGCCGACCTTTTCGCCACACTGCACTTCACGCGCTACTTCACCTATCTACTGGCGTTGCCGCTGGGGATTTACGCCGCGCTCAGCGTGCACCCGGCCATCTGGGCACTGGGCGCGCTGGCCGGGCTGGCTTATATCCGCCGTCCGCTGTTGCGCGCCACGGGGCTATGGGGCGCACTCTCGCCGGCGAAGCGCGTGACAGTACTGCTGCTGCTGCCGGTAATCCGCGTGGTTGGCGACCTGGCCAAAATGGCGGGCTACCCGGCCGGCCTGTGGAAACGAGTGGCGCGCGGCGAAAAGTGACGTCTCGCTCCGCAATCACCTTTCCGCTGCTCATCATCGTTGCGGTGGCGGCTGCTGCCGGCGCAATGGCGGGTGGCACAGCGGTTTTTCTCGCGGTGCAAGATTCACTGGCATCCAGACCCACCCCGGCGGCCAACCCGACTGCGCTTCCACCGACCGCAATTCCCAGCGCAGCCGCGAATGAGATCCCGGCGGATGTGGACGTCGAGGTACGTACGGTCGAGATAAACACTACAGTCATCGAAGTGGTGGAGGGCATCAGCCCTGCGGTGGTGACCGTGCTCAATCTCTCTGGGCGTGGTCAGGAGCAAGGTTCGGGCTCCGGGGTGATTTTCTCGGCGGACGGGTATATGCTCACCAACAACCACGTCATAGAGGGAGCGAACGCGCTGGAAGTGGTGTTCGTGGATGGGGATTCCGCCCCGGCCGAATTAATCGGCGCGGATGCCTTCGCCGATGTGGCCGTGCTGCGCGTTCTACCGCCGCTTCCGGGTGTGGCCGAGCTGGGTAATTCCGATGTGCTGCGGCCAGGAGAAACCGTGATCGCCATTGGCTCACCGCTAGGAGACTTCAAGAACACGGTCACAGTGGGTGTGGTCAGCGCCACCGGGCGCATGGTAGATACTGGCCGCGGTTACCAGCTGGAAGACCTGATTCAGACCGACGCAGCCATCAATCAGGGCAATTCCGGCGGACCGCTTGTCAGCCTGGCCGGTCAGATCATAGGTCTGAACACGCTCATCGTGCGCGGGAACGGCTTTGGCAACGCGGTGGCGGAAGGGCTGGGTTTCGCAGTGGCTTCCAACACGGTGCGCGCGGTGAGCGAGCAGCTTATCGAGAAAGGCTATGTAGCGCGCCCGTACCTTGGCATCCGCTGGGAATCGGTCAACCCACGCATCGCCTGGGTTTACGACCTACCTGTGGAATGGGGCATTTACGTGACGCGAGTGGCCACGGCATCGGCAGCGGATAAGGCGGGCATCGAACCCGGCGATATTATCGTGGCGCTGGCCGAGACGCCGCTGGACGAGGAGCATCCCTTCATCAACGCACTTCTGGCACATCAACCGGGTGATAGTGTGACCGCCTCGGTTGTGCGCGGGCGCGATGTCCACACTGTCGAACTGGTGCTGGGGGAAAGCCCGGGGTAATTCAGCTCTCAGCGGGCATAAACTGACTGACACTCAGCCAGCGTCTGCGCCGAATCGGCCCAGACGCGCGTCCAGTGGCTGGCGACGCAATAATCAAGGATGTCGTCGGGCTGTGCCGCGTTCGGCGGGCAGCCGAACAGCAATCCGAGACTGCGTTGATAAGCGTACGCCACCATCCACGAGCAGATGGGGTAATCATCCGTGCGCGCCAGTCGCCGGAAAAAGTAACGGTTGTCCAGCAGTCGGTCGAGCGCGTGGGAGAGCAGTTTGAAGACGCCGTACAGCCGACCTTCATAATCACGCGCCTTTTCGGCAAGGTTGGCCTTCTGCCACACGCTTAACCCGCCTGGTACGCGCGAAACCAGCAATTTGGAGGGCAGGAAACGATAGGCGCGCAGCGGGCGGGCGCTGACGCGCATTCCCACAGTGTCTATCACCGTAACGTTGTCTGCTACCTGCAGCACCAGCGCGGTGTGCGATGCCCATGAGGGCGCCTCAGTGGAGGCGCGCGTCACCCAGCGGATTGCGCGCGAATAAAGGCTGCCGCCCTGCACGTGCACGATGTCCCCGACTTCAATGGTGTGCGGCTGCCGCGAAAGCAACTCCCACCCCAGACGGGGGGCGGGCATCTCGTGCCAGTAATCGGCGTGGTCGTTTTCAGCCCCGGATGCCATCAGTCGCGGATGTGCAACTTCCGCGCCAGCGCCCAACCCTTGCCGCGGTCACCCGGGCGGCGCGCCACCCAGTTCAGGCGCGATGGTTGCGCCGCGCGCCTCCGCCCAGCGCGCGACAAACACTGCCAGCGCGAGCACAGCCACAATACAAAGCACCGCGGCGTTCGCGCCCGTGTATCCATAGCCTCCGTAGATGCTGCCACTGGCCAGGCTTCCCACCGCGACGGTCACCCCTACCACCACCTCGGTGATGCCCTGCACCCTTCCGCGTTCCTGCGAAATCAATTCATCCGAAAGCAACGCAGAGCCGGCGATGTGGCAGAGATTCCAGCCCAGCCCGAGAAGGAAGACGGCAGCATAGATTGAGAGCAGCGTGCCGGCAGCGAAACCCACCAACCCTGCCCCCGCCAGCACCGCCGCCCCCATCCAGATCACAGGCACGCGTCCGAGCCAGTTTATCAGCCATCCAGTCAGCGCGGCAAAAGCGAACATCCCCAGCGTGTGCAACATCAACGCATTCGATATGGAGAGCGTGCTGAAGCCTTCGTAATCCATGTGTAGCGGCGTGACCACCATCACCACCATCATGCTCAATTGCGCCAGCGCCATCACAGCTGCAGCCAAGAGCACATTCGGTCGACGGAATATCTGCCTCATCGGGCGCACTTTCCAAACTGCCCTTTTCCGCTGCTCAGAAGTGCGGGCGACCAGCCGCCGGCCGATCTGCAGCGGGTCCGGGCGCAGCAGCGCCTGATTGAGCAGCAACCCTAGCCCCATGAATACAATCGCCATCAGCCACGGTCCAGCCATATTAGCGATTCCGGTCGCCGCGGTCAGGCGCGCGTTCAACTCCATCACCAGACGACTGGCCAGCGATCCCACCGCCCCGGAGAACACGATTAGACCGATGGCCTTGGCGCGCCTTCCGGCGGGTTGCACCTCTGCAGCAATGTAGCGCGTTTGCTCTACAGCGCTGCGCGACATACCGATGAAGAATGCGCCCCCGAGGAGGAGCCAGAAAGAGTCCTGCAGCACGGCCAGCGCCCCGGTTGCCGCGCCCACAGTCGCGGTGAGTAATCCGGCGGAAAGCCCGATGCGGCGGCCGAGACGGTCCATCAGCCATCCGACCGGATAGGCGCCGGCCGCACGGCCGAGCGCCAACACCGTGGTGGGCACCCCGGCGGAGGCGTCGCTGCCTGTCAGGCGCACTGCGATAATCGACGTAACGGTGAAAATGGCCACCATCGCCGTGGAGTGCAGGCTCGTGGTAGCGAAAAGCACCGTGGTGATGCGCCGGGCGATTGCCGCTTCAACATCGGTTTGTATTCTCATGGGCTTCTTCGGCGCGCAACCGCGCGCCGAAGAACAAATTTTACCGTCTTTTGCTTGACTCCGCCGCGCCACCGATATACGCTTACGGTGCCATGCACCGCACTGCACCGCCCGGAGCGCTGCTGCGTCTGCTATTCCGGTTGCCGCTGCTGCTCTATCGCGCGCGCCTCGGGTGGTTGCTCGGAAGCCGTTTCTTGATGCTCACACACACCGGCCGCCGCAGCGGACTGCCGCGCAAAGCGGTGCTGGAGGTGGTGCACCGCGACGCGTCTGCGGGGAGTTATTACGTGGTGGCCGCATACGCCCGGCATGCAGATTGGTTCCGCAACATCATGCAGGATCCCCATGTCCGCGTCACCGCCGGGAGGAGAACATTCCCAGCCTCGGCCGAGAGTCTCAAGCACGCAGCCGCTCGCGACGTGCTCGCTGAATATGCGCAGCAGCATCCGCGCGCGTTGCGCACCATTGCGCGCCTGTTCCGCCTCGAATATGACGGAAGCGAGCAGAGCATCGACTCAATGGCGCTCGCGCTGCCGGTAGTCGCGCTGCGCCGGCGGTGACGACCCCTGAACTCACGAGAAAAATCGGGGTGCGGATGCTTAGTTGGAAGATATTCTGCGAGATTTCCGGATAATGAGGAGGCCTACCTGAAAGTTCAGCTTGGTCATAATCCTAACCCGGATTCATTCCTTAGGATCTAGGCGCGCTGCTCGATGGGAACGTATTCGACCTCGTAGCCAAAATGCGCTGGGCCGCCAAGTGCCAACCCCTCTGGTGTCCGCCACTGCGGGTCACACGGTATACCAATTGCATCAACACGGTATCCGTATCGTAAATGCTCGGTCGTTACCGCGTCACCCGTGTCACTATCCAACAACGTAATTAAATCAGGCACCACGGCCACCGGATCATCATCAACAAAGGCAATCAGATTCTCGTTCTGGAAATGCAACACCATCTTTTGGCCACGACAATCTCCTAACCCCTCAATCGTGCACTCCCCGCGCGAATATCCCCCTTCAATACGCCGCAAAACATCAACGATCTTGCCAGTAAACAGATGTATTCCATCCGTCGCTTTGAGCACAGTCTCAATCACATTGTGGTGTGCATCACGCGCATCTGAGATGGCTTTACCGATCTCGATGACCCGTGTCACGCTGTTCGGCACAGATGAACGCTTTAATTCTGATCCACTGGCGGGATAGAGCGCTGCACTGGCTTCGGCACCCATGTCAGTCGCTATACTGCGCGAAAAGCGTTCTGTCCAATGATTGTCTATGGTTTCAAGGATCAACGAATTTCCCTTTTCATCGGCCATCGCCATGGGTGTCGCCGATATGCCATGCAACGTCCACGTGACAAGCGGGATTTCGGGGTAAGCGCGTCCCATACCGTCGGCGTCAATCAGCGGCAGATTAAGCGCTGCAGCTACACTTACAGGCACAATTGAATTGGCACCGCCGATTTCGGCCGAAATCACGGCAGTGAACTTTCGTCCCATGTAACGTTCAAGCGACTGAAAGGCCTTGACCATATCTGCAAACCCCATCAGTTTTTCAATCATCACAACCGGCGCGCCGACATAAGCCACAGATGCACTAAAGGCATCATCGTCTATTTCATCCAGACCAACCAATTTCACAGGACCATATTCGCGGATCACTTGTTCGGCAAGCAACATGCCAATGTATGGATCACCTCCGCCACCAGTACCGAGAATCGCCGCGCCATAGGCCAGGTCGCGCATGTCTTCAACTTGCAAATATCGCATTTGTTATCTCCTGTTAATTGAAATACTCAGGCGGTCGACTGCAAATCGCCTACAGCTTTGACACGCACTCGCAGGGCATTACCCGGCAAATAGGTGAGAGGGATTTCATCCACATCCACGATTTCAACGGTATCTTCCGACGCCCCTGCTTTTATGGTCTTGGCGATAGCTTCAGTTTTTGCCTGCTCCAACGCCTCGTCCCGGGGCACTTCATCTATCTTGAAGGTAACATCCACCTCACCACCAACCTTAGCAATCGCTGCGCCGATGGCATTCGCCA
>DASCOB010000001.1:0-1814 GCA_036011785.1 Anaerolineales bacterium | reverse complement strand
CCAAAAATGGGCGCTCACCCGCCAGCTGCGTGATAAGTTGCACCAGATTGCTGGCGTGCAGCCCACGCATACAGTCGCCAAATGCGCCCACCCCGGGAAGCACGATTTTCTCGGCGGCAGCGATTACGTCCGCTTCGCGAGTAAGCACGACATTTGCGCCGACCGCAGCCAGCGCCTTTTCTACCGAACGCAGGTTACCCACGCCGTGATCAATCAACGCGATATGGTTCGTCATGGTCGAGGCGCTTTCCCATATTCACGATGTTCTCAGCAACATAGCCGATGCTCTCGTAGAATTCGATGACCGCTTTGTTGGCATCCCGCACCTGTAGATTGATCTTTGGGCAGCCGACAGCGCACAATATGTTTTCCGATGCTTGCATCATTTTCGCAGCAATGCCACGCTGCTGCTCTGGTGCGACAGCCAGGTAATTAATCGAGCCGCGATGTCCATCATAGCCAAACATGCAAGTCGCTACGATTTCTCCGGTAAGCGTGCCATCCAGAAACCAATCAGGGTTTATTTTCAGTTTGCGCCGAATATCGCGGAGCGGGTTGTTGTGCGGCACCACCAGATCACAGCGCATCTAACGACTGACAACTGCTTTTTCATCGGCGGGCTGGTAAGGGCGGGTGCGCAATGCTTCCACGCTCACAGACTGCCCTTCGTACTGGGCACCACACCACCCCGGCGCGGGTCCAGCTGCGTGGCCGCGTCCAGCGCGCGCGCCAGCGTCTTGAAGAGTGCTTCGGCCTGATGATGGTCATCGCGCCCGTAGAGCACACGGGCGTGCAGATTTGCCCGCATAGTCACCGCTAGCGATTCAAAAAAGTGTGCTACCAGACTGGTCGGGAACTGCCCAATGGCAGGCGTGTGCCACTCAGCCTGCATCACTGAATATGGGCGCCCGGAAAGGTCGACCGCCACATGCGCCAAGGCTTCATCCATGGGCACGAAAGCAGCCCCCATGCGCGCGATGCCTTTACGATCACCCAGCGCCTGATCGAAGGCCTGCCCCAACGCCAGCGCGGTATCTTCTATCGTGTGGTGCGCGTCGATGTGCAGATCGCCACGCGCCTGCACATTCAGGTCAAACAAGCCATGCACGGCAATGTGCATGAGCATGTGGTCGAGGAAACCGATACCAGTGGAAATATCATGCGCACCGCTGCCCTCCAGCCTGAGAGTTACCTCGATGTCAGTCTCGCCAGTTTGCCGTTCAATGTTGGTTTCGCGCATATTTCACCTCCGATTAAAGTGTCAATGACACGCTTGGTTTTACCGGCTTGTGCAGCGCCTTCATCTTCGGGCCAGTCGCGTTAGTACCGCCACCAGCACATCCGTGTGCTCCGGCCTGCCCACCGAAATACGAATGTGGTCGCGCAGGCCCGGTTTGTCGAAATGCCGCACCAAGATGCCCTCGTCCTGCAGGGTTTGCTGCAGTTCCCAGGCGATGCGGCCCTCCACCCGACAGAGCACGAAATTCGCCCGACTTGGATACACGCGCAGAAAAGAAATCTCCGCGAGAAGCCCCGCCATACGGCGGCGCTCGCGCACCATGCCCGCCACAATCTGCAACTGATGCTCCCTCTCTCGAAGCGACGCCAGTGCAGCCGCCGTCGCCGCGACATTGACATTGTATGGTTGCTTCGTCTTCCAAAGCTGCGGCATCAATTGCGTGGGGAATGCGCCGTAACCGACGCGCAGCCCGGCCAGCCCGGCCCATTTGCTGAATGTGTGCAACACAATAAGATTGGGGTGTTGCAGCACCAGTTCAAGGCGCGAGTGCTCGCGCCCGGCGAATTCGATGTAG